>JBBDYP010000035.1:0-36573 GCA_040900615.1 Solirubrobacterales bacterium | reverse complement strand
CTAGAGAGCTAGTGCGTATCCGGTTGGCTCCATCTGGGCCGCGGCCGGGCGCCGCATCCGACTTTGACCACAGTGGGGTGGGGTCAAAGTCGGATGCGGCGCTGGGGAGCTCCCGTTCCCGCGATCATGCGGCTCCTCTCGCGCCGTTGCGCCGCTCGGTGTGGAGCGAGCCGGATACGCATCAGAGAGCTAAGTTCCTCCCGATTGAAGGATTAGGGGCGGGCGCTTTCTAGAGCGGTTTGCGCGGTTCTGTGACTGAAATCCGACCTGATGGGCGGTCGAATCGACTCATGGTCACGCAAGCGTCCCAGGTGCGCTTCCGAACGGTGGCCGGTGGCGGGGGGGTCCCGCGGTCTCCTCACCTAACTCGAAGGGGATTGCGCCGGGGACCGGGAAACCCGCCGCTGCCGCGGCGGCGATACGCGGCCCCTCGCGCCTGAACTCCACCGCGATGGCATTGGCGTCCTCAACGCAAATCGGAAGTGACCGTGGCTGATTCGTCTGCGGGTCGAGAACGACCGCGAATGGCCCCTCAGGGCCCTCCTTCAGATCCTTCACGCGCACCAGCATCGGTTCGAAGTTAGCGCTCGGCAGGCGCGGCCGTCAAAGAGGCGCCCAGGTATCAGCGGCGACTCCCCTTTGGGGCGGATCGCTGCCGTACGGATTAAGGTACCCCTTGGGTTCACTCGAAGCCGACTTAGACCTTGAGCGCAGCTGAGGAGATTGCATCGCCGCCACCCCCGCTGCGCGGGGAGATACTCAAGCTCGATGACATCGATACCGGCTTCAGTGCGAACAACCCGAAACGCAACCGCCCTTACGTCGTGGTCAACACCGTCGGCATGCTGGTGCGCGTGGTCCCCCAGAGCACCAATATGGAGCGGGGCGTGCTGGTTCCTGAGGGGGCCGTCGATGGCCTTGAGGAAGGCTGCTTTGTTCCTCGCGCAGCGAACGTACGGCTCTCGATCGTCCTTCGCGGGGAGCCAATGGGCCATTTACCCGAGCCGTACCTCGAGGCCGTAATAGCGCAGGCCTACCCCTGAAATGATCAATCGCGACACGTTTCTGAGACTGCGGGAGCGCTTCCGGGCCACCGGGGAGATCGACGGCGAGCTCTATGGCCTGCTCCACCGTCTGGTGTCGGTCCTGGTATTCGGTGCTCGGCTCGCACCTGCGTATTCGCCAAGCGGGCGATGGGATCGCGAGTCGCTGGAGGATGCCTTACACGGCTGGATCGCGCGACGGCTGCTTTCGACCAACGCCCTACTCGCGGCCTTCGACCTGGCTGAGGATCCCCGACCCTTTCTCCTCTCCCTGGAGCGAAATTTCCGCCACTATCTCGAGAACTCCAAGGAGCGGGGCGAACTCGACAACCTCATCAGCCGAAGTGGCGCGCTGCTGCGCGAGGACGAGGAGTTCCGCGAGTGGCTCCCCCAGCGTCGGCCTTCCGACAGCTGGTGGGGACTAGACGAGTGGGAGTCGCCCGAGCCCTTTCAGGGCGCCGACTCTGAACTCGTGTCCCTTGCCTACTCCCTGGGTCCGATGCCAATCTTTCGCTATTCGCAGTCAGTCGAGCGAGCGAGTCCCGTGCTCTCAACCGAGACGCTACGCGAGTTCCTACGGGGTCTCTTTATTGCAGGCGGACGACTGCTGACGATCTCCCATCTCGCAGTGGTCTATCGCGAGCGCTTCGATCTCGGGGCCTTGCCTGAGATAGAGCTGCGTGAGGAGCACAGCGGTGCCGTGATCGAGGAGGGGGAGCCAGATGCCGACGCCGTACAGGCTGCAGCGGCGGCGCTGGTCGCCGAGCTCGGTCTGCGTCAGCTTGAGGCCATAGTGCTGCGCGCGGAGGGCAAGACCCTTGAGCAGATCGCGGACGCACTCGGCGTCTCGCGGGGCACCGCCGACAACGCCCTGCGCTCAGCGGCACCGCTGATCGACAAGCACTGCATTGATGGCGTAACCAGAGACCTAATGTTGGAAAAGCTGCTCGACGCGCTGTCCATAGATAGATGAAACGGCGCAAACTAGGAAAGTGCATGAGGTGAGATGAGTCGGGATTGTCCATCAACGTTTGAACTGCTCAGCGGCAGTCTTGAGGCCATTGAGCACACCCGCGACTGCCGGCGTTGCCAGGCCCTGGTGGCGCTGGCTGGCGATCTTCCCGAGGCAGCCAGGGCACCTAACGAGCCGCCCAACTTTGGAGAGGCGCCTTTGCCAACGCGAGAGCCCTTGAGCGAGCGCGAAGTCGGTGAGCTAGTAGCCCTTCGAGACGGGAATGGTGAAGGCGAACTGATGCTGGCTGCTGTGCTTGCGACTGGGGATGACGGCGCCCTCCAAGTAGCGCCTTTGACTAGAGAGACTTCCGAAGCGGCCGAGTGGGACTTGATTCTCGATCCGGAGGACGGCCCTCTCGGCTACGCAGTGATCGCCGAGGTCTGGAACCACGGGCGTGTTAATAGCGCTCAGCTGGCCGAGAGCCTCGGTGCGTTGGAGCCAGTCCCACGTGAGAGGTTGCTTGCTCTCTACGAGGCGCTTCGGGCGGATGGAGCGGGACCCGAGGTCGGCACCGGTCCATCGCTGCTCGCCGAGAGCGATCCCCGCCTGCTCTTCCAGGAGGCCGAGGGGCTTCGCGCGCGACGTTACTGGAGCGATTCCGAGGATCCCGCGCTGCCGGCAGGCGAGGAGGCGGGTTTCGGGCCCCGACTTTCGGACTGGCTCGAGGGAACCGGCACCGACCCCTCGGACCTCGCCACCGACCTTGGGTGGTCCAAGCCCGATCTGATCTGCGTCCTTCACGACGAGATTCAACCGCTCGCCCCAGCGCATTCGGTCGACCGCATTTCGCAGCTGATCCTGGCGACCGACATCGAAGCCGAGGAAGCCGAGCAACTGCTTCCGGACAGCGTCATCTGGTCGGCCTTTCCTGCAGAGACGGGGCTACCCGATCAGGAGGTCGCCATACGCCGCGCGCCGGCCAGCGTTGAGCGGCGGCTACAGGACCGGAGAGGCAAGGGCGGGAGCGAGCGCCATGAGCCAACTCAGGCTCAGCGGACCGCTCTCGAAATCTACGTACGAGAGATCGTCTCGTTGGTCGAAGAAGGACGCAGTTGATGCCGACGTATTACTGCAGCGAGTGCGAAGAGGAGTTTTTCGACCGTGCCCGCCTGGCCGAGCTCAGCCCCTGCCCAAATTGCAGCGAAGACGGGACGGTGTCGCTCGCGGAGGAAGAACCGAGCGTCCCCGAACCTCCGGCCCGTAGCGTCAACCCCGTCGCCGAGGCCCGTGCAGCCGCCGCAGGGCTGCTAGCTGAGCAAGCGATCATCAAGCCGCCGGTCGACGTTGTAGCGATCGCCGCCGCGCTCGGTCTGCCCATTGCCTACGAGGGCCTCGGAAATGTCGATGGTGAGCTCCGCGAAGGGCGGATTCGCATCAACAAGGACCACCGCCTGGTGCGTCAGCGTTTCTCGATCGCGCATGAGATCGGTCATGTGCGCCTGCACACCAGCCACGGCGTCCGTGGTAGCCAAGCCGAGCGCGAAGCCAATGCCTTTGCCGGAGCCCTCCTAGTACCCCCCTTGATGCTGCGCGCAGCGGTTGCAGAGACGCCCGAGTTTGATCGTTTACGCCAGCTGTTTCAGGTCAGTCGCGACGTCCTGTCTATCGCGGTCGACCAAGCGCGCCTCACGGCCAAACTTAGCGGTTCCTAGCGCAGTTGGAAATCGGTCCCCGTCCCCGGTCTTTAGTGAATGAAGGCGGACAAGGAGCCGCAACCATCACTGAACGGTGTCGTCAACGGATTAGGCGGACTGGGCAGGGACTTGATCTGAGCGGCGTTTCAGGCTCAAAACCAACGTGCCACACCTGGTGGCAGATAGGAGGCGTCAAGAAGTGGCATTCGAGGACGTAGTCAACATTCCCATCAAACAGATCGACACGGTGATCGACGTGGTCTCCAAAGGAGACGGCAGCCATGACCGTGATCAAGTCATGATCACGAGCAACCTGGAGCTCGCCGCCGATATCGCTGCCGAGGAGGCGCTGCTGCTCTTGCCGATGGCTGGTGAAGCACAGCAGAAACCGATCGTCCGCTACACCGATGAGCACGTCAAAGACGGGATCGTGTTCCACTTCGACCCAGTCGAGCGCTCTGCGTATGACGCTGAGCTGGTCGAGCGGCTGGAAGCCCTCGCCGACGGCACCTCCAAGAAGGAGCAAAAGGAGGTGGCGACCCAGCTGGGTCGCTGTGCCGACGGCATCTCGGCCGCGGTGGTCCGGGTCAAGCCGGGGGAGCGCAAGTTGCGCCTCTTCTACGAGATCGCAGCGCCGAAAGTCGAAGACCGCGTCTTCGAGTTCAGTGTGATCGGCCCCTTGCCCTCGTTCGTGATCCAGGCCGGGGGCTCAATCGGTCTGCTCGGCATCCTGCCGCGGGCGACTTCGGTGGTCAGCGCAGTTGGGCTCACGGATCCGGCCAACCCGGGCAGCGAAATTGCCACCAAGGTCGAGTGCGACCTTGCCGGCCGCCACCTCATCGGCTGGACCTGGCAGAACGATCCGCTCTTCACCATCCGCTACCGCTACTAGTCGGAAGCCGGGGTGGCGCCGGCTCGCGGCCGCCCCGGCTCTTCTTCGGGTCTCCATGAGGGTCTTGGTTAGCCATGAGGAGGCTTGCTCTCCTTGTGGTCAGGCCCCCGGTTGGCGTTCCACCGCCGGCCGGGGGCCGCTTTCTTTGGTGTGGGTCAGCGTAGCAGGGACATAGCACATGTGCTAAGCACGTTTTTGACCGGATGCGCTTCTGAAAATGTCCCTTGGGAATGCGGCACTCATCGCGACCACAGCCGGGGCTTGGAACCGCAATCCGCCAACTGCGCGAGAAGAAGCGGGAAACGCAGGAGGCTCTGGCCGAGCGAGCAGGCATTGCGGTCCCGACGCTCTCCCATATCGAGGCAGGCCACGCCAACCCGACCTGGGCAACCGCCCGTGACATCGCCGCCGCCCTGGGCGTCTCTATCTCCGAGCTGGCGAAGCTCTCGGAGAAGCGCGAATAGGCCTGCCGTCGCCCGGCGAAATGTGACTGAAATGCGACTCTCACCCGCCGGAACGCCACGGAACCGCCCGGAAGCCAACGGAACGCCGATCAGAGCCGAGACCGAGGATCTGGCTCTGGAGCGGGCAATGCCCGGCTCTCAGAGGAACAGCGTGGAATGCGCCCGACGGGAGTCGAACCCGCGACCTTCGGCTTGAAAGACCGACGCTCTTTGGCCCCCCGTAAGGAACCGTTGACCACTGAGCTACGGGCGCCCATCGGGCATCGTACCCGCGCAACGGGTTTTGAGCGTTTCTGCCGGGGCTAGGCTGGCGGAATGGATCTGGGGCTGGAGGGGCGCGTGGCGCTGGTTATGGGCGCCAGCCGGGGCATCGGCCGCGGGATCGCGGGGGTGCTGGCACGGGAGGGGGCGCGGGTCGCGATCGCCAGCCGCTCGTCGGAGCGAGTGGACGAAGCCGTTGCCGAGATCGGCGAGAGGGCGACGCCATTCGTCGCCGACGCCTCCGACAGCGAGCGGATGGCGGGGCTGCCAGCCGAGGTCGCCGAGAAGGTCGGCTCGATCGACATCCTCGTCGCCAACGCCGGCGGGCCGCCGTCGGGCGGGGCGCTCGACCACGGCATCGACGAATGGGAGCACGCCTACCGCTCGCTGGTGCTGGCACCGCGGATCCTCGCCGGCGGGGTCGTGCCGGGGATGCGCCACCGCGGCTGGGGGCGGATCGTCAACGTCGGCTCGACCTCCACCCGCGAGCCGATCCCCCACCTCAACCTCTCCAACGCCCACCGGATGGCCGCGGTCGGCTTCCTGAAGACGCTCTGCGCGAGGTCGCGGCCGACGGGATCACGGTCAACACCGTCGCCACCGGGCGCTTCGCGACCGACCGCATGATCGCCGCCGGCGGGTCGCTGGAGCAGGCCGAAGAGGCCGCTCGCACGGAAATCCCGGCCGGCCGGCTCGGCACCCCCGAGGAGTACGGCGACCTCGTCGCCTTCCTCTGCTCCGAGCGCGCCGCCTACATCACCGGCACCGTCATCCCCATCGACGGCGGCCTCCTGAGGTCATAGGACACGGCGCGAGGCCGTGCCGTCGGCTCCGCGCCGTGCAAAGCACTGTCGCTCCGCCGCCGGCACGCCCTCGCTTGGTCCTACGACCTCAGGTCCCCTCTTGGGACTCGCGCATGGTGGGATAGATGATCACGTCCCGAAGCGTCTTCTGTCCGGTCATGATCATCAGCAGGCGGTCGATGCCGAGGCCGCAGCCGCTCGCCGGCGGCATCCCGTATTCGAGCGCCCGCACGAACTCCTCGTCGTGGGGATGCGGGTCCTCCTCGGCGCCGGATTCCTGCCGTTCGCGCTGTTTGATGAAGCGCTCGCGCTGCTCGATCGGATCGTTGAGGTCGGTGCCGCCACCGACGATCTCCATCCCGGCGACGATCCCGTCGAAGGCCTCGCAGATCTTGGGATCGTCCGGATGCACCTTCACCAGCGGCCAGATTTCGATCGGCAGGTCGATGATGTAGGTGGGCTGGATCAGCTTCGGCTCGACGATCTTGCCCTGCAGGGTGTCGACGAGCGCGGCCCAGTCGGCGTTGGGCTCGGCGTCGTCGCCGGCCACCTCGGCCAGCTCGTCGCGGCTCGCCTCGTAGATGTCGATGCCGGCCTCGCGCAGCAGCTCGTCGCGCAGCTTCACCCGCGGCCACGGCGCGGCGAAGTCGATCGTCTGCCCGTCGCGCTCGACCTTGGTCGTGCCCATGATCCTCTCGACGACGCTGGAGACCAGGGTCTCGATGAAGGCCATGACGCCGTTGTAGTCGGCGCCGCCGACGAACATCTCCAGCATCGTGAACTCGGGGTTGTGCTGCGGCGACATCCCCTCGTTGCGGAAGAACTTGCCGAACTCGTAGACGTCCTCGAAGCCGCCGACGATCGCCCGCTTCAGGTAGAGCTCGGTCGCGGTGCGCAGGAACAGTTCGCGGTTGAGCGCGTGGTGGTGGGTGATGAACGGCCGCGCCGCGGCGCCGCCGGTCAGTCGCTGCAGGACCGGCGTTTCCAGCTCGACCCAGCCGCGCTCGTTCATGTGCTCGCGGATCGCCGCCAGCAGCTTCGCCCGCGTCTTGAACACCTCGCGCGAGGTCTCGTTCGCCATCAGGTCCAGCTCGCGCTGCCGGTAGCGCGTCTCCGGATCGGAGATGCCGTGGAAGAGGTCCGGCGGGTCGCGCAGCGCCTTGGCCAGCAGCGTGCACTCGCGGACGCCGATCGCCAGCTGCCCCCGCTTGGTGACGTGGATCACGCCCTCGACGCCGACCAGGTCGCCGACGTCGAGGTCCTCGATCCGCCCGAAGGCCTCCTCGCCGAGCTCGTCCCGGCGCGCGTAGACCTGGATCGTCGCGGTGATGTCGCGGACGTCGAGGAAGGCCGTCTTGCCGTGGCCGCGCTTGCCGGTGACCCGGCCCATGACCCGGCAGGAGAACTCCTCGTGCTCCCCCTCCCCCAGCTCCGCGGGGTCGTGGGCGGAAAGGATCTCGGCGATGTGGTCGCGGTCTTCGAAGGCGTGGGGGTAGGGGTCGACGCCGGCCTCGCGCAGCCGCTCGATCTTCGCCCGGCGCTGCTCCACGGTGGAGCCCGCCGAGGGCTCGGCCACCGAGTCCGCTTCCGGCTCGGCCCGCGTCGGGGCCTCGCTCATGGCGTTAGGACCTCGAGTCGTGCTTCATGGAGCGAAGCCGACAGTCACCCGCTCGTCACCTTCATAGTCCTGAAGGGTAGCCGCGTCGCGCAGCAGCTCGCGCATCGCGGGACCGTGGTGGGTGTCGTGCTCCATCGCCAGCCGCCAGCCGGAGGGCGTTTCCTCGATCAGGCCGCGGATCACTCCGAGCCCGTCCTCGCCGCAGGACCCGGTGACCGCGATCCGCGGCTCTTTCTGGATCTCGGGCGAGCGCTCGAAGATGGTCGAGTCGGTGACGTAGGGAAGGTTGGCGATCACGAGGTCGACGCCCTCGAGCGAGTCGGGCAGGCCGACCGCGACGGTGACGTCGAGGTCGAGGCCGAGGCGCTCGGCGTTCTCGCGGGCGGCTTCGACGGCTTCCGGCGAGAGGTCGGACGCGGTGACCTTGAGGTCGGGCCGCTCGGAGATCAGGGCCAGGGCGATCGCGCCGGAGCCGGTGCCGACCTCGTGGACGCGGGCGCCCTCGGGCAGCTCGACGGCGACCTCGACCAGCAGCTCGGTCTCGCGCCGCGGCCACAGCACTCGCTCGTCGACGGCGATCTCGAGGGCGCGGAAGGGAGCGCGGCCGAGGACGTAGGCCATCGGCTCGCGATCGACACGGCGGCGAACCCGCTCGTCGATCGCCTCGACGACCTCGGAGGGGATCTCACCGGCGCTGTCGACCGACAGCGCCGTCGGCTTCACGCCGAGTGCGTCGGCGACCAGGACTTCGGCGTCGGCGCGCGCGTTCTCGACGCCCGCGGCGGCGATTCGCTCCGCCGCATCGTCGAGCACCGCGCTCAAGGTGCGCGCGGACGGCCCCTCCTGACTTTGCACGTCTACAGCCGCCATGGCTCGCCGATCCTCCCTAGATTGACCGCTCCAAAGTTCTTGCGCAAGATAGCACCGATCATTTGAGTCCGTTCAGGCTGCGGGCTGCACGGCATCGTTCGCCACCTGGCGCCCGATGCCTCCGTGCCGGCGGATCACGATAGCGATCCAGAGCGCTCCGGCGACCATCATCCCCAGGCTCTCGAGCTGTGCGGTCGTCAACCCCGCCGCCTCCTCGGTGTTGCGGCGCAGGAACTCGACCAGGAAGCGCTCGGTGCCCGCGTAGACGAGGTAGATGGCGAAGAGGACCCCGGCCCGGACGCGTTCGCGCAGCTGCCAGAGCAGCCAGGCGCCGAGGCCCATCACCAGGGTCTCGTAGATCGGCGTCGGGTGGACGGTGCGATCGGTCGGCACGGTGCCGTCGGGGTAGGACATCGCCCAGGGCCCGTCCCAGGGCTTGCCGTAGTCGCCGTCGCCGGAGAGCTGGCAGCCGACGCGGCCGATCGCGTAGCCCAGCGCCAGGGCGGGGGCGGCGAGGTCGAGCAGGGCGAGTTCGAGGAAGTCGCGGTACCAGGCCCAGGCGATGACGGCGAGGGCGCCGCCGATCGCGCCGCCGTACCAGACCAGGCCGGCGCCGGAGAAGAGGTTGCCGAGCAGGTCGTCCTTGACGTCGCTGTAGTTCTGGACGATGAAGTAGACCCGGGAGCCGACGACGCCGCCGATCAGCGCCGAGAACCCCATCTCGTAAGCCCAGTCGCCCGGCTTGCCGATCTCCTCCAGCCGCTTCCAGACCAGCGCCCCGGCGGCGAGGAAGGCGAGCGCGAACATCAGGCCGAAGGTCTGCAGCGTCACCGGGCCGATCTCGATTCGCGGGTACATGAGTGAGCGCCCCGGCTAGGGAGCGAGCAGTGCCTCCAGCAGCGCCTTCTGCGCGTGGAGGCGGTTCTCGGCCTGGTCCCAGACGGCGGAGGCGTCGGAGTAGAGGACGTCGGCGGTGATCTCTTCTCCCGGGTGCGCCGGCAGGCAGTGGAGGACGACCGCGCTGTCCTTGGCCGCCCCGAGCAGGTCGGCGTCGAGGCGGAAGGGCGCGAGGTCGGCTCGCCGCCGCTGCGCCTCGGCCTCGTCGCCCATGCTGACCCAGACGTCGGTGTAGAGGGCGTCGGCGCCGTCGGCGGCGGCGCGGGGGTCGCCGGTCAGCTTCGCTCCGTGGCCCTCCTCCAGCTGGTATCCGGGCGGGGCCGCGACGACCACCTCGACCCCGGCGAGCTCACCAAGGATCGCCAGCGAGCGGGCGACGTTGTTGCCGTCGCCGACGTAGGCGAGGCGGAGGCCGTCGAGGCCGTCGAAGCGCTCGCGCAGGGTCAGCAGGTCCGCCAGCGCCTGGCAGGGGTGGTGCAGCGGGGTGAGGCCGTTGACGACGGGGACGTCCGCGACGGCGGCCAGCTCGGCGACCGCCTCGTGGGAGCCGGAGCGGATCACGATCGCATCG
Source organism: Solirubrobacterales bacterium (assembly GCA_040900615.1). GTDB lineage: Bacteria > Actinomycetota > Thermoleophilia > Solirubrobacterales > 70-9 > VAYN01. The sequence continues at coordinate 26,505 of JBBDYP010000035.1, read as the reverse complement.
ACGTAGCGCGAGAGCACCCGGGCCGTGTCGCCGATCGACTCGCCGCGGGAGATCTGCATCTCGTCGCCGCGCAGGACGACCGGCGTCGCGCCCAGCTCGGCGACCCCGACCTCGAAGGAGATCCGGGTCCTCGTCGAGGGCTTCTCGAAGACGAGGGCGACGCTGCGCCCGGCCAGGGAATCGACGCCGAGGCGCTCGCCGCGGCCGGCTTTCAGCTGCGCCGCGCGGTCGAGCAGCGTTCCCAGCTCGAAGGCGCCGAGCTCTTCGCCCGTGAGGAAGTCTCGCGTCAAGCCGCGGATACTACGGGTGGTGGAGCTCACGGCGATTGCCTGGAACCTGTTCCACGGGCGGGACTTCCCACCCGACCCGGAGCTGCGCAGCTGGCGCTCGCGCCTGCTGCGGTTCGACGAGCGCAACGCCACCCACGTGCAGGTCAACCGTGACCTCACGACCGAGTTCGCGACCCTGCTCGCCGCGACCGCCTGGGACGTCGCCCTGCTGCAGGAGTGCCCGCCCCGCTTCGCCACGCCCCTGGCCCGGGCCTGCGGCGCCGAGGCGCACCGGGCCCTGACCTCGCGCAACTCGCTGGGGCCGCTGCGGGGGCTGCTCGCCGGCCAGAACCCGGACCTGATGGCCTCCGGCGAGGGGGGCTCCAACCTGACCCTGGTCCGCGTCCCCGGCCGGCTCGGCGGCATCGCCGAGCGCCGCGAGCTGGAGATCCACGAGGGCGAGCCGGAGCGGCGCTCGATGGCGTTCACCCGGACCGCCTCCGGCGTCTGCATCGCCAACCTGCACGCATCCAACGACCAGCCGAGCCTGGCGATCGAGGACGTCCTGCGGGCCGCCCGCGCCGCCTGCGAGTGGGCCGGGGGGTCGCCGCTGATCTTCGGCGGCGACCTCAACCTCCGTCCCGCCGAGGACCCGGAGGTCTTCGGGCGCCTGCGGGAGCAGTTCGGGCTGGCGGCGCCGACCGCGCCGCGGGCGATCGACCACCTGCTGACTCGCGGGCTCGAGGTGGTCGAGCCACCCACCGCCTGGGCCCCCGAGCGCCGCGAGCTGCCACTCGACGGCCGCGCCCTGCGCCTCTCCGACCACGCTCCGGTGGAAGCAAGATTCGCTGCGGCCGAGCCACGGCTGCTGCGGAGTTGACATATTCGTAGTGCACACCCGCGGGCAAACCAGTCTGGAGGCACTTCGAGATGGCCGAGAAAAAAGCGTCAGGGAAATCCAGCAAAAAAGCCAAAGCCGCAAAACCGAAAGCGAAACCGAAAGCGAAAAAAGCTTCGCCGCGCAAAACGGCCGCCAAGAAAGCGGCGCCGAAACGCGCCAAGAGTGAGGCCACGGCCGGCTTCGACAAGAGCGTCGCGCAGTTCCGCGAGAGCCTGGAGCAGAGCGTCACCCTCAGCCGCGACCGCATCCAGGAGGTCATCGACGACGCCGTCAAGCGCGGCCGGATGACGCGCGGCGATGCCGAGAAGATGCTCGGCGACCTGGTCAAACGCGGCCGCAAACAGACGGACGCGCTGCTGAAAGAGCTGGAACGCATGATCAAGCAGGCCCGCAAAGAGGTCAGCGGCAAGGCCGAGCCCGTCCGCAAACAGGCGACCCAGGCAGCACAGCGGGCGCGGAAAAAACTCGGGTAGGTGAGCGAGGCCCTCGGCACCAAGCCGGCGGCCCGCGGTCCCCGTCGCGGAGAGCTGCTCGAGGTCGAGGTCGACTCGCTCGCCTTCGGCGGGCGCGGCGTCGCCCGTGCCGAGGGCCTGGTCGTCTTCGTCTCCGGGGCGCTGCCCGGAGACCGCGTCCGGGCGGAAGTCACAAAAGGCAAGAAGCGCTTCGCCGAGGCGCGCACGGTCGAGCTGCTGCGGCCGGGGGCCGACCGCGTCCCCGACCGCTGCGTTCACGGCGGCGAGCCCTGCCCGGGCGCCCCCTGGCAGGGCCTCCCCTACGAGCGCCAGCTCGCCGAGAAGAGCGAGCAGGTCGGCGAGGCGCTGCGCCGGATCGGCGACCTCGAGGGATTCGAGCTGGAGGAGACCGTGCCCGCGGTGGAACAGTGGCGCTATCGCAACAAGCTCGAGTACTCCTTCGGCGAGGTCGACGGCGAGACGGTTCTCGGCTTCCATGCCCGCGGCCGCTGGGACCTGATCGTCGACGTCGACGACTGCCAGCTCGCCTCCGAGGCCGGCAACGCCGCCCGCAACGAGGTGCGCGAATGGGCGCGGCTGGAGTCGATTGCCCCGTATGACCGCCGCTCCCGCAAGGGGATCCTGCGCAACCTCGTCGTCCGCGAGGGGCGCCGGACCGCCCAGATCCAGACCCGCCTCGTCACCTCGGCCTCCCGCCTGCCGCGGCCGCCGGTAGACCTCCACACGGTGATCGAGGGCGACTCGGGCGGCACCGACGGCCCGACCGGCGCCCTCGGCGAGGAGCGGCTGCGCGAGGAACTCTGCGGGCTGAAGCTGGAGATGTCCCACGGCGCCTTCTTCCAGACCAACACCGAGATGGCCGAGCGCCTCTACGCGGTGGTCGCCGAGTTCGCCGGGCTCAGCGGCCGCGAGCGCGTCTTCGACCTCTTCTGCGGGATCGGCACGATCGGCCTGACGCTGGCCGCCCGGGCGGGCGAGGTCTGGGGGCTGGAGATCGTCCCCGAGGCGATCGCCGACGCCGAGCGCAACGCCAGGCGCAACAAGATCGAGAACGCCCGCTTCGTCGCCGCCAACGCCCGCACCGGCGTGCGGCCGCTGCTGGAGCAGGCCGGCAAGCCCGACGTCGTCGTCATCGACCCGCCCCGGGCCGGCCTCTCGCAGAAGATCGTGCGGCGGGTCCTGGAGTGCGAGGCGCCGAAGATCGTCTACGTCTCCTGCAACCCGACCACGCTCGCCCCCAACGCCGCCCAGCTCACCGAGGCCGGCTACAGGCTGCGGCGGGTGAGGCCGGTCGACATGTTTCCCCAGACCCCGCACATCGAGTGCGTCGCGCTGTTTGAGAGAGGGGATCTCGGACCAGTCGCTATCTGAGGTAAATCCTTTTCGCTATCTTGTGAGCGTGAGCACGGCTTCCAGACGCAAGACTTCCTTTGAGATCGACACCGCAAAGGTCGACGCGGCCAAGGAGGTTCTCGGCACCGAGACGCTCACCGACACCGTCGACGCGGCACTCTCCGAAGTCATCAAGCTGCGTCAGCGAAAGACGCTGGTGGAGCTGCTGTTCAGGCCCGGGGCGCTAGAGCTGGACGACCCCGAGGTCATGTCCGGCGCCTGGCGCTGAGCGCCGGATGCCAACCTTCCTCGCCGACAAGAGCGCGCTGACCAGGCGCGACACCCGGCCCGAGGTTCGCGCCGTCCTGGAGCCGCTTCTGATCGCGGGGGAGATCGCCACCTCTGGCATCGTGGATCTGGAGCTGCTCTACAGCGCCAGCAGCCGAGCGACCTACCGTGCCCTTGCCGAGGCCTTGCGAGGCATGCCGCGAGTGCCGCTGGAGGAGGTCAGCCTTCGCCGGGCACTGGAGGTACAGGCGATGCTCGCCGAGCGCTCTCAGCACCGTGCCGTGCCGCTGCCAGACCTGCTCGTCGCCGCTTGCGCGGAGCGGGCTGGGCTGGCCGTCCTCCACTACGACGCCGACTTCGATCGGATCGCCAAGCTGACCGGTCAAGACACGCGCTGGATCGTTCCTCGCGGGAGTGTCGCGTAGCTGTAGGCTGGCGCGCGTGAAGCGAGGCGAGAGGGCGTCCCGATGAGCCGCGGGTTCGGAGTCGCCGCCGGGCTCGATCCCGAGGTCGCGCGACCGCTGGCCGCCCGCTGCGCCGAGCTCGGCTACGCCTCGATGTGGTCCAACGACCACCCCGGCGCCAAGGGCCTGGAGACCCTGACGGAGTTCGCCGCCGCGGCGCCGCAGCTCGACCTCGGCGTCGCCGTGATCGCGCTGGACCGCACCCAGCCGGAGGAGATTGCCGCCGACATCGACCGCGTCGGCCTCGACCCATCGCGGCTCTGGCTCGGCGTCGGCGCCGGCTTCTCGAAGAAGCCGCTGACGGCGATGCGCGAGTCGCTGCCGGAGCTGCGCGAGAAGCTGCCCGGCGTCCGCCTCGTCCTCGCCGCGATGGGCCCGAAGATGTGCGCGCTGGCGGGATCCGAGTACGACGGCGCCTTCTTCAACTGGATGACCCCCGACTTCGCCGCCGGCGCCCGCGAGCAGGTCGAGGCCGGGGCCGCCGACGCCGGCCGCAACGCGCCGCCGGTCTTCGGCTACGTCCGCACCGCCGTCGGCCCCGACGCCGCCGATCGCCTGGCCAAGGAGGAGTCCTTCTACCGCGACCTCCACCCCGGCTACCGCAACCACTTCGACCGCCTCGGCGAGCCCGAGGGCACCGTCGGCGTCGCCGCCCCCAACGCGGCCGCCGCCCAGGACGCCCTCGCCGCCTACACCGCCCTCGACACCGTCGTCGTCCGCGGCCTCGCCAGCGCCAGGGTCGAGGCGATGACCGCCCTAGCCGCCGCCGCCGCGCCTTGAGTTTCGCGCATCCGACTTTTACCCCCCTCTGGCGGGGTAAAAGTCGGATGCGCTCCTTAGGCTCTGCTCCCGACCAGCCGTGAGCTGACCGACGAGTGACGCTTTTCCCATCTCAGGGCTGAACAACTCGACACTCGTCGCCGTGCTTGCCCGTCAGGAGGGGCCGGGTGCCCCTCCCATGAGCGGCGTCCCTGATTTTCGCAGCGGAGCACTCGGCGAGAGCTGCACCGTTAACGGCGAAGATCCCAGCGAAATGGGAGGGGCGCCCGGCCCCTCCTGACGCGCTAGTACGGAGGCAGGTCCTCGTACCACGTCCCGAGCATCCGGAACGCCCGCCAGAAGCGTTGCTTGGCGCCCTCCTCGTCGAGCGAGTCGTCGATGTCGGGGACGTAGAGCGCGTCGATCGTCGGGGTGAAAGCTTGGATCTCGCCCTCGCGCTGCTCGACCGGGCGGGAGAGGGGGACCTGGAGTCCGTTGAGGATGCGCAGGGCGGGTTCGCCCATGATGACGACGATCTTCGGCTGCACGATCGCCATCTCTTCGACCAGGCGGTCAACGCACTCCTGCGCCGCCAGGTCGGGCTCGGCGATCGGGCATTTGACGCAGAGCGTCCCGTAGACGACCAGCGGGTCGATCCCGAGGCGCTTGAAGCTTTTCATCAGCGCGTTGCCGGCCCGCCCGTAGAAGGCGACGCCCTCCTCGATCTCCGCGGTCATCGGCGCGTGCTTGATCATGAAGACGTCGGCCTGGGGATGGCCGGAGCCGAGCACCGGCATCAGCCTGCCGCGGGGGCAATGCGGGCACTCCTGGATCTCGCGGCTCATCTGGTTGAGCTCGCGGATCGCACGCTCCAGGTACTTCTCGCGGATCTCGTCGTCGGTGCCTCGCATCGCCGACGACATCTTTGACGAGGCCGGCGCGGCTCCTTTTCCGCGGCTCCGCTGCATCAGCTCTTGCTCGCCGACCCGCGCTTACGGGGACGCCCGCCGCGCACCGGCTTGGCGTCGGGGACGCGCCGTTTCGGCGCCTTCGGGCGACCCGTCGTCTGCAGCAGCTTCAGCGCCTGCACGTAGACCAGGTTCTTGTGCTTGCGGGTGATGTCGGCGTCGCGCATCGCCTCGAGGAACTCGGCCGGGCCGTCGAAATCGTGGATCCGCACCCGCACGCTGCCCAGTCCCTGCGCCACATGGCTGTCGGAGCCGGCGCCGGGGACGATCCGGTACTTGCGGGCGAAGCGCTCGGCCTCTTCGTTGAACGCCGTCACCGCCACCCGCGGGTTGAAGACCTCGAGGATGTCGACCTCCTCGACGATGTCGATCAGGTGCTCGTAGTCGGGGACCGAGTGGAAGCGGTCGAACGGGTGCGGGACGTAGACGAGGCCTCCCTGGCGGCGGATCTCGGCGATCGTCTCCACCATCGAGAGGCCCTTCGGGATCTTCTCCTCGAGGAAGAGGCCGATCACCTCGCCCTGCTCGGCGGTCTTCACCTCCTCGGCGACGATCACCTTGATGTCGTCCATCTCCTCGGCGATCCGCCGCGCCTCCAGCGCCCCGGAGACCTCGTTGTGGTCGGTGATCGCGATCGCGCCGAGGCCGCGGTCCCGCGCCGTCTGCAGCAGCACCTCGACCGGGGTCGCGCAGTCGGTCGAGTGGTCGGTGTGCATGTGCAGGTCGACCTCGATCAGCTCCCGCTCGGTGATCCGCACCCGCAGCTCCGGGTCGCCCTCGTCGCTGTGGCGGCGAGCGAGGAGGCGGCGGTAGACGGCCTCGAGCTCCGCCGCGACCGCGGACCAGTCGCGCTCGCCGCCGGCGGGCTCGATCAACTCGTAGGAGTCGGGGAAGTAGGCGTTGAGCAGCTCCGCCGTCGCGGCGCTGGTGACGGTGCGGGCGTCGATGCGACCGAAGAAGATCTCGACCAGCGGCCGAGCGACCTGGGTCGAGAGGACCCGCTCCTGCGGCGCGTGGAAGGTGGCGACGTTGAGCGAGTAGGAGTGGCGCAGCGCCGCCGAGGAGACGCTGGGGGCGAAGGGCTCGTGGACATGGACGATGTCCAGCGGCTTGGAGCCGAGCAGCTTCTTGACCGGATCCCCGGTCGAAATCCGCAGAACCTCGTGCCCGCGCCGCTCCAGCTCCTCGGAGACTCGCGCGACGAATTCGGTGACCTGGTTACCGGGGGCGCGCCGGTTGGGTGACACCTGGGCGATGGAGAGGGGCGCGGCAGGCACGGTCGAAGCCAAGCATAGGAGCCCGCCCGAGCGGGCGGGCTCCCTAGCTCAAGCCTGGGTGGTGCTTGCGGCGTCGGTGACGACGCCGGCGGCCGACTTGCCGCGAGCGTTGGCGGCGATGAACTCCTCCGTCTGCTCGCGCGCCTCGTCGTCGGGGCGCTGGGTGTGGGGGGACTTCATCAGGTAGCTGGAGGGCCCGTCGAGCTGGCCGGCGATGCCGTTGTCGAGCGCCAGCTTGATCAGCCGCACCGCGTCGATGACGACGCCGGCGGAGTTCGGCGAGTCCCAGACCTCGAGCTTCAGCTCGACCGTCAGCGGCACGTCGCCGAAGGCTTTGCCCTCGAGGCGGATGTGGGCCCACTTGCGGTCGGTCAGCCAGGCGACGTAGTCGGAGGGGCCGACGTGGACGTCCTCGTCGGGCAGCTCGTGACCCATGATCGAGGTCACGGCGTTGGTCTTCGACTCCTTCTTGGAGGCGAGCCGCTCGCGCTCGAGCATGTTGTAGAAGTCCATGTTGCCGCCGACGTTGAGCTGGCTGGTCCGCTCCATCCGCACGCCGCGGTCGTGGAAGAGGCGGGCGAGCTGGCGGTGGACGATCGTGGCGCCGACCTGGGACTTGATGTCGTCGCCGATGATCGGCAGGCCGGCCTCCTGGAAGCGCTTGTCCCAGTAGTCCTCGCGGGCGATGAAGACCGGCAGGCAGTTGACGAAGCCGACGCCGGCCTTCAGCGCCTGCTCGACGTACCACTTGGTCGCCTCCTCGGAGCCGACCGGCAGGTAGCAGACCAGCACGTCAGCCTTCGTCTCTTTGAGGATGCCGACGATGTCGGCGGTCTCGCCCGGAGCTTTGGTGATTTTCTCTTTCAGGTACTTGCCGAGGCCGTCGTGGGTCATCCCCCGCTCGACCTTGATCCCGAGCTGCGGCACGTCGGCGAACTTGATCGTGTTGTTCTGCCCCGACCACATCGCCTCGGAGAGGTCTTTGCCGACCTTCTCGGCGTCGATGTCGAAGGCGGCGACGAATTCGACGTCGCGGACGTGGTAGCCGCCGAGATCGACGTGCATCAGGCCCGGAACTTCGTCGGCGGGATCGGCGTCCTCGTAGTAGTGAACGCCCTGGATGAAGGAGTTGGCGCAGTTGCCGACACCGACGATCGCGACGCGGACCTTCTCGTCCGTGCGGCCGACGCCGTTCGTGCTGCCGTTTGCTCCGTTGCTCTCACTCATGTAATTGGAAGTCCTCCTGGATCGCGCTGAGTGGCTGAACACACCCAGCGGCCTTGCTGGTTACAGCTCATCCGCCTCGCCGCCGCCGCTCTGGACGCCGGAAGCATCGCCGGATAGCTCGTTTCGCACATGCCATACCCGCTGGAAAACCGTGAAGATGGTCAGGGCGGCCATCACGTAGATGGCCGGCGCCAGCAATTCGAAATCTCCGATCCCAGCGCCCTTGGCGAAGACCAAGCCGATCGAAAGTAGCACCACCCTGACCGGCCGCGTCGCCAAACCGACCTTGCACTCGACCCCGAGCGCCTCGGCCCGGGCCCGCGTGTAGGAGACCATCAGCGAGCCGAGCACCGCGACCACGCACATCGCGGCGGCGAAGTCTTCCCCCCGGGCGGCGAAGTAGCCGGCCACGGCGGCCAGCACGATGCCCTCCTCGATCCGGTCCAGCGTCGAGTCGAGGAAGGCGCCGAAGAGGGTCCCCTTGCCCGACATCCGCGAGTAGCGGCCGTCGAGCGTGTCCATCACCGAGCCGAGGATGAAGGCGATGCCGGCGAGGAAGAAAAGCCGCTGGGTCACCAGCGCGGCCGCGACGAGGTTGCCGATCATCCCGACCATCGAGATCGCGTTGGGCGTGAGGCGGGACTCGATCAGGCGTTCGCGGGCATAGGAACGAAGCTCCTGCCCGTTGCGACTCGCGGCACGGCCGTTGCGACGACCGCCTGGGGCCCGAGGGGGCGCCGAGGGTTCCATTGCCCGTGAGGCTAAACGGTTGCGGGGAGGTTGGGCACGCGAAGGGCGGAAACTCGGGCCTACGCCTCGGCCTCTTGCGGGGACGAGGTCCGCCAGGCCCAGGCCTCCGGCCGCGCCCTGGCGAGCAGCCGGTGCGCGACCACGGCGGCCGTCAGCGCCACCATCCAGCCCAGCGCCGCGTCGACCCAGTAGTGATTCGCGGTGACGATCGTCACCCAGACAACCAGGAACGGCCAGAGCGCCCAGATGGCTTTCGCGAGCCAGTGGCGGCAGACCATGAAGCCGCTGGCGCCGATCATCATCGCGAAGGCGCAGTGCATGCTCGGCACCGCGGCGTAGGGGTTGATGAAGACTTTGGCCAGGGTCGAGTCGTGATTGACGTTGGAGAAGTCGTTGATCGTGTCGACGAAGCCGAGGTCGGGGAACATCCGCGGCGGCGCGGTCGGATAGAGGGTGTAGCCGATCAGCGCCAGCCCCATCGAGACGACGAACATGTTGCGCACGAAGTAATAGGACTCGTTGCGGAAGAGGTAGAGCCAGACTAGGAAACCGAGCGCGATCGAGAACTGGGCATTGAGGTAGATCTGGTTGGCGAGGTCGATCACCGCGTGCGCGGGCAGGAAGAACGCCTGCAGCCCGGGCTCGAAGAAGAGACCGACGCTGCGCTCGAAGTCGATCACCTGGGTGCCGTGGGCGAACGCCGCAGTACGCTCGGAGTCGGCGATGCCGCGGACCGCCGTGTAGGCGAGGTCGACGCTGACGAGGATGCCGACCTGGCGTACGAGGTCGCCCCAGCCCTTGGGAAGCCGGGCAGAGATGGCTGCGAAGGCGCGGGACACGGAACCGACAATTGTAACCCGCCCGTTAACCGCTCAGGTGACGAAAGCGAGCACGTCGTCCACGGTCTTTGGTCGATCGATCCACGGCCAGTGGCCGGCGCCGGAGACGATCTGCAGCTCCGAGTTGGGGAGCGCCGCCGCGTAGGCCTCGGCGAAGCGGACCGGCAGGTAGGCGTCGCGGTCGCCCCAGGGGACCAGGGAGGGGCAGGCGAGCCTGTCGAGGTCCCTGCCGGCCTGGGCGAGGCGGTCGGGGTCGGCGTGGCGGTAGAGGGCGAGGGTGGCATCGCGCTGCGGTCGCCGCGGGCCTGGCGCATCAGCAGAGCCATCGAGGAGCGGGTCGTGGTCGCGTTGAGGAACTCGCCGAGCGGGCGGCGGCGCCAGAGCTGGGCGACCCAGTGCCAGCGGTAGCCGGGCAGAAGCGGCACGGCGTCGATCACGACCAGGCGCTCGAAGCGCGCCGGGTCCGGCCGGTCCGAGCGCCCCCAGCCCGGCATGTCGATCGCCAGCGCCGGCCCGCCCCGCTCCAGGAAGGGCATCCAGCCCCGGCCTCCGCATTAGGGTCCGGCGATGCCCTGGACGCGACCGGACAAGCGGCGGGTGCGGGCGATTCGCGAACGGCTGCGGGAGATGTACGGGCAGCCGGTCAACGAGCCGCACCGCGATCCGATCTCCGAGCTGATCAAGACGGTGCTCTCCCAGCACACCAACGACCGCAACCGCGACCGCGCCTTCGCCGCGCTGCGGGAGCGCTTCCCCACCTGGGAGGCGGTCCGCGACGCGCCGGTGGAGGAGGTCGAGGAGGCGATCCGCCCAGGCGGCCTCGGCAAGCAGAAGGCGCCGCGGATCCAGGCGATCCTCGAGCAGCTCGGCAAGCATCCCGACCTCGGCTGGACCGAGACGGCGCCGCGCGAGGAGTCGCTCGAGTACCTGCTCTCGCTCCCTGGGGTCGGGCGGAAAACCGCGGCCTGCGTGCTGATCTTCACCTGGGGGATCCCCGAGATCCCGGTCGACGTCCACGTCCACCGGGTCGGCGGGCGGCTCGGCCTGTTCCCTCCCAAGGCCTCCTTCGAGCGGGCTCACGACGAAATGCTGGCGGTCGTTGATCCCGAGGACGCCTACGAGCTGCACCTGAACCTGATCCGGCACGGGCGCACCGTTTGCCGCCCGAAGCCGCGCTGCGGAGAGTGCGCGCTGCGGCGAATGTGCCCCTGGTACCGCAACGAGCGCCGGAGCGGCAGTAGTATCTCCGCCGCCGGTCGGCGGGATCGACCTCGGGGGCCGGCACCAGACACTCAATGAGCAAGCGCACCTTCATCGTCTTCGGTCTGCTGATCCTGGTCCTCGCGGTGGTCATCCCCTGGCTGGCCTTCCGCTCCAAGGGCGATGCCGAGCGCGGTGACCAGAAGGTCGCCGCCAATCTGAAGACCGGGCAGTCCCTCTTCCAGACCAACTGCGGCAACTGCCACACCCTCTACTCGGCCGGCAGCGACGGCAACTACGCGCCGGACCTGGACGAACTGCTGGCCCCGTCCGGCCCGCCGACGGGAGCCACCGCCGCGGACACGATCAAAGCGACGGAAGGCCGGGTTCTCAACGCGGTTGAAAACGGGGTCGACAGCTCGACTCCGGGGCGCATGCCCGGCGGCATCCTCAACGAGGAACAGGCCAAGGAAGTCGCCAAGTTCGTGGCCAACACGGCCGGCGAAGGCTGAATCCTCCACCGGCACCGAGCCGTTGTGGCCTAGGGTTGGTTCTGTGATGCACGGCGTCGGACGACGGGCCTGAGCGCGCGCGTCCCCGGGAGCGCCACCACACTCACGAACCGCCCGGCAGGGGCGTGGCGGGAAACCAGGAGGAGTCGAGACTTGATCCACCGAACCGCACCGACCCGACGGGTCGCCCTCTCGCTGCTGGTCGCCGCCCTGGCATGCCTGGCGTTCGCCGGCATCGCCGAGGCGAAACCGGCCAAGCACCAGAGCAAGGGCACGACGGTCAACGTGATGAGCCGCAACCTCTACCTCGGCGCCGACCTGACGCCGGCGCTCCAATCGACCTCGCAGGCGGCCTTCTTCGAGGCCAACGGCGCGATCGTGCGGCAGGTCGAAGCGACCAACTTCCCGGTCCGGGCCAAAGGCCTGGCGAAGGAGATCCTCGCCGAGGAGCCCGACCTCGTCGGCCTGCAGGAGGTGGCGCTGTGGCGCGAAGCTCCGCCGTCGGTTGGTCCCATCCTCTCCGGCAAACCGGAAGCGACCACGGTCAAGTACGACTTCCTCAAGCTGCTGCTCACCCAGCTGAACAGGAAAGGCAGTGAGTACAGGGTCGTGCGCGCCCAGGACGAGTTCGACTTCGAGGCGCCGGCGAACGCCAACGGGATCCCCGGCGACGGGCTTCCCGGCAGCAAACTCCTCGCCGACACCGAGATCAACGGCCGCCTGACGATGCGCGACGTGATCCTCGCCCGGGTCGGCGCCGGCGTCGCCACCTCGAACCCGCAGGGCGGCAACTTCGCCCACCCGCTGATCGTCAAAGTCGCCGGCGGCACCGAAGTGTCCGTCACCCGCGGCTGGACCAGCGTCGACGCGAAGGTCCGCGGCAGCAAGAAATTCCACTTCGTCGACACCCACCTCGAGGCGTTCGACGACGAGACGCTGGTGCCGAGCATCCGCGCTCAGCAGGCGGCCGAGCTGGTCGCGCCGGGCGGCCCGGCGACGAGCAGCCTGCCGGTGGTCCTGCTCGGCGACCTCAACTCCGACGTCCGGACCGAAGTCAAGCCGGGCGACGGGCAGGCCTACAGAGTGCTCACCGGCGCCGGCTTCCGCGAGCGCCGGTCCGCCAAACCGAACACCTGCTGCATCAGCAGCTCCTACGACCTCAAGACCGGGGGCGGCAGGGCCGAGTTCGACCACACGGTCGACCACGTCCTCACCGACGAACCCAAGAAGATCAAATTGATCTCCTCGACCGTCACCGGCCTGACGAAGATCAACGGCTACTGGGACTCCGACCACGCCGGAGTCTTCAGCTCGCTGAACTTCCTGCGCTGAACAGCCGCCGACGGGCCGATATGTCGCCCTATGCGCGACATATCGGCCCGTCGACCCCCCGAGGGCGCCCCCGGCGCCCGCCGGGGTGTGCGTTATGGCGTGTACCAGGGGGCGCTGGACACCCCCGCGTGGTCGGAGCTCCAGAAGCCGTTCACCGGCAGCAGGCCGGTGACGTCGGAGTCCTTCAGAGTCACGCCTTCGGGGTCGTCGGTCATCACGTGATCGACCTGGTGGTCGAAGTCGGTGACGCTGCCGCCGGCTCCTTCCGCCAGCAGGCTCGAGTTGAGGCAGCAGCTGAGCGGTTCGTCCGTGCTGCGCTCGACGAAGCCCGCTCCCAGCAGGACTTCGTAGGCCAGGCGGTCGGCCCCTTCGACCGTGTCGTCGTCGGAGTTGAGGTCGCCGACCAGGATCACCGGCGACTCGCTCGTCGCCGGGCCGCCCGGCGCCACCAGCTCGGCCGCCTGGGCGGCGCGAACCAAGGGGTGGAAGGCCTCCAGGTGGGTGTTGACGAAGTGGAGCCTCTTGCTGCCGCGGACCTTCGCTTCGGTGGCGGTCCAGCCACGCGCGATCGGCAGCGGTTTGCCGAGGATCGGAACTTCGAGCAGGGTGGCGAAGTTGCCCGACTGCGGGTTCCAGGTGTGCACGCCGGAGCCGCGCCTGGCAAGGATCACGTCACGCATCGTCAGGCGGCCGTTGATCTCCGCGTCGGGGATCCCCTGGGCCGCCGGGCCGTCCCCCGGTTCGCCGTTCTCGTCGGCCGGCGCCTCCAGATCGAACTCCTGCTGGACGACGACGACTTCGTAGCGCGGACCGCCTTTGCCCCCGTTCAGCTCGGCGAGCAGTTCCTGCAGGTAGTCGTAGCGCACGGTGGTCGCGCTGGGGCCGCTCAGAAGCGGCACGATGCTGGGCGGCGCGGTGCGCCACAGCGCCACCTCCTGGAGGCCGACCAGGTCCGGCCTCTCGGCGCGGATCTCCGCCGCCAGGCCCTCGGCCCGGGTCGGGAAGTCGTTGGCGGTGACTTCGCGCAGGATCTGCCCGTTGGCCGCGGCCAGGGCTTCGAGCGAAGGTGCGCCGATCGCCGGCGTCAGGTCCGCACCGAGGTAGAGGTTGCGGGTCATCGTGTCGACGACCTTGCCCTTGCCGCCATGGTGACCGCTACCCCAGCTTGCGGAAGCCCAGGCGGGCGACAGCAGCAGCAGCAGCAGGACCAGGGCTGAGACGATCGCCGGCAGGCACCAACGTCGGGCGGGTCGATGGGCGTGGATCGAGTTCATTTCCTCCTCCAGTGTCTGAATACTCGGGGATTCCTATTCAAAAACCCTACAGGCGGATGGGGGCCCTGACCCCGGCACCGCCCATGCCGGCTTGCATCGCGCCAGCGATCTGCCATACTCTCACTTAGATTTCTTAGGCTTGAACAACGAAACCCCTGGAGGTACGCGGAAAAGTGGGAAAGACGATCGGGATCGACCTCGGAACGACCAACTCGTGCGTCGCGGTGATGGAGGGCGGTGAGCCCACCGTCCTCGAGAACGCTGAGGGGGGTCGCACGACGCCATCTGTCGTCGCCTTCACGGAGGGCGGCGAGCGCCTGGTCGGCACCGTCGCCAAGCGCCAGGCGGTGATGAACCCCGAGAACACGATCTTCTCGATCAAGCGGTTCATGGGCCGCAAGGAGGCCGAGGTCAAAGAGGAGGAGACGATCGTCCCCTACAAGGTCGAGGCCGGGCCCAACGGCGACGTGCGCGTCGACGCGCGCGGCAAGCAGTACAGCCCGCCGGAGATCAGCGCGATGATCCTCCAGAAGCTGAAGACCGACGCCGAAGCGAAGCTCGGCGAAACGGTCGACAGCGCCGTGATCACCGTCCCCGCCTACTTCAACGACGACCAGCGCCAGGCGACCAAGGACGCCGGCAAGATCGCCGGGCTCGACGTGAAGCGGATCATCAACGAGCCGACCGCGGCCTCGCTGGCCTACGGGCTCGACAAAGAGAGCGCCGAACACACGATTCTCGTCTTCGACCTCGGCGGCGGCACCTTCGACGTCTCGGTGCTGGAAATCGGCGACGGCGTCTTCGAGGTGAAGTCGACCGCCGGTGACAACCACCTCGGCGGCGACAACTGGGACAAGGCGATCGTCGAGTGGCTGGTCGCCGAGTTCAAACGCGACCAGGGCGTCGACCTGTCCCAGGACAAGAACTCCCTGCAGCGCCTCTACGAGGCGGCCGAGAAGGCGAAGATCGAGCTCTCCTCGACCCAGGAGACGCAGATCAACCTGCCCTTCATCACCGCCGTCGAGGGGCAGCCGAAGCACCTCGACCTGAAGCTGAGTCGCTCGAAGCTGAACGAGCTGACGGGCCCCTTGCTGGAGCGGATCGTCGGCCCGGTCAAACGGGCGCTCGACGACGCCGACACCGCGATCGACCACGTCGTCCTGGTCGGCGGCATGACGCGGATGCCGGCGGTGCGCGAGCGCGTCAAGGAGCTGACCGGCAAGGACCCGCACCAGGGGGTCAACCCCGACGAGGTCGTCGCGGTCGGCGCCGCGATCCAGGCCGGCGTGCTGGCCGGCGACGTCAAGGACGTGCTGCTGCTGGACGTGACTCCGCTGACCCTGGGGATCGAGACCAAAGGCGGCGTGATGACGAAGCTGATCGAGCGCAACACGACGATCCCGACGAAGAAGTCGGAGACCTTCTCGACCGCCGACGACAACCAGCCGTCGGTCGAGATCCACGTCCTCCAGGGCGAGCGCGAGATGGCCGGCGGCAACAAGAGCCTGGGCAAATTCCAGCTCACCGGGATCCCCCCGGCGCCGCGCGGGATGCCGCAGATCGAGGTCACCTTCGACATCGACGCCAACGGCATCCTCCACGTCACCGCCAAAGACCTGGGGACCGGCAAAGAGCAGAAGATCGAGATCAAGTCCGGCTCCGGCCTCTCCGACGAGGAGATCCAGAGCATGGTCACCGACGCCGAGGCGCACGCCGAGGAGGACCGCAAGCAGCGCGAGCTGGCGGAGGCCCGCAACCTCGCCGAGAACGCCGCCTACCAGTCCGAGAAACAACTCGAGGAGCTGGGTGACAAAGTCGACGCCTCCAACGAGGAGGAGATCGAGGCTGCGGTCAAGGGGGTCCGCGACTCGCTGGGCTCCGACAGCGTCGAGGAGATCAACTCCAAGACCGAAGGCCTGACCGCGGCGATGACGAAAGTCTCCGAGCAGATCTACGCCGCCGCCCAGGAGCAGGCCGCGGCCTCGGCCGACGGCGCCTCCCCCGAGGGCGAGCCCTCCGAGGAGGAGGAAGTCGTCGAGGCTGAGGTGGTCGACGAGGACGACAAGTGAGCAGCGGGCGCCAGGACGACTCGACTGAGCAGCGGCCCGCGGGTCCTGTCACGGGGGACGGGGGGGCGCTGCGGGCGAACTCGTCCTCGACCCCCTCATCCCCCGTGCCACCCGCGGGTGAGGCGGATCAGGTCGAGCAGGACTTCGAGGCGCTGCTGGCTGACGCCCACAGGGAGCGAGACGAGTATCTAGACCTCGCCAAGCGGACCAAGGCTGACTTCGAGAACTTTCGGAGGCGGATGACGGCCGAGGTTCAGGCCGCGGCGGTGCGCGGGAAGGTGCAGATGGCTCGCGACGTGGCGCCCGTGCTCGACGACTTGGAGCGAGCGATTCAGGCCGCGGGGCTTGATCCCGAGAGCGATTCGGAGGACGCGCTCGCCCACGGCGTGCTGCTGGTGTTCCGCGGGCTGCGGGAGACGTTGACGCGGAACGGGATCGAGGCGGTGGACCCGAAGGGGGAGAAGTTCGACCCCAACCTGCACGAGGCCCTCTCGACCGTTCCCGTGGATGGGACCGAGGCGGGAACGGTGGTCGAGGTGATGCAGAAGGGCTACCGATTCGAAGACCAGCTGATCCGTCCGGCCCGGGTGGTCGTCAGCGAGTAGGAGGACCGATTGGCTGACGAGCTCTACAAGACGCTGGGCGTCTCGAAGAAAGCCTCCGGCGAGGAGATCAAGAAGGCGTACCGGAAACTGGCGCGCAAATACCACCCGGACCGCAACCCCGACGACCCCGCCGCCGAGGAGAAGTTCAAGGAGGTCCAGGGCGCCTACGACACGCTTTCGGACCCGGAGAAGCGAAAGACCTACGACGCCGGTGGCCCGTTCGCGGGATTCGGCGGTGGCGGCCAGGGGCCCTACGGCCCGGGCGCCGGTGGCCAGGCGGGCGGCTTCGGCGCCGACCTCGGCGACATCTTCTCTTCGCTCTTCAACCGCGGTGGCGGTGGTGGCGGCGGTCGGGCGCGGGCCCAACAGGTGCGGGGACGCGACCTGGAGACCGAGGTCCAGCTCAGCTTCGACCAAGCCGTCAACGGGTCCCAGATCAGCGTCACCGTGCCGAAGGCCGGCCGCTGCGGGACCTGCCACGGCAGCGGCGCCAAACCTGGCACCGCACCGACCACCTGCCCGCGCTGCGAAGGCCGCGGCATCGCCGCCCAGAGCCAGGGCTTCTTCTCGATCAGCCAGCCGTGCCCGCAGTGCGGCGGCGGCGGCCAGATCATCGAGGACCCCTGCCCCACCTGCGGCGGCTCCGGCCTCACCCAGCAGACCAAGCGCTACAAGGTCAACGTCCCGGCCGGGGTCAAGGACGGGACCCGGATCCGGCTCGCCGGCAAAGGCGAGGCGGGGCCGCGCGGCGGCCCCCCGGGCGACCTCTTCGTGACGACCCGGGTCGCCGCCTCGCCGGTCTTCAAGCGGCTCGACGACGGCAACCTCGAGGTGACCGTCCCGATCACGATCCCCGAGGCGCTGCGCGGAGGCACGATCGAGGTGCCGACGCTGGACGGGACCAAGAAGATCAAGGTGGCGCCAGGGACGAAGCACGGCTCGATCCAGCGCCTGCGCGGCGAGGGTCCACCGAAGCCGAAAGGCAAGGGACGTGGTGACATCCGCTACCGGCTCGAGATCGAGATCCCGAGCAAGCTGAGCGAGGAGCAGAGCGAGGCGGCGGAGAAGCTCGCGGAGACCTTCAACGGCTCCGACCCGCGGGCGGAGCTGCTGCGCAAGGCGGCCCGCTGATGGCCACCTACCGGCGCCGGATCAAGACGAGCGTGGACGAGGAGCGCGGCGTGTTCATGATCTCGATCGCGGCCGAACTGGCGGAGATGCATCCGCAGACGCTGCGGATGTACGAGGCGCGCGGGCTGATCGCACCGAAGCGCTCGCCGAAGAACACGCGCCTGTACTCGCAGCGCGACGTCGAGCGGCTGCGGCGGATCCAGCGGATGACCTCCGAGGGGCTGAACCTGGCCGGTGTCGAGACGGTGCTGGCGCTGGAAGAACGGGTGGAGAAGATGCGGGCGGAACTCGAGCGGATGCGGCAGCGGGCGAAGGAGCTCGAACAGGCCAGGAAGAGAGAGAGGCACTGATGCAGGCGGATCGATTCACGGTCAAGTCCCAGGAAGCGGTGGCGGCGGCGCAGCAGCTCGCCGCCGCGCGGCGCAACCCGGAGGTAACGCCCGCGCACCTGCTCGTCGCCCTGCTCGAACAGACGGACGGGCTCGTGGTGCCGATCCTGCAGAAGCTCGGCGTCGACCCGGCGCAGATCGGCGCGGGGGCGAACGCGGTGGTCGAGAGGCTGCCGACGCTGAGCGGCGGCGGCGAGGAGCCGCGGATGTCCCCGGCGCTGGCGCAGGCGCTGCGCGGGGCCGAGCAGGAGATGGCGAAGCTCGGCGACGAGTACATCTCCACCGAGCACCTGCTGCTGGCGTTGACCGACGCCCGCTCCGGCGTCGCCGACGTCCTGCCCGAGCGCGGCTCGCTGGAGAAGGCGATCGCCGAGGTGCGCGGCCCGCACAAGGTCACCTCTCCCAACCCCGAGGACAGCGTCCAGGCGCTGGAGAAATTCGGCCGCGACCTGACCGCCGACGCGGCGCAGGGCAGGCTCGACCCGGTGATCGGGCGCGACGAGGAGATCCGCCGCGTGATCCAGGTGCTCTCGCGGCGGACCAAGAACAACCCGGTGCTGATCGGCGAGCCCGGGGTCGGCAAGACCGCGATCGTCGAGGGGCTGGCGCAGCGGATCGTCGACGGCGACGTGCCCGAGAGCCTGCGCGACCGCCGCGTGATCGCCCTCGACATCGGCTCGCTGCTGGCCGGCTCCAAATACAGAGGCGAGTTCGAGGAGCGGCTGAAAGCGGTGCTCTCGGAGGTGCAGGAGGCCGAGGGCCAGATCGTCCTCTTCCTCGACGAGCTGCACACGATCGTCGGCGCCGGCGCCGCCGAAGGCGCGGTCGACGCCGCCAACCTGCTGAAGCCGATGCTGGCCCGTGGCGAGCTGCGGGCGGTCGGCGCCACCACGCTCGACGAGTACCGCAAGCACATCGAGAAGGATGCGGCGCTGGAGCGGCGCTTCCAGCCGGTGCTCGTCGGCGAGCCCGACGTCAACGACACGATCGCGATCCTGCGGGGGCTCAAGGGCCGCTACGAGGAGCACCACGGCGTGCGCATCACCGACTCGGCGATCGTCGCCGCGGCGACCCTCTCCGAGCGCTACATCGCCGACCGCTTCCTGCCCGACAAGGCGATCGACCTGATCGACGAGGCGGCCTCGCGGCTGAAGATCGAGATCGACTCGGTGCCGACCGAGATCGACGAGGTGCAGCGCCGCGAACAGCAGCTCGAGATCGAGCGCACGGCGCTGGAGAAGGAGACCGACGAGGCCTCCAAGGCGCGCCTCGACGCGCTCGAGGCGGAGCTGGCCGAGCTGGGCGAGCGCTCCGGCGAGATGAAGGCGCGCTGGCAGAACGAGAAGGACGCGATCGAAGCGATCAAGTCGGCGAAGGCGCGGCTGGAGGAGGCCGGCCGCGAGGCCGAGCGGGCCGAGCGCGAGGCCGACCTCGAGCGGGCCGCGAAGCTGCGCTACGGGGAGATCCCGGAGCTGGAGAAGACCGTGGCCGAGCAGGAGGAGCGGCTGGCCGAGCTGCACGCCGCCGGCGCCTCGATGCTGGCCGACGAGGTGACCGAGGAGGACGTGGCCGAGGTGGTCGGCAAGTGGACCGGGATCCCGGTCAGCCGCCTGATGGAGGGCGAGGTCGAGAAGCTGATCCAGATGGAGGAGCGCCTGCACGACCGCGTGATCGGCCAGGAGGAGGCGATCGCCGCCGTCTCCAACGCCCTGCGGCGCTCCCGCGCCGGGCTCTCGGACCCGAACCGGCCGATCGGCTCCTTCCTCTTCCTCGGCCCCACCGGCGTCGGCAAGACCGAGCTGGCCAAGGCGCTGGCCGAGTTCATGTTCGACTCCGAGCAGGCGATCGTCCGCCTCGACATGTCCGAGTACATGGAGAAGCACACGGTGGCGCGGCTGATCGGGGCGCCGCCCGGGTACGTCGGCTACGAGGAGGGCGGCCAGCTGACCGAGGCGGTGCGGCGCCGACCCTACGCCGTGGTGCTGCTGGACGAGATCGAGAAGGCCCACCCCGACGTCTTCAACACCCTGCTGCAGATCATGGACGACGGCCGCCTCACCGACGGCCAGGGGCGGACCGTCAGCTTCACCAACACGGTCCTGATCATGACCTCCAACGTCGGCAGCGAGCGGATCGTCGGCGAGGCGGTCGACGAGCGCATCCGCGAGCAGATCGAAGAGGTGCTGGCGACCACCTTCAAGCCGGAGTTCCTCAACCGGATCGACGACACGGTGATCTTCCACCGCCTCTCCAAGCAGGACATCGGCCGGATCGTCGAGCTGCAGGTGGACCAGCTGGTCGGCCGGGTCCACGAGCGTGGGATCGAGATCGAGCTCAGCGACGACGCCCGCACCCTGCTCGGCAACCTCGGCTACGACCCGACCTACGGCGCCCGGCCGCTGAAGCGGGTGATCCAGAAGCAGCTGGTCGACAGGCTGGCGCTGAAGATCCTCGAGGGCGAGTTCGCCGAAGGCGACACCGTGCGGATCGACACCGCCGACGGCGAGCTCGCCTTCGAGAAGGCGCCGGAGCGCGTCGAGGCAGCCGCTTAGGACCTTAGCCTCGCCGCCGCTTTCCGGCCGGCTTCACGGTTGCCTTCGCTGCCCGGCCCGTTCTCAGGTCGCGGCCGATCGCGGCCACGGTCACCCGCGCCAGGTCGGAGCGCTCGACGCCGCTGACGCGGACGCCGCGCTTGCGTGGCGAGGGGAAGAACAGCAGGCGGCGCCCGTCCCTCGGCAGGCTGACCCGGACCTCGTAGCCGCTCACTCCCCTGACCCGGGACCAGCCGACGATGAGGCGTCCGCCCCGCCGCCTCACGACGACGCGGCGGGGCCGGGCGGGGCGCGGCGTCGCCGGCGCCGCGTAGCGGGCGACCGTCAGCTTTTCGTACGGAACGCCGTCCTGCTCGACGATCGCGACGATCCGGCGCTTGCCGCCGGGGCCGGAGGCCGGCCGGAAGGACAGCGTGCCCCGCGACTTGCCGGTGCTGCCGATCTCGCGGTAGACGCGTTTGGCCTCCTCGGCGAAGGTGATCCGCTGGCCGGCCCGGCGCGGCGCCCGGAATCGAACGGAGCGCCTGCGGCCCTTGCCACCGACAGACGCCCTGATGACACCGGCGGCGGCGGAGAGTCTCGCCCCGCCCGTTCCGGGACCGGGGCAGCCCGCCTCGGGCAGCGGATCGCCCCACTTCCAGCTGACGCCGGGATCGGGGCCCAAGGGGTTGTCGATGCAGGCGCCCATTCCCTTGTTCGTGATCACCGCCTGTCCGCCGAGCGGGCCGAGGCTGGCGCCGCCGCTGGCGCTGAAGTGGCCGCTGGCGAGATCGACGAAGCCCTTGACCGAGCCGGAGATGGCGAGGACCTGGAAGCTGCCGCCGAACTCGAAGCTGCCGGGGGCGCCGACGGTGTAGGTGGCGAACGCGTTGGCGAGCGGCAGCCGGACCACGCTGAGGTCACCGTTCGCCCGCAGCGTCGTCGGCCCGGAGACCGGGAACTCGAGCGCGACCGAGCCGTCGAGGTCGGCCACCTGGAAGCCGAACAGCTTCGGCCCGGCGATCAGGAAGAGGTTGCCCTGGAAGAGGCGCGAGGCAGGCTTGCGCAGGTAGGCGAAGCCGAGGCTGTCGAGTCCGACGAGCGGGGTCGGCGGCGAGCCGACGATCGCCAGCGGCGGCGTGAACTGGATCGCCGGTTCGATCTCGAGCCGGCTGAGCTCTCCGTCCTCGAACGCGAAGGTGACCGTGACGGGTTTCGAGTACGCCGGCGGCAGCTCGATCTTGGCGGTCCCGGTGAACCTGTTCTGGCCGTCGTAGGTGACGTCGATGCCGGCGATCCGCAGCAGGCCGATCGCCGCGGTCGGGACGTCGATCTTCATCCCGCCGAGCACGAGGCCGGCCTGATCGGTCCGCAGCGTCGTCTCGCCGGTGACGCCGCCGAGCAGCCCGGGCATGCGGAAGCTCGTCGGCACCTTGGCGCCGGCTCCGGCGATCAGCAGCTCGGCGTCGCCGTCGACCGGGAACTCGAAGAGCTTCTTGGCGAACTTGCCGAGGTCGCGGAAGACCGAGCCGTCGGGCGAGTTGAGGCGGACCACCTTTCCGTTCCCGGCGGGCAGCTTCCAGGCGACCGGCCCACGCTCGAGCACGACGTTGCCGACCCTCACGTTCGCCTTCCCGCTGGTGGTCAGGGTGCGCTGGCCGGGGACGGCGGTCACGTGGAAGGCGGCCGAGGCCCTCGCGCCACCGCCACCGCCGCCGAGCGGCTCGACGTCGACCCCGTTCACTTTCACCGCGCCGGTCGCCACGTACTTGTCTCCCTGGCGCTTGAAGCAGCCCTCCAGCGCGCGGGCGATCGCCTTTCCCAGCTTCACCGTCGGCGGACAGGCGCCGCCGCCCCCGCCGCTCGGCCCGAAGGGCGTGAACCAGACCGGCCCCTCCCCGTTGTGGTCGCCGACGACGGCGCCGATGCCGTCGGGGTCGGCACCGACGCTGAGGTTGAAGAGGTCCTCGGCCGCTCGCCGCGCGGCGAGGATCTCGACCGGTTTCCAGTTCTTGCCACCGTCGACGGAGACCCGGTGGCGCAGCCCCCAGTCGCCCTGCTCAGAGCGCTGGCGGAAGGTGGCGTGAAGGTTGCCCCCTCCGTCCTCGAAGAAATCGCGGAAGATCGCCGACTCGCCGGTGCTGGGATCGCTCACCACCTTCTGCGTGGCCCGGGGGAAGTCCTCGCCGTCGAAGCGCCGCGTGAAGTACTGGTATGGGGGCTTCGCGCCCCGGTAGACGAGAAAGACCCCGCGCGGCCCGCTGGCCAGCTTCGGCTCGGTGCCGTGAACCACGTAGGCCTCGGGCGTCCAGGTGGCCGCGGCGTTGTAGTCCCCGGAGCCGGCCCAGCGGCGCAGGTAGACGTCGTCGAGATCCGTGTAGGCGGCGATCGGGGTGGTTGGCGCCGGGAAGCCGGTACTGGTGAAGTAGGCCTTCGGGAAGGGCGCCAGCTCCGCCTTCGGTTCCGGGTTCCCGCCGTCGAGCGGCGCCGCCCTCCAGATCGAGGCGAAGTCCGGGCCGCTGTTGCCGCCGCTCAGCGCGAGCGAGAAGTCCCCGGGACCGAGGACCGCCTGCCAGTCCGAGCCGCCGCTGAACTCATCGGCGATTTTCACCGGCGAGCCGAAGCTCTGGCCCCCGTCGCCGGAGCTGACCGCGTAGACCGGGGCGGCGGGAAGGCAGCAGCGGGTCGAGGCGAGGACGATCTCGCCGGAGCGGGTCAGCACCACCTGGGGCCCGTCGAAGTCCGTGCGCGGGAGCGCGATCACGTGAGTCAGGTCGCAGGCCTTCGCGCCGCGCGGCACGCGGCAGTAGACCAGCTGGTCGTCGCCGGGGATTCCGGCGCTCAGGCTCCAGGCGACGTGCGCGGTTCCGCCCTCTTCAACCGCGATGTCGGGGTGCTCGGCCCGCGTGTCCGCGGTCAGCTGGAAGACGGCGGCGGTGGCGGAGGGCGCCGCTACGAACAGGGCTGCGAACACCACCCCGATGCAGGCGGCAGACCATGCGCGCCTGTACGAGCGCTCGCGCCTCACTGTCTACAACGTTCGTAGATAGGACCGGGAATTGCAAGTCCCGCCGAACGAACCCGGTCCGCACCGGGGCGAAGGGCCCGCCAATGCAGGTTCAGGCCTCATATCCGGGGCGAAACCTGCCGAAACAACTCGCCGCAAGGTGTTCTTTAGGTTTGGCGGCTAAAAGTCAGCAAAACTTGAGGAGCATTCTCGGGCTTTAAGCTAGGCAGGAACCCCTTACCGGCATGGACAGCCAAGAGACCCCGATCAACGGCCGACCCCCGCGCCCGCGCAGGCTTCGCGCGGCGGTCGAGCGCATCGTTTTGGCGTTCGAGGAGCACCTGGTCTGGCGGGGCGGCGACGCGATCAGGGCGGTCTTCGAGATCTTCCGCCGGCCGTTCGAGTGGATCGCCTGGGCGCTTCGGCGAATCCTGATCTGGCCCGTTCAGGACCGGGTGGCGCTGCTCAGCGGGCCGGGCCGCGCGCTCGCCGCCAGCGCGGCCGTCGTGCTGGCAGCGGGTGTTGGCGTGGCGGGGTTCGCTTGGGCCGAGTCCGGCGGTTCCGGCGGCACGCCGGCGACGCCGGCCGCGACCACCTCGAAGCCGCTCGCCGCCGAGGTCGCGACGCCGCCGACCGGCTCCTCCTCGGCGCCGACGCTGCACGGAGCGGCACCGGTCTTCAAGCCCGCCGGCGGGAAGGCCTCATCCGAGGTCGACGAGGCCAAACCGATCGAGTCGGCGTCCGCGCCGTCATCCGCTTCGACCTCCTCGGCCGCGACCGACAGGATCTCCTCGTCACCCTCTTCCTCCGCCGAGGCCGCCTCGACATCGAGCGTCGACGGCCCACCCGCGGGACCGGAGGCGATCGCCGTCGCCCGCGACTTCGCCGGCGCCTTCGTCGTCTACGAGACCGGCGGCGAGGAGGCACAGGTGCGCAAGACGCTTGCGGCGACCGCGACCCCGGAGCTGGCCCGATCGCTGCTGCGCCGACCGCCACGGCTGCCCGCCGGCGTCAAGGTCCCCAAGGCAAAGGTCGTGAACATCGTCGCCGGGCCCTCGCAGGGCGGCGTCTACTCGATCAGCGTCTCCCTGCTGCGGG
The DNA here is from genome assembly GCA_040900615.1 of Solirubrobacterales bacterium. Classification (GTDB taxonomy): domain Bacteria; phylum Actinomycetota; class Thermoleophilia; order Solirubrobacterales; family 70-9; genus VAYN01. Next base: position 1,810 of record JBBDYP010000035.1, on the reverse strand, counting down.
TCGGCGTGACCAGCGAGCTGAGGCTCGACATGGAACGGCTCGAGAAGAACGGCTGGCGAGTGACCAACGTGCTCGGCTGATGGCGGAACGGGCACGCAAGATCCGCGCAGCCGCCGCGACCGCCGCGGCGACGGTCGCGCTCGCCGTCCCGATCGCGGCCGCGAGGGCCGAGACGGCCGCGACCGCGACTCCCGGCGCTTCGCTGGAGGAACCCTCGAACACGGTCATCAACTCCGGCCCCGTCGAGCAGGGCGACACGCTGGCGCCGCCGGCCACCACCACGCCTTCGAGCCCCGGCGCCAGCGGCGGCGTCTCGGCCGGCGCCGGCGGCGATACCGGCGGCGAATCCGACGAAACCTCGGCGGGCGGCAAATCGCAGGGAGCCGTCCCGACCCCCGACCCCTCGGCCGCGCTGGCGATCCCCTCGCTGCCGTCATCCAGCTGCGCCGCCACCGGAGTCCCCCCGGTCCTGATCCCGATCTACCAGCGCGCGGCCGCGGCATACGGCCTCGGCCCGCAGGGGCCGGCTGTGCTCGCCGCCATCAATCAGATCGAGACCGGGTTCGGCACCAACCTCGGCCCCTCATCCGCCGGCGCCGTCGGCTGGATGCAGTTCATGCCGGCGACCTGGGAAGGCTACGGCGTCGATGCCAACGACGACGGGGTGAAGGACCCCAACAATCCCGAAGACGCGATCTTCGCCGCGGCCGGCTACCTCAGCGCCTCCGGCATGCCCGCCGACACCTACGGCGCGATCTTCGCCTACAACCACGCCGACTGGTACGTGGCCGAGGTGCTCGCCAGCGCCGGCTGCTACGCGCAGGAAGTCGGCGGCCCGGGCTTCATCGGGACCGACCCGGTACCGCAGCTGCAGGTCCTCAACTGCACCCCCACCCCGGCCTGGAGGGAGAAGATCCCGCATGAGTACCTGCGGGCGTTCGAGGACGCCGCCGCCCGCTACCAGCTCGGCAAGCGCGGGGTCTGGGTGCTGGCGGCGATCGCGCGTTTCGAGTCGGACTTCGGCCGGGGCATGGACGAGAAGCTGATGCGCAGCGAAGGACCGTTGGGCCTCGACTCGACCGAGTGGAGCAAGTACGCGGTCGACGGCGACCAGGACGGGCGGATCCGCCACAGCGACCCGGTCGACTCGGCGGCGACGCTGGCCCGGATGTTCTGGTCCCGCGGCAGCCTCAGCGCCGGCATCTTCAGCCACAACCAGGCCGAGTGGTACGTCCAGGAGGTGCTCCAGCAGGCCGACCAGTTCGAAGGCGAGTGCAAGGCGCGCGCCGTTGACTGGGCGCTGGCGCCGCTGGTGACCGGCCCCGGGGAAACCGACGGCCCCACGTCGATCCTGACCGGGAACCTCGCCAGCGCGCCGCGGAGCGCGCCGCCGGCTGTCAAGGCAGCCATCGCGGCGGCCAACTCGATCTCCAGCACCCCCTACGTCTGGGGCGGCGGCCACGGCTCCTGGTACTCCTACGGCTACGACTGCTCGGGCGCGGTCAGCTTCGCCCTCTACGGCGCCGGCCTGCTCGACACACCGCTCGTCTCCGGATCCCTGGAGAGCTACGGCGAGCCCGGCCCCGGCCGCTGGATCACGATCTACGCCAACGCCAGCCACACCTACGTGGAGATCGCCGGCCTGCGCTGGGACACCGCCGGCAACCCCGACGGCGTCAGCGGTCCCCGCTGGCACGCCGAGCCCCCATATCCGGAGGGCTACGTCGTGCGGCATCCGGCTGGGTACTGAGGCGTAGGGGACCCGGTCACCCTGCGGGCGAATTCAGTCGCGCGCCCTTACGGGCGCGGC
>JBBDYP010000034.1:0-5817 GCA_040900615.1 Solirubrobacterales bacterium | reverse complement strand
GAAAGTCGGCAGCGGTCATCCAGGCGCTGGTGTCCGGGCGTCTCTGGCCGTGGCTCCGAGCGAGGGGGAGCCCTCGCCCGCCGCCGCCAGGCCGTGTGACCCTCGATTCCCGCGGAGGGGCATCGGCTTCCCTCGCACGGCGCTCAGTCGAGTGCGACTCTAAGTGACTATCCGAAAACTCGCGTGTGCGACTGGCGAGCGCCGGACCGAGCGGGGCCAGGACGCAGGGAGGCCTAATGGCAGCGCCATTTGGCCGACCGAGGACGCCGCCCCGCGAAGTGTGTCCGCCGCCGCCAGGCGTGCGTGGGGGTTCCCGGATAGTCACTAAGCACCGTTTCGAGCCCGGAAGAGCTTGATCCGGTCGTCGATCCCCTTGAGGCGGCGCTCGCCGGCGTAGGAGTAGGCGAACGCCTCCCCCGCCGCCTCGCGCGCGGCGGCGTCGACCAGGACGCTTCCGGGCCGGGCGACGCCGGTGATGCGGCTGGCCAGGTTGACCGGACGCCCGTAGTAATCGCCCGCCTGCGACAGCGTCGAGCCGTAGGCGATCCCCGCCCGCAGGCTGGGGAACTCCCTCCCCTCTTCCTCCGCCGCCTCGACCAGCCGCAGCGCCGCCGCCAGCATCGGCTCCGCCTCGGTCGAGACCAGCATCGCGGCGTCGCCGATCAGCTTGACCAGGCGCACCGGCGGCTCCGCCACGGCGTTCGCCATCTCGTCCAGGCGCCCGGCGACCATCCCCAGCTCCTCGACCGCCACCTCCTCGCCGAGCTTGGTGAACTCGACCAGGTCGGCGAAGCAGACCGCCATGTCGGTCGTGCCGCCGATCCCGCCCGAGGCGAGGTCGGCCGTGCCGATCACGTCGCGGCGCACCTGCTCGAGCATGTGGAGCTGGAAGGCGTGGACGATGGTCGGCCCGGCCAGCGGCAGCATGTGCTCGGCCGCGGCGGCCAGGCGCAGCGCCAGGTCGCGCTCCGTGTCCCCGGGCTGGGTCAGGCTGCGCACAACCAGCTCGCGGTTGGCTTCGGCGATCCGCGCCGTGCCCATCCCGATCGTCCTCGACACCTGCAGCATCCCGTCCTCGGGCAGGCCGGCGTCGAGGAACGCCTTGATCCGACGCGCGGCTTCCAGGTCCGCCGCGGTCAGCGATCGCTCGTCCGGGTCCGGGGTCGGCACTCCGAGGGCGGAGATGAAGCGCTGCAGGCGGTCGAGGTCCACCCCGGACGCCTCGGCGATCTCCCGCTGCGTGTAGCGGGGGCCCTCGCCGGCCAGCGCGCGCTCGACCGGAAGCAGGGCCAGCCGGCCGGCGGCGACCGCTTCCCGCAGCTCCTCCAGCGCGACGCCTTCCGCGGAGAGCCGCTCGAGCAGCGACAGACGCGCCTCCCGCGCCTCTCCCTCGAGCTCGTCGAGCAGCCCCTCCGCCTCGAAATCGATCACGCCGTCGCCACCGCTCCGCCGCGGCGGGGGTCGCCGCCGCCGCTGAGGGCGCCCGTCAGGGGATCGCGCGCGACGGCCTGCACGCCGCCGAAGAATAGGTTGATCGCCGGGCGCCTAGCCACGGCGATGCCGCGGGCTTCGATGCGCCCCAGGGCCGCCTCGTCGATTCCGGGCTCGGCCTGGACGATCCCCTGCTCGAAGTGCAGGCGGGCCGCCTCCACCGCCGCGGCGGCCGGCAGCCGCTGCTCGACCACCCTGACGACCGTCTGCAGGATCGCCGAGCGGATCCGGTTTGACCCGGCGCTGCCGAGGGCGAGCTCGATCTCGCCGTCGCGCAGCACCACCGTCGGCGCCATCATCGAAGAGACCCGCCGGCCGGGGGCGATCCGGTGGAACCCCTGCGGGTTGAGGTCCTCCTCGCCGAGCATGTTGTTGAGGATCACCCCGGTTCCCGGCACCAGCACGCCGGAGCCCGAGCCGTTGGAGCAGGTCACGCTGGCGCACATCCCCTCGCCGTCGAGAACCGAGATGTGGGTGGTCGAGCCGAGCAGGTCGGCGGCGGCGAAATCGAGCCCGATCGGATCGAGGAAGCCCGTCTCCATCCCCTCCTCGTAGAGCGACTCGGCAAACTGCAGGTCGCGCAGCCCGTTGGCCGCGTCCATGGCGGCGACCAGCTGCTCGGGGCCGCTGTGCTCTCCGAGGCGCTCCAGCAGGCCGAGGCAGTAGGCGATCAGGATGCCCCCCGAGGACGGCGGCGGGTTGGTCAGGACCTCGGTGCCGCGGAACGACGCGCTGATCGGGCGCCGCTCGATCGCCTCGTAGGAGGCGAGGTCGCCGGGACCGAGCGTGCCGCCGTGGTCGACGACGAAATCGCTCAGGGCGGCGCCCACCTCGCCGCGGTAGAACGAGTCCGACCCCTCCGCGGCGAAGCGTTCCAGCGCTTCGGCGAGATCCGCGAAGCTGAACCGGTCGCCCTCTCGCAGCGGCACCCCCCGCGGCGCGTAGAGCTCACGGGTCCCCTCGAGCCGCTCGTGGATCGGCGCCAGGATGTCGAGGATGTAGGCCTGCTCGGCGTTGACCGGCGTGCCCTCGCGGGCCAGCCGCACTCCGGGCCCGACCAGGGCGTCGAGAGGCATCGAGCCGAAGCGATCCAGCGCTCGCACCAACCCGGCGGCGGTGCCGGGGACCCCGCACGAGGCCGGGCCGACGTAGAACGTCTGCACGGTCTCGGCGTCGAAGTGGACCGGGACCGGGACCAGCTCCGCCCGGCGCTCGATCTGGTCGAGGCCCGGCGCGGCGACGAAGAAGTCGATCAGGGTGGTCTCTCCGCCGCGGTGGACCATCATGTAGCCGCCGGCGCCGAAGCCGGTCAGCGGGCTCTCGACGGCGAAGGAGGCGAGCACGGCGCAGATCGCCGCGTCGACGGCGTTGCCGCCCTCGCGCAGCACCCCCGCCCCGGCCTCGGCGGTGAGCGGATGGCCAGCTGCGACTACCCCTCTCATGGGGTGGCCCTGCTAGCCGGGGAGGAACTCTGGGACGTCGATGCCGAGCTCGCCGCCGCGTTCGCTGGGACGGCCCTGGCGGCCACCACCGGCGTCTTTGGTGCGGCGAATCGTCGGCTCGGCCGCCCGTCGCGGCGGCGCCGGCCGGCCGTCGAAGCGGGTCGCCACGACGGTCACCCAGATCTGATCGGAGAGCTCGTCGTCGACGTTGGCGCCGAAGATGATGTTGGCGTCGGGATGGGCGGCCTCGCCGACCACCTTCGCCGCCTCCGAGACCTCGACAAGCGAGAGGTCGGAGCCGCCGGTGATCGAGAGCAGGATCGAGCGGGCGCCCTCCATCGAGGTCTCCAGCAGGGGCGAGGAGATCGCTTTCTCGGCGGCGAGGATGGCGCGGTCATTGCCGTGCGCCATGCCGATCCCGAGCAGGGCCCGGCCGGCGTCGGACATGATCGACCTGACGTCGGCGAAATCGAGATTGATGATGGCGGGGAGCGTGACCAGGTCGGAGATGCCCTGGACGCCCTGGCGCAGGACGTCGTCGGCGACCTGGAAGGCCTCGACCATCGAGGTCTGCTGGTCGAGAACGTCGAGCAGGCGATCGTTGGGGACGACGATCAGGGTGTCGACCTCAGCCGCGAGTTCCTCGATCCCCTTGTTGGCCTGGTTGCCGCGGCGACTGCCCTCGAAGCTGAATGGCTTGGTGACGATGCCGACCGTCAGCGCGCCGACCTCGCGGGCGAGGCGGGCGACCACCGGGGCGGCGCCGGTGCCGGTGCCGCCGCCGGCGCCGGCGGCGACGAAGACCATGTCGGAGCCCTTCAGCAGGCGCTTGAGCTTGTCCTGCTCCTCGAAGGCGGAGCGATGGCCGACCTCGGCGTCGGCCCCGGCGCCGAGCCCGCGCGTCTGCTGGTCGCCGATGTGCACGGTGACGTCGGCGACGCAGAGCTGCAGCGACTGCAGATCGGTGTTGACCGCCATGAACTCGACGCCCGGGATGCGGGCGTCGACCATGCGGTTGACCGCGTTGACGCCGGCGCCGCCGACACCGACGACCCGGATCACGGGCTGGTGCGGCTCGCCGCTGCCGGGCGGCTCGTAGGCCGGCTCCTCGCGCCCGTAGCGCGGGGTGTTGGTGTTGAAATCCTCCCGTCGCGGCTTCGGCTCCTCCGAGAAGACCCTCTTCAGCCGCTCCGGAGCGGTCTCAGCCGGAGGCTGTTCAGCAATCGGCTCCTCGGGCGCCTGATCGAACGGTGCATCGGCGGCAGCCGGAGACGTCTCTCCCGCGGGTGGCGTGGGGGTTGGCTCCTCGCCCGCAGCTTGCGAGGACGAGGAGTCATCCCCTGCGACGGGACCCGCGGGCGGGACGCCTTCGTCAGCCGTCTTTTTCGCCTCCACCGGATCCTGGCGTCCATAACGGGGCGCCTCGGGCGGGTCGTCGGGGGCGTGGTCTGAAGTCGAGCGGAAGAGATCGGCGAGGGGACCCTCGCGCATGCTTGCGCGCTTACGCCGAGCCATTCGCCAGAACCTCCTTCGCCAGCTCCCGGTAGTAGTTCGCGGCGCTGCTGCCGGAATCGTACTTGAGCACGCTCGCTCCCTTCACGGGCGCCTCGGCGAATTTGATCGCCTTTTTGATGCGGGACTGGAAAACGAGGTCGCCGAAGTTCTCCTCGAGGATCTCCACCGCCTCCTTCGCGTGGACGGTCCGCGAGTCGAGCATCGTCGGCAGGATGCCCTCGATCACGACGTCGGGGTTGAGGTTCTCTTGGATCATCCTCAGCGTGTTCTGGAGCTGGACCAGCCCGCGCATCGACAGATACTCGCACTGAACGGGGACGATTACTTTGTTCGCCGCGGTCAGAGCGTTGATCGTCAGCAGGCCGAGGCTCGGCGGAGTGTCGATGCAGACGAAGTCGTAGTCGCCGGAAACCTCCTTCAGCGCCTTCTCCAGCGAGCGCTCGCGGCCGATCTTGGTGCTCATCGCGATCTCCGCTCCGGCCAGGTCGATCGAGGCGACCGCGATGTCGATCTCGCGCTCGACGATGATCTCCGAGATCGGCATGTCGTTGACCAGCACGTCGTAGAGGCTCTTCTCGACCTTGTCGGGATCGATTCCCTGGCTCATCGTCAGGTTCCCCTGCGGGTCGAGGTCGATGCAGAGGACCCGATAGCCGGACTCGGCGAAGGCGACGGCGAGGTTGAGGGTCGTCGTGGTCTTCGCCACCCCGCCCTTCTGGTTGGCGAAGGCGATCACCTCGGCTTGCTTGACGGGCGCCTCCGGCTCCTCGCTCTCGCGCACGGCGTCATGCCGCGACGGCGCGATCAGATCCGCCGGCTTCATCCGCGCCGGCTCCTCAGGCTCCTGAGGCTGAGACACCTCCACGGCCGCTGGCTCGTCGACGACCGGCTCCTCCGCCACGGGCGGGGGCGCTGGCGCTTTCGGATGCTGCTCCTCGAAATCGGCGACCGGGCGCTCCGGCAGCGCTTCTTCCATCTTCTGCAGCTCCTCGACGATCGGGTGCTGCTCCTCGACGGTCATGACGGGCGCGGGCTTTGGCTTGCGGCTTAGAAATCCCATTGCGCGGATATTCGTATGGGCGCCGGCTTTTCCTGCCGGCTTCCGAAATTGCTAGGAATTGCCCGATACCCGAACTCCTCGACAAGCGGTTGGTCATCGTCACCGGCAAGGGTGGCGTCGGCAAGACGACGGTGGCGGTGGCGCTGGGAATGCGGGCGGCGGCCGAAGGAAAGCGGACGATCGTCTGCGAGGTCGCGTCGCAGGAGAACGCCTCGCGGATGTTCGACCACACCGCCGTCGGCTTCCACGAGGTGGAGATGGAGGAGAACCTCTGGTCGATCTCGATCGACCCCGACGAGTCGATGCGCG
>JBBDYP010000033.1:0-5921 GCA_040900615.1 Solirubrobacterales bacterium | reverse complement strand
CGCGCTCGCAGTTGAGCGAGCGGGCGAGGATCTTCGCCATCGAGGTCTTGCCGGTCCCGCGCGAGCCGACGAACAGGTAGGCGTGATTGACCTTGTCCTGCTCGACCGCGTTGCGCAGGGTGCGGACCACGTGCTGCTGGCCGACGACCTCGTCGAAGGAGCCCGGGCGGTGGCGGCGGTAGAGGGAGGTCGACTCGGCGCTCATCAGGTCTCGGGCCAGTGTATCCACGGGCCTCCGCGCTCCCTCCGCCCCATCGCGTGGTTCCTTATGCACCTCTCAGGTGCATAAGGAACCACGCCCTGCGCGGCCCGCACCGATACCTTGCGCCGGTGCCACCGAGGGTCTCCAGCTGGCTGACGCCGGCCGCCTGGGTCGCCGCGGTCACGGCGGCGCTGCTGCTGGTCTTCCCCGTCGGCTTCCCCAACTACGACACCATCTACGCCCTCGTCTGGGGCCGGGAACTGGCGCACGGGGAAAGCCCCGACTACAGCTCGGCGCTGCCGCCGACCCCGCACCCGCTGACCGACCTGATCGGGCTGGTCTCGACCCCGCTCGGCGACGGCGCGATCACGGTGATCATGGTCGTCGCCTACGTCTCCCTGGGGCTGATCGGCTATCTCGTCTACTGGCTCGGCGCTCGCTGGTTCGACCGCTGGATCGGGGCCGTCGCCGCGGTCATCGTCCTCACCCGGGCGCCCTTCCTCTCCAACGGCCTGCGCGCCTACGTCGACCTCCCCTACATCGCCCTCTGCCTGGGAGCCCTGGCGCTCGAGGCGAAGCGACCGCGCGCCGGCTGGCCCGTCCTCGCCCTGCTCGTCCCCGCCGGCCTCCTCCGCCCCGAGGCCTGGCTCTTCGCCGTCGCCTACTGGGCGTACCTCGCCCTCGACCTCCGCTGCACCACTGACCCCGGGTCGACGGGACGAAATGTCGCGAATGGAGAGACATATCGGCCCATCGGCCGGCTGTTCGGGCGGGAGCTGGGGTGGCGGGGGGAGCGCTCGCGCCCGGAGCTGGCCTGGCTCGGGGCGCTCGCCTTGGCGGGGCCGGTGCTGTGGGCGCTGTTCGACTGGATCACGACCGGGAGCCCCACCTACTCGTTCACCGGCACGCGCGAAACGGTCGAGACGCTCGAACGGCAGACCGGGCCGGTCGACCTCGTCCTCTACGGGCCGCGGCGCCTCGGCGAGGTGCTGCAGTGGCCGGGGATGGTCGGCGCCCTGGGTGGCGTCGCGCTCGGCCTCGCCTTCATGCGGCGCCGCTCCGCCCTCGGCGTCGCCGCCACCGTCCTCGCTCTCGGCGCCTTCGCCGTCCTCGCCTGCGGCGGCCTCGCGATCCTCCCCCGCTACACGATGCTCGCCGCCGCCGTGCTGGCGATCTTCGTCGCGGTCGCGCTGCTCGGCTGGCGCCTGCTGGAGCCGGGCCACCCCTGGCGGCGTCGCTGGCAGCTCTTCTCGGGGCTGGTCGCGCTGATGTTCGTCGTCTGGCTCCCGAACCAGTGGGACCTCGACTCCCGCGTCGATACGGACCTCACCAACCAGGCCCGGATCGAGGAGGACCTCACCGACCTCGTCGACGCCGGCGCCTTCGAGCCGCTCTGCGGCAAGGTCGCGGTCCCGAACCACCGCGCCGTCCCCCGCCTCGCCTTCGGCCTCGACGTCAAGCCGACCCGGATCGTCAGCGCCAGCGAGGAAGAGGAGGGGGTCCCCGACCGCGGCTACTTCGTCGCGCCCGCCTCCTCCTTCGTCATCCACAATTTCATCCTCGACCCCGGGGACCCGACCGACTTCTCGCGAGCGGCCCCCCCCGGCTTCCGCGAGGTCGCGAGCAACGAGTCCTGGCGGGTGTATCGCCGCTGTTAGGCCGTAGGCTTTCGAGGATGCGGATCGAGCAGGTCTCGACGAGGCTCAGGTTCTCCATCGCCGCGATCCTCGCCTTCCTTCTCGTCCTCTCCGTCTCCTCACTTGCCGAGCCGGCCGCGGCCGCGCAGCGCTGGCAGCCGAAGCCGACGGTGGCCCCGTGGCAGTGGCAGCTGCAGGGCAAGGTCGACACCTCGGTCAAGGCCGGGGTCTACGAGGTCGACGGCTTCGAAACGCCGTCCGGAACCGTGGCGGAGCTGCACCGCCTGGGACGCAGGGTGATCTGTTACCTGGACGTGGGCGCCTGGGAGAGCTACCGGCCCGACGCCGGCATGTTCCCCGAGCGGGTCCTCGGCGACGCCTATGAGGGCTACCCGGACGAGCGCTGGCTCGACATCCGCGAGATCGGGGTCCTGGCGCCGATCCTGCGCAGGCGCTTCGAGATCTGCAAGCGCAAGGGCTTCGACGCCGTCGAGCCGGACAACCTGGCCGGCTTCGAAAACGAGACCGGCTTCCCGCTGAGCCCGCGCGACCAGCTCCGCTTCAATCGCTGGGTCGCCCGCGAAGTCCACCGGCGAGGGATGTCGGTGGCCCTCAAGAACGATCCCGGACAGGTCGGGCCGCTGGTGCGAGACTTCGACTTCGCCGTGGTCGAGTCGTGCTTCGCCTACGACGAGTGCGAGATGTTCAGCCCCTTCGTCGCGGCGGGCAAGGCGGTCCTCGTGGCCGAATACGAGAAGTCGCTCGCCAGCATCTGCCCGCAGGCGAAGCGCCTGCGCTTCAGCACGATCAGAAAGGGCTACGACCTCTTCGCCCGGCCCTGGCTGCCCTGCGTGCGGCCCTGAACGGGACTTTCCCGGGTACGCGGAAACGAGTCGCGTCTCACCTAGCGCCCTCGACCGCCGCGACCGCGGCGTGGGTCTCCGCCGCCAGGTCGGGATCGGCCAGGTCGATCGCCGGCGGCAGCTCGACGTGGAGGTCGTTGGAGGGATCGAGCCGCGCCCGCAGCCCGTGTGAGCGGGAGTCGAGGACGTGGCCGCCGCGGCTGCGGTCGTCGCTGATGAAGTGCAGGTGGAAGCCGCCGACCTCGATCCCCTCGGCGTAGGTGGGGAAACGGAAGCCGAGCATCGTCCCGTCGACGTCGGTGAGCTCGAAGACGTGCTGCTCGCCGATGACCTCGGTCAGCTGCCGGTAGGGCGGGCGCTGCACCGGGACCGAGCGGGCGCGGACGAGGTCGAAGTGGCCGTCGAGCCGGATTGCGCAGGAGGACGCTGCGGCCGGGACCAGCGCCTCGAGCCGGGCCAGCAGCTCCTCATGGGAGAGGTCGCCCTCGATCCGCTCATCGACTTCCGGTTCGAACCGCGTCACCACCGCGAACGGCGTCTTCGCCCCGGCGGAGACCGGGTGGATCCCGCCGTCGACGTCGGCGCGGAAGAACTCGCCGTCGAGGGCGATCATCTCCCCGTCGAGCGCGTTCAGCGTCCCCAGCCCGAGGTCGCCGTGCTCGGCCAGCTCGGCGAAGCTGAGGTCGCCGTCGAAGGCGCCGTCGAGCAGCGCCCCGATCGTCGAAGCCTGGAAGAGGACGTGCGGGTCCCGCTCGGCGTGCAGGTCCGCCCGCCGCATCGACTCGACATGCAACGCCCTGATCCAGCGCTCGTCCAGCATCCCGCCATCCTCGCACCCCGGGGTCGACGGGCCGAAATGTCATCCCATGCGCGACTTATCGGCCCGTCGGCCGAGGTAGGCTGGGCGCGTGTCTGGGGGGTTCAAGCGGTCGTCGCGGTTTGGGGTTGTTGGGATCTTCGTCGTCGCCGCGCTCGTCGCGGCGATCGGGCTGACGATGGATCAGGGCGAATCGAACCCGAAGCTGGCGCTGGGACTGATCTTCGGCGTCCTCGCGATCTTCTTCGTCATCCTCTTCGCGCTGCAGCGCTCCGACCTCGAGCGGACCGCCGGCGGCAATGTCGCCGCGTCCAGCCGCGCCGCCGCCGAAGGGGCCCGCGAGGTCGACAACCCGATGACGATGGCCGAGCCCGACCTCTGGGCGGCGATGGCGATCGCCCCGATCGACGCCGACGCGGTCCGCGCCCGCAACGAGATGTGGGACGTCGGCCGCAGCAGCATCCGGCTGGGGATGGTGATCGTGGTGCTGATCTTCCTCACCGTGCCGCCCATCTACCTGCTCGAATCCTTCGTGCCGCTGCTGATCGGCGGGCCGCTGATCGCGATCGCGGCGATCTACGGCTCGATCCGCGCGGTCGGCCCCGGCGGCCAGATGGACGAGGGCTACGAGAAGGTCGGGCGGGCGATGGCGCCGCTCGGGCTCGAGGTGACCGAACGGCCAAAGGTGAGCATCGAGATGCGCGATCCGGTCACGCCCCGGATGGGCCCGGGGGTCCACGGGGGGCACTGGTCCTGAGCGGGCAGCGCCACGGGCGTCCCGTCAGCGTGCGCCTCGGCGACAGCGAGCGCAGCGGCGCCAGCGAAGTCACCGTCGGCCTCGCCTGCGCAGAGTTCGAGGCGAAGTCGCGGGACGGCCGCGTGCGCCCCGCCGAGGGCGCCCCTGCGGCTGCGGTCGAGGCGCTCAAGGCCGTCCCCAACTCCACCCGCTGGAAACGGGTGAAGGTGGAGGGCGGGCCGGAGGGGTTAGTCGTCACCCGCAAGGGCGGCGAGCAGAGCGACTGGCTCTGCGACCTCTGGCTTGCGGAGCGCCTCGCCGCCGCCTGACTCGACGCACGCCGGGCCGAGCGGTGCACCCGGGCCGAGCCGGCCGCCGTGAAAGCATCACCCCTCGTGGCGGCGATCGAACTCAGCGGCGTGGTCAAGCGCTTCGGCCCGATCACGGCCGTCGACGGGCTCGACCTCGACGTGCCGGAGGGCATCTGCCTCGGCCTGCTCGGCCCCAACGGCGCCGGCAAGTCGACGACGATGCGCCTGCTCACCGGCCAGGCGATCGCCGACGCCGGCCAGCTGCGGGTGCTCGGCCACGAGCTGCCCGGCGACTCCAAGGCGGCCCGGGCCGAGATGGGCGTCGTCCCCCAGCTCGACAACCTCGACGTCGACGTCACGGTCGAGGACAACCTCGCCGTCTACGCCCGCCTCTACCGGGTCAAGGACGTCGGCGCCGCAGTCGACCGGGCCCTCGACCTGGCCCGCCTGCGGGACCGCCGACGCGACGCCGTCGACGAGCTCTCCGGCGGCATGCGCCGCCGCCTGCTGCTGGCCCGCGGGCTCGTCCACGAGCCGCGGCTGGTCCTGCTCGACGAGCCCACCGTCGGCCTCGACCCGCAGATCCGCACCGAGCTCTGGACGTTGATCGGGGAGCTCAAATCCCGCGGCACCACGATCCTGATGTCGACCCACTACATCGAGGAGGCCGAGCGGCTCGCCGACGAGGTGGCGGTGATGACGCACGGCAAGGTGATCAGCCGCGGCCGCCCGGCGGACCTGATCGCCGAGCACGCCGGCCGCCAGACCGCCGAGATCTACGCGCCGCCGCGGCGGCTCGCCGAGCTGCGGGCGAGCGCCGAGCAGCGCGGGCTGCGGGTGCGGCCGGCCGGGCCGGCGATCGCGATCGTCGGCTCCGAGCGCGCCGACGACGGCGTCGTGCCCGAGGAGGCCGTCGTCCGCGCCGCCACGCTCGAGGACGTCTTCGTGCTGCTGACCGGCGAGGAAGCGGAGTGAGCGCCCCGACCCCCATCGCGTGGTTCCTTAGTTACGAATGTCGTGTCAAAGGAACCACGCGATGAGACGGTTGGAACCGGCGGCGATCGCCGGAGTGATGAGCCGCGAGCTCGCCAACTTCCGCACCTACTGGAAGGGGACGACCTTCTCCAGCGTGCTCGAACCGATCGTCTACCTGCTCGCCTTCGGGCTCGGCCTCGGCGCGACCCTGGTCGACGAAGTCGACGGCGTCGACTACATCCAGTTCGTCGGCACCGGGATGGTGGCGACGGCGGTGATCTTCTCCAGCGCCCTGCCGGCGATGTTCGGCACCTTCGTCAAGCATCGCTTCCAGAACACCTACGAAGCGATCCTGGCGGCGCCGGTCGACGTCGAGGAGC
>JBBDYP010000032.1:0-5974 GCA_040900615.1 Solirubrobacterales bacterium | reverse complement strand
ACTTGAGGGTCGGACGGACAAATCAGCCCGTCACGAAAAACACCAGCCTTCTAGGGCGATTCTTCGGATTCGTAGGAGTCGATCCAGCCGTTGCACGCGTCGCTGAGCGGCACGGTCCGGTGGGGGCCGACCGGGACGGCGACCAGCTCTCCCATGTAGGCCTTGCCGTCGTAGCCGCTGATGCTCTGAAGGGTCGTGGCATCGGGGGTGGAGAGCGTGAAGCGGGTGCGGCCGCCGTCGCTCTCGTAGCGACCGGCGGGCCAGAACTGGCCGTTGTTGCCGAGGCTGATCGTGTTCGGCCGCTGCCCGTCGAGCGCCGCCTTCAGCGGCTCCCGGAATCCGGCGGCCGAGAGCGTCAGGTCGAACGGCGAGAAGTACTGGAGCGAGAAGTTCCAGCTGCCCGGTGGAAGGTCCAGCGCCTGCGAGGTCTCGGCGCCGCTGCCGAGCACGCTGCCCTCCCCCCAGTCGCCTTTGGGGCCGATCACCGCGTCCGGGAAGAGCGAGGCCCGGCCCGGGTTGGCGAGGAGGATGCGGATCTCCGGCGAGGCGCAGGAGGCATGCGCTCCCGCCTCGGTCCCCTCGAGCAGGACGTGGCGGTCTTCGGGGGTCGAGCCCGTCCGCTCCCAGAGCACGTAGGAGGGGGTGGCGGCGATGCGCCTGAAGTTCGGCGGCGCCTTGCTGTTCCAGGCGGCGCGGCCGGTGACGACGTAGGGATAGCGGTCGAGCGTTTCCCGCGAGAAGGAGTCGAAGTCGACCGGGCTGTAGGCGTCGCCGGTGTCGAACGGCTTCTCCGGGTTGGGGGAGACGCCGGGGTCGGGGAACTCGACCAGCGGCACGTGGGTGTCGGCGCCGAGCAGCTCGTAGGCCGCGTAGCGGTCCTGCCCCGCGTAGAGGACTTCCTTGCCGTGCACGATCGGCAGGAACGCCGCCAGCTCCGCCCCGTGCCCCGCCGGCCCCACCGGCGCGTCCCGCAGCACCAGAAAGCTCGAATAGAGCGACCCCCCGACGAACGCCACCGCCAGCACCATCCACCCAACTCGCACCAAACCGCCCGCCGATCGGCCGAGATGTGGAGCCTGAGTCGACATATCGGCCCGTCGACCCGGGAATTCCCTGAGCAGGGGGCGGATCGCGACGAGCATCGCCAGGGGGGCGGCGATCATCAGCGCCTTGGCCTGGGAGTAGTCGCCGCTGAAGGGAAGCGAGACGAGGTAGAGGGCGGCGCAGGCGCCGAGGGCGATCGGGATCGTCAGCTCCCGCCGCTCCACCCACCATGCGACCCCGACCAGCAGCGCCAGTACCGCGATCGTCCCCGCCAGCCCGGTCAGCTGGGCGCCGCCGGCTGCGTCGAGGCGGTAGTTGGAGGTGGGCCAGACCGCGAGCGCCTCGAGCGGGGAGACCGGCCCGTAGGTATTGCTGCCGGCGACCTTGTTGAAGCCGTGGGCGAAGCCGAAGGGGCCGACGATCGTCAGCACGATCGCGAGTCCGGCGAGCGCGGCGACGCCCAGCAGCGTTGTCGGCCGCAGCAGGAAGCGCAGCAGCGCCCGCGGTCGCAGCGCCCGCCGCACCGCCGGCACGGTCAGGCTCCAGAGGGCGAGGATCGCCACCGGCCAGGCGATGCCGGCGAAGCTGTAGGAGAAGAAGATGCCGCCGGCGAGCGCCAGCGGCGGCAGCACGAAGCGCAGTCGCGCCCAGATTCCCTCCGGAAGCACGCCCGGGGCCAGCAGGAAGACGGCGAAAGCGAGCACGAACAGGGCCTCGGCCGTCTCCTTGAATGCCGCCTGCGCGAAGTAGGAGACGGCGAGGTAGGGGAGGGCGACCATCGAGGCCGCCGCGACCCGCCGCCACCCCCGCATCTCGCCGAGCGCGCCGATCGCGGTCAGCCCGGTCAGCACCCCGATCGCGACGATCTCGCCGACGAAGGCCTGGCCGAGGCTGATTCCCGGCACCGCCGCGACGGCGATCGCCAGCCCGTGCGGGCCGAGCGGGTAGCCGGTGTCCGGCGCCGGGCCAAAGCCGCTGCGCAGCCACTCGGCCCAGGAGAGGTGGAGGCCGAGGTCGTTGTTGAAGCCGACTCCGAGCAGGCCCCAGCGACCGCTGAGCGCGAACGGGATCGCCAGCGCCAACCCGACCACGATCGCCACCGGCAGCCCGACGCGCAACGCCCCTGGCATTCCGTAGGGCGACCGCCAAGCCACCAGCACCGCCACCACGAGCAGCGCCGCGAGGCCGAGCGTGGCGCTGCTGCCGTGCCCCGGAGCGCGGGCCAGCGCCCCGGTCACGGTCAGGACCGCGCCGAGCCCGACGGCTGGCTCGAGCCACGACCACGTCCGCCGTCCCGCCAGCGAGAGCAGGGCGCGACCCACCAGCAGCGAGGCGGCACAGATCAGCGCCGCCGAGGCGTAGGTCCCGATCATCAGGGCTGGCAACTTATGGGATCAGTACCGCTCGGCGGCGCGTTCCAGCGTCTCGCGCAGCCCCTCTCCGCGCAGTGGCCGCTCGTGGCCTGCGCAGACGACCTTCGGTTCCAGCGCCGCCAGCCGCCGCACCGACTCCTTCGACTTGGCGTGGTCCCAGGCCCAGGCCGGATGGGGAACGCTCGCCTCTCCCTCCGGCAGCGGTTTGAGCCGAGCCGAGTCGACCAGGTAGACGACGTCGCTGACGATCGCGACCCCGTCGCTCTCGCGCCAGAGCCCGATCAGCCCCGGCGCGTGCCCGGGGAAGTGGAGGACGCGGAAGCCGGCCACCTCGTCGCCCTCGATCACGGTGTCGGCGATCTTCACGGCGCCGCCGTCCCAGTGCCGCAGCAGGAAGGGGTAGATCCAGCGCACCGGCGCCACCGGCAGCTCCGAGAGGTCGAAGTAGGGCGCGATCGCCGCGTCGCTTTCGGCGTCGGCGACTTCATCGGGGTGGCAGTAGACCGGCACGCCCATGTACGGAGCCGTGCCGCGATGGTCGGCATGCGCGTGCCCGAGGACGATCCGCTTGACGCCGCCGAGCCGCTCCGCCGCCGCCCGTGCCGACTTCCGCATCCGCTTGGTGCCGGCGTCGAACTGGACCACCCCGTCGCCGTCCTCGAGAAAGTAGATGTTCATCGCCCCGCGGAAATCGCCCCGAAGCAACCACACCCCGTCGGCCACCTTCTCCAGTCCCATCCGCTCAGCCTAGCCCGCCTGGTCGTGGAATCAACCATCTAGGGTTCGCCCGTGCCATGGATCTGGAAAGCGGGGATGATGGTGCTGATCGTCTGCCTTCTCGCCTCGATGGCGATCGCCATCGCGCGGCTGGCGACGACGCCGACCGAGATCTTCGGCGACGGCTTCCGCGGCCTACCCGCCCACACCCGGCGTTAGTATCACCCGGGTTCAGCGACCGAGCGGAAGGAGGCGGGCGTGTTCACTCGTATCGTGGTAGGGACCGACGGCTCTGAAACCGCCGCCGAGGCAGTGCGGCAGGCAATCGACCTGGCCAAGCTGACGGGCGCTCAGCTCAGCATCGTCAGCGCCTACGCGCCGCTCCCCCAGCAGCGGCGGGTAGAGGGGGACAAACAGTCGGCGCCGCCAGACGTCCAGTACGAGATCGGCCCGCGCGAAGATGTCAACCTGATTCTCGACGCCGCCGCCGCGGAGGCCCGCCAGAAGAGCGTCGAGGTCCAGACTCATCCGATCGAGGCCGACCCCGCCGACGCGATCCTCAACGTCGCCGAACAGACCGATGCCGACCTGATCGTGGTCGGCAACAAGGGGATGACCGGCGCTCGCCGCTACCTGCTCGGCAGCGTCCCCAACAACGTCTCCCATCACGCTCCTTGCAACGTGATGATCGTCCGCACGACCTGAGGGCGCCTGGCCGGCGCATCTCGGCGTCCTCGGTCGCTCGTGTGCGGAGCACGCGGCGCTCCCTGCGTCCTTGATCTGCTTGGCCAGGCGCCCTCAGGGGGCCAGGGCGGTGGCACTGCCGGCATCGAGCAGGCCTGCGCCCTGCTGGGTCACCGGCAGGCCGAGGTCGCGGGCGGTGGTGCGCAGTCGCCGGGTCACCGCATCCACCCGCGCTTTCGGCGTCGCCTGCCGCCCCAGCACGCCGCTGGCGAGGACCATCGCGGCGGCGCCGGAGACGTGGGCCGCGGCCATCGACGTCCCGACGTAGTCGCCGGGGATGGCGAAGATCGCGGTGCTCCCCGCCTTCAGCGTCACCTGGTAGATCGGTCGCGCCGAGACTGATGGGCAGCCGGCCGCCGGGGTCCCGCCGCCGGGCGCGACGATGTCGATCGCCGAGCCGGCGAGCGAGTAGTTGCCGAGGCAGCCGCCCTCGGTGGTGCCGCCGACCGCGATCACCCGCGGCCCGGTTGCCGGCTCCGAGACGCAGGTCTCGGAGCCGAGGTTGCCGGCGGAGGCAACGGCGACCACGCCTCGCGCGTAGGCCTCGCGCAGCGCTTCGTCGATCTCCGGCACCTTCTTCCCGCAGCCGAAGTTGAAGCTCATGTTGATCACCTGCGCGCGATTGGCGACGGCGAAGCGGATCCCGTCGGCGATCGCGGCCGCGTCGCCACGCCCGCGCTTGTCGAGCACCCGGACTGGCATCAGCTTGGCTCGGTAGGCGAGGCCGGTCAGGCCGATGGCGTTGTCGGTCTTCTCGGCGATCGTCCCGGCGATGTGGGTGCCGTGGCCGTTTTCGTTCAGCGGCAGGCGGTCGTCGTCGACGAAGTCGCGGCCCTTGACGAACTGCCCGGGGGTGAAGTCGGGGCTGCGCAGGAACCGGCCGCCCTCGGCGCGGTAGGCGATGCCGGTGTCGAGCACGGCGATGGTCACCCCTTCGGCGCCGGGGCGGCCCACGGCGGCGAGGTTGCGCCAGGCGCCGACGGCGTCGATGCCGCCGGGCGAGACCGGCAGACGAGCTCCGGCGGGCCCTTCCCGGGGAAGGAAGTTCCACTGCTTGAAGGACCAGTCGCCGGCCGAGGCGGCGGCTTCGGAGGCCCCTTCGAGGGTGCCGGGGTCGTTGGGGATGAGGAAGCCGGTGGGGGGCACGGTCGCCGAGGCGGTGGCGATGTAGTTCGGCTCGGCGTAGGCGACCCGCGGGTTGCGCCGCAGGGCCGCGGCCGTCCGCCGCACCCCAACCCCGGCGGGAAGCGAGACGGTCCGTGCCGAGCGCTCGCCGTCGAGCTTGACGACGACCTGGTGCGGTGCGAATTCGCGCGCCGGCCCCAGCCCCGTCTGCGCCCGCGCGGGAGCGGCTGCGACGGACAGCGCCGCGAGCAGGGCAACGGTTGCGAGGGTCGGGAGAGGTCGTCTCATCGGGATGTTCGGCTCGGGGCATCCCCTGCGGTGCGGCGAGCTCTACAGCTAACACCGCGATGCCGGCGAAGTTGTTGGGGGACATACTCCCGGATCGGATGAACGGGCACACCACCACGGCCGTCCAGGAGGAGGCGATGGGCTTGGCGCTGGCGCAGGCGCGTCTGGCCGAGGCGCACGGCGACGTCCCGATCGGCGCCGCGATCCTCCGCGACGGCGAGCCGCTGGCGCTGGCCGGCAACGAGCGCGAGCTGCGCCGGGACCCCACCGCGCACGCCGAGATCCTCGCCATCCGCGCCGCCGCCGAGGCGCTCGGCGGCTGGCGCCTTCCCGGCACCACCCTCTACGTCACGCTCGAGCCCTGCGCCATGTGCGCCGGGGCGATCGTCCTCGCCCGCATCCCCACCGTCGTCATCGGCGCCCCCGACCCGAAGGCCGGCGCCGCCGGCAGCGTCCTCGACATCCTCGCCGAGCCCGCTCTCAATCATCACCCCGAGGTGATCCGGGGAGTGAGGGAAGAGGACTGCGCGGCCCTCCTGCGCGACTTCTTCGCGTCTCGTCGCAACCAGGAATCCTAGGTTCTGCTCTGACGGCCCTCGGCCCCGAGCCGAGCTAGGCTTCCATGGCACCCCGGAGAGGTGTCCGAGTGGCTTAAGGAGCGCGACTGGAAATCGCGTGGGCGG
>JBBDYP010000031.1:23730-38849 GCA_040900615.1 Solirubrobacterales bacterium | reverse complement strand
CACCTCTCCGACGACGCCCTGGCCGGCTCCGACGTCTGCGCCACCGGCTACTCGCTGGCGAAGGTGCTCGAGTCCGAGAGCCCCGACCTGGTGCTGCTCGGCCAGCAGTCCGACGACGGTGAGTGCTACACGATCGGCGCGGTCGTCGCCGACCACCTGAAGATGCCTTCGCTGACGCAAGTGATCAAGATCGACGTCACCGACGGCAAGCTCCGCTGCGAGCGCCAGGCCGAGTACGGCTACGACACCGTCGAGGTCGAGCTGCCGGCCGTGATCAGCGTCGGCGACGCGATCAACGAGCCTCGCTACCCGAGCCTGAAAGCGATCATGGGGGCGAAAAAGAAACCGCTCGACTCGAAGGCCACCGGCGACGTCGGAATCGACGGCGGCATGGTCGGCGAGGCCGGCTCCAAGACCGCGGTCATCGCGCTCAACCCGCCGCCCGCCAAGGAGGCCGGCGAGATCATCGAGGACGAGGACACCAACGAGACGGTCGAAAAGATCGTCGCCTGGCTCGACGAGAGGAAGCTGATCTAAGTGGCTCCTTCCGACAATCAGACCCGTTCTGACTCGCTGCAAACCTTCGCGGGGACGTCGTCCTCAGTCGCTCGCGTGCCATTCGGCACGCCACGTTCCCTGCGTCCTAGCCCCGCTCGGTTTTCGCGGCCAGAAGCGGGCCTGACCG
This sequence comes from Solirubrobacterales bacterium, assembly GCA_040900615.1. GTDB lineage: Bacteria > Actinomycetota > Thermoleophilia > Solirubrobacterales > 70-9 > VAYN01. The sequence goes on along the minus strand of JBBDYP010000031.1, from coordinate 38,164 downwards.
CCGAAAGGAACCACTAATGGCAGGCATCCTGGTTTACGCCCTCCACGACGACGAGGGCAACTTCAACAAGAACTCGCTCGGAGCTATCTCCGAGGCGGCGAAGCTGACCGGCGAAGTCGGCGGCGAGGCCGCCGCGCTGGTGGTCGGCGACATTGCCGACGACGCCTGCGCCTCGCTCGGCAACTACGGCGCCGCCAAGGTCTACCGGGCCAAGACCGTGCCGGAGGGCCTGGCCCAGCCGATCGTCGACGCGATGGCGAAGGTGATCGGGGACGAGGGCTATTCCTACGCGCTGTTCGGCGGCGGCCTGCTCGGCTTCGAGATCGGTGCGGGCCTCACCGCCCGCCTCGGCGCCGGCGTGACGATGGAGGTCACCGCCGTCAAGGTCCAGGACGGCAAGCTCGTCGCCGAGCGCCCGATCCTGCAGGACTCCCAGATCGCCGACGTCGGCTACGTCGGCGAGCCGGGGATCATCATCAGCCGCCTCAACGCGTTCGACACCAACGAGAGCGGTGGTACCGCCGAGGTGGTCGACGTCGACGTCGAGCTCTCGCCCTGGTCGACCAAGGCGACGATGGTCCAGCGCGGCGAGCAGCGCGGCGCCGACGTCAACATCGAGGACGCCGACATCCTCGTCGGCGGCGGACGGGGCCTCGGCGCGGCCGACGGCTTCAAGCTCTGCGAGGACCTGGCCGAGTCGATGGGCGGCGCCGTCGCCGCGACCCGCGCCGTGGTCGACGCCGGCTGGTACCCCTACGCCGCCCAGATCGGCCAGACCGGCAAGACGGTCGCGCCGAAGCTCTACCTGGCGGCCGGAATCTCCGGGGCGATCCAGCACAAGGTCGGTATGCAGAGCTCGGAGAACATCCTCGCGATCAACAAGGACCCGAACGCGCCGATCTTCGAGTTCTCCGACCTCGGCGTGGTGGGCGACCTGCACAAGATCGTCCCCAAGTTGACCGAGGCGATCAAGGCCAAGAAGGGAGGCTGAGCTCCGGCTCAGTCTTCATTCGGCTCGAAAGGAGTTCGAGATGCCAGCAGTTGCGCCGAGCGAGTTCCCGCCGCCGTTCGATCCAGCCGACGTGATCGGTCCTCCGACCGATGCCCCGGACGATCGCATCGAGGTTGGAGTCGCGATAGTCGGCGGCGGGCCCGCCGGGCTCGCCTGCGCCAACAAGCTGATGCAGCTGCTGGAGTCCGAGCCGGAGCTGACCGAGAAGCTGGGCGAAGTCCCGGTGGCGGTGATCGAGAAGGGCAAAGTCGCCGGAGCGCACCTGCTCTCCGGGGCGAACATGAAGCCCTCGGCGATGGAAGAGCTGTTCCCCGACCTCGACAAGTCGGAATGGCCGGTCTACCAGGAGGTCACCAAGGACGCGGTCTACCTGCTGACCAAGAAGCGGGCGATCCCGCTGAAGCCGCCGCCGCCCAACTTCCGCAACCACGGCAACTACGTCACCTCGGTCTCCAAGCTCGGCCGCTTCCTCGCCGACAAGGCCGAAGAGGCCGGCGTCTACATCCTCTCCGAGACCGCGGCGACGAAGCTGCTGGTCGAGGACAGGGTCGTCAAGGGAGTGCGCTCCGGCGACCGCGGTCGCGGCAAGGAGGGCGAAGAGCTGGCCAACTTCGAGCCGGGCTCCGACGTCGTCGCCAGGGCGACGGTCCTCGCCGAGGGCACCGTCGGCCACCTCACCTACGCCGCCTACGACTATTTCGACCTTCACGGCGCCGACCCGATGCGCTGGGAGCTCGGGGTGAAAGAGGTCTGGGAGGTGAAGGAGCCGCTCGACCGGGTCATCCACACGATGGGCTGGCCCCTGCGCAAGGGCGCCAAGTACAACGAGTTCGGCGGCAGCTTCATCTACCCGATGGGCGAGGACAAGATCTGCATCGGCCTCGTCGTCGGCCTCGACTACACCGATGCCACCTTCAGCTGCCACGACGCGCTGCAGCTGCTCAAGACCCACCCCTTCGTCAAGAAGATGCTCGAGGGCGGCAAGCGGGTCGCCTGGGGGGCGAAGACGATCCCCTCCGGCGGCTACTACGCGATGCCGAAGCGCCTCGCGGTGCCCGGCATGGTCGTCGCCGGCGACGCGGCGAGCATGGTCAACATCCCGACCCTGAAGGGCGTCCACTACGCGATGCACGCCGGCATGTACGCGGCGGAGACGATCGTCGAAGCACTGAAGAAGGACCCCGACGCGGTCAACTTCGAGGCCTACGACGAGAAGGTCCACAAATCGACGATTGAGAAGGATCTCTACAAGTCGCGCAACGTCCGCCAGGCCTTCTCCAGGGGTTTCTTCGTCGGTGGCGCCGTCGCCAATGGCTGGGCGCTCACCAAAGGTGCCTTCCCCCCGGGGCATTGGAAGGGCGAGGACGACGCCGAGAACGAGATGGAGATCGGCAAGGCCGGGGAGATGTACGTCAAACCCGACAACGAGCTCACCTTCAACAAGCTCGACTCGGTCTTCCTCTCCGGCAACGCGACCCGCGACGACGCGCCCAACCACGTCCGGATCCAGACCAGGGTGCCGCGCGAGGTCGCCCAGACCTGGGTCTCGATGTGCCCGGCCCAGGTCTACGAGATCCCCGACGAGCAGCTGCAGAACGGCGCCGCCGAGGTCGTCGTCCACGTCACCGCCTCCAACTGCGTCCAGTGCGGCGCGATCACCGCCAAGGGCGGCCGCCTGACCCTGCCCGAGGGCGGCGACGGGCCGCTGTACCAGGAGACGTAGCGGAAAATTTCCAGAATGGGCACGGTCCGCGCGCCCTGCGTGTGGGCCAGGGCCGTACGGTCAGCCGATGCTCGTCGTCGCCTTCTCGGCGATCGTCTTAAGCGGTCTCCTGCTCCTCGGCGCCAGCTCGGAAGCGCTTGTACTCGCCTATGTTCTGCTGCTGTGTGGGGGTGCGTATCGGTGTCCGAGGTCGTCATGCGTTGCGGGGACCGACCCTCATCTCACCGCCGCCGCTGAGCGATTGCGCGGCCGGTATAGGGTCGCGCCGTGCTCGCGCTCGGGATTCTCGCCGCCGTAGGCGCCTCCTGCCTCTACAACACCTCGATCGCGCTGCAGGCGATGGAGGTGCGGGGGGTCTCGCACGATCACTCGCTGCGGGTCTCGCTGCTCGGCAAGCTGCTGCGGAACCGGCGCTGGCTGGGGGCGACGGCGCTGGGACTGGCGGGGTGGCCGCTGGAGATCGCGGCGCTGCTGCTGGCGCCGCTGACGGTCGTGCAGCCGTGCCTGGCGAGCGGGCTGATCCTGCTGCTGTGGCTGGGGGCGACGAGGCTGGGGGAGGCGCCAGGGTTGCGCGACGGCGTCGCCGTGGCGGCGATCGTCGGCGGCGTGGCAGGCGTCGCCTGGGCGGCGCCGGAGCGGACCACCGAGCACGCCGGCCCCGCAGCGCTCGCGCTGGCGGGGGCCCTGATCGCGATCCCGGTCCTCGCCCCCTACCTGCTGCGGGGGAGGGCGGTGGCGGCGGGGCCCCTGGCTGTGGCCAGCGCCGGCTGCGGCTACGCCTGGACCGCGATCGCCAGCAAGCTGCTCACCGACGGGCTCGCAACCGGGGCGGTCCTCGTCGCCATCGGCTGGCTGGCGACCGCCGTCGTCTCCGAGGGCCTGGCGCTGCTCAGCGAGATGAGCGCTCTGCAGCGTCATCACGCCACGCACGTGGCTCCGGCGATGTTCGCCGTCCAGGTGCTCGTTCCGGTGGTGCTGGCGCCGCTGATCTTCGGCGAGTCCTGGTCGGCGACTCCGCTGGGCGGGGCGGCCCTGGTGGCCTGCATGGCCGTCGCCGTGGCCGGCACGGTCCTCCTCGCCAGCTCGCGGACGGTCGGCGCCGTCATCGAGGCGGCCCACGCGGAGGACTGATCCGCCTTCGCTGGTAGCCTGGCGCCGCCTTGCCGCAAGCAGATTCCCCAGTCAGCGCGGTCGCCGACAGGTTCGCGATCGGGTTCGACCATCGTGATCGCTCCAGGCTGTTCGAGCTCTGGACCGAGGTGCTCGACTCCGAGCAGTGGTCGGAGGGCGCCAAGCTCGCCGCCTTCGAGCAGCGCTGGGCGGAGTGGAACGGGTTGCCGAGCCTCGGGCTCTCGAGCTGGGCCGGTGGGGCGCTGGCGGCGCTCGAGTTTGCCGGTGTCAAGGGCGAGACCGTGCTCTGCCCGTCCAATACCTTCATGGCGACCCCGCTGGCGGCGATCGGGGCCGGGGCCGAGGTCGAGTTCGTCGACTGCAACCGCACCGACCTCTGCATGTCCTTCGCGGATTTCGAGGCGAAGGCCGAGCGCCTGAGGCCGCGTGCCGCGATCCTCGTCCACATCGGCGGCCACATCGCCTTCGACTCGGAGCGGATCGCCGCCTACTGCCGCGACAACGACATCTTCCTGCTCGAGGACTGCGCCCACGCCCACGGCGCCGACTGGAGCGGCGCCAGGCCGGGCGGCTTCGGCGACGCCGGCGTCTACTCGCTCTACGCGACGAAGACCGTCTCGACCGGGGAGGGCGGCGTACTCGTCTCCGACAACGAGGAGCTGATCGAGTTCGCCTCCAAGTTCCGCAACTACGGGAAGTTCGAGCATGAGGTCGACGGGCTCAACTTCAGGATGAGCGAGTTCACCGCCGCCCTCGGCCTGGTCCAGGCCGAGCGGATGGAGGAGATCGTCGCCTGGAAGAACGAGTACGCCCGCGAGCACCTCGACGCCGCGCACCCGTCCCGGCTCGAGCTGCCCGAGGGAATGACCTCGGGCCTCTACAAGTACATCGTCTTCGAGCAGATCGAGAAGTCGACCGGCCGCGTCTACGACCAGCCCTGCCACCGCATCATGGGCCGGTCCGACGAGCTGCCGAACACCGAATGGGTGGCCGAGAACCACTGGTGCGCGCCGCTCTACTACCGCCCCGAGAGCCGCGAGGCGGCGCTCGGCAAGGAGGAATGATGAGGGTCTTGGTGACCGGAGGAGGGGGCTTCATCGGCTCCCACGTCGTCGACCGCCTGCTGGAGCGTGGGATGACGCCGCGCATCTTCGACCTCAGCGCCTCCCCCTACCACTCGCCGCTGGAGGTCGAGACCTTCACCGGCAGCATCACCGACGCCGCCAACCTGGACCTGGCGATGCGTGGCTGCGACGCCGTCATCCACCTCGCCGCGGTCGCCGACGTCTCCCACGTCCTCGCCGACCCGGTGCTCGCCGAGGAGGTCAACACCCGCGGCACCCTCAACGTGCTCGAGGCAGCCTGCGGCGCCAAGGTCGGCCGTGTCGTCTACGGCTCGACCACCTGGGTCTACAGCGACTGCGTCGAGCAGGACGTCGACGAGGGCACCCCGATCCCGGCACCCCGCCACCTCTACACGGCGACCAAGCTGGCGGGGGAGACCTACTGCGCCGGCTACGCCGAGCTCTACGACCTCGAGAGCACCGTGCTGCGCTTCGGCATCCCCTACGGCCCCCGCGCTCGCACCGCCGGAGTCGTCGCCAAGTTCACCGACCTGGCCTTCGAAGGAAAGGCGCTGACGATCGCCGGCGACGGCAGCCAGACACGCAGCTTCATCTACGTCGAGGACCTGGCGGACGGGATCGTCGCCGCGCTGGCGCCCGAGGCCGCGAACCGCACCTACAACCTCTCCGGCGACGAGGTCGTGACGATCCTCGAAATCGCCGAGCGGGTCCAGGAAAACACCGACGGCTGCGAGATCGTCCACACCCCGCCGCGCCCCGGCGACTTCCCCGGCAAGGCGATCTCCAACCAGCGCGCGCTCGAGGAGATCGGCTGGAAGGCCGAAACCAGCTTCCGCGACGGGGTCAGGAAGTACGTCGAATGGGTCCGCTGCAGCACCCGCCCACCGGATCCGATCCCGGGCAAACGGCCGTCGCTGAACGGCAACGAACACGCGGCCGGGGCGCTGCTCGCGGGCGCCTCGCGCTTCGAGGAGCGGGAGCCCCGCGTCCTCGTCCTCAGCGCCGACATCGGTGAGGGTCACGACCTGCCGGCGCGGATCATCAAGGCCGACCTCGAAGGGGAAATCCCCGGCGCGAAGGTGGAGATAGCCAACGGCCTGGAGGCGATGGGCCGGGGGTATTCCGCGGTGGTCCGCGGTGGATCCCGCGTCACCTTCCGCTGGATGCCCTGGCTGTTCGACATCCAGTACTGGCTGATCACCAAGTTCGCGCCGACCCGCTGGCTCGCCCACCACCTCAGCTACCTGTTCGGGGCTCGGGGGCTGATGCGCCTGATCGCCGAACACGAACCCGATGTGGTGATCTCGACCTATCCGGGAGTCACCGCGGTGCTGGGGATGCTGCGGGAGAACAGGCGCCTGATGGTCCCGGTGCAATCGGCCATCACCGATCTCGCCGGGCTCCGCTACTGGGTCCATCCCGGCGTCGACATGCACTACGTGACCCACCCCGAGTCGATCGAGGAGGTCGAGAAGCTGGCCGGCCCGGCAAGCGTCGAGTGGGCGCGACCGCCGATCTCCCGCGACTTCCTGATGCCGCGCACCCGCCGCGACGCCCGCGAGGCGCTCGACGTCCCGGCTCACGCCCGCGTCGTGCTCGTCTCCGGGGGCGGCTGGGGCGTCGGCGATCTCGAGGGTGCGATCCGCTCCGCGCTCGCGGGAGAGGACATCCTGGTCGCCTGCATCACCGGCCGCAACGAGATCGCCCGCGAGAAGCTGGAGCGGACCTTCGGCGGGAACGAGCAGGTCCGGGTCCTCGGTTTCACCGAGCAGATGAGCGACTGGATGGCGGCGGCCGACGCGATGATCCACTCGACCGCCGGCCTGACCGTGCTGGAGGCGCACATCCGTGGCTGCCCGGTCGTCTCCTACGGATTCTCGGCCGGCCACCTGCGGGCCAACAACGCCGCCTTCGAGCGCTTCGGCCTGGCCGAGGTCGCCCGCTCCGAGCACGAGCTGGAGTCGGTCCTGCGCCACGTCACCCGCGAGCGCCAGTCCCCGGACTCCTCCTTCGCCTCGCTGCCGTCGATCGCCTCGCGGACCCTGACCGTGCGGCCGCGGGTGCGGCCGCAGCCGGTCTGGCGCCTGCGCGTCGAGCGGGTCGCCGCAGCGGTCAGCCTCGCCGCCCTGCTCGTCGTCATGGTCCTCGCGGCCGTCCAGCGGGAGTCTCCCTACAAGGTCATCTCCAAGCCGCTCCAGGAGCGGATCCACCTCGGCAAGGAGAACGACGCCCCGGTCATCTCCGAGGCCCAGCCGCTGCCGGCCGAACCGGTCGCCCACAGCACCGGCGTGGCAACTCCCGCTCCTTGATCGGGGCGGTGGCGGCGGGTGGCCTCACCGTGGCCGCCGTTGCCTACGCGGGCCCGGCGCTGGCGCCCGTGGTGCCGCTGGTCGGGGACTCGCTCGGGATCCAGTTGCGCCAGGAGGAGGGAGCGGACGGAGTCGCCCTCACCTTCGATGACGGCCCGCATCCGCAGGGAACGCCGGCGGTCCTGGAGACCCTGCGCGAGGCAGGCGCCTGTGCCACGTTCTTCCTCGCCGGCGAGCAGGTCGCGCGGCGCCCGTCCCTGGCGGCGGAGATCGTCGCCGCCGGCCACCGGGTGGAGCTGCACTGCTACCGCCACCGCAGCCAGCTGCGACTGAGCGCCCGGGCCCTGCTCGAGGACGCCGAACGCGCCAGGGTGACGATCGAGGAGGCGAGCGGCCAGGAGGTGAGCGACTACCGACCCCCCTACGGGATCTTCAGCGCCGTCGGCCTGCGCGCCGTCCGAGGTCGGGGTTGGCGACCGGTGCTGTGGTCGCAGTGGGGGAGGGACTGGACGCGTCGCGCGACGCCGGCCTCGATCGCCCGTCGAGCGACCGCCGGCGCCCGGGCCGGGGACATCCTCCTCCTGCACGACGCGGATTACTACAGCGCGCCCGGCTCCTGGGCTCGCACCGCCGCGGCGCTGCCGATCATCCTCGACGAACTCGAGGCGCGGGGGCTGAATTCGAGGCTGCTGCGCCGCGGACTCGGCGGCGCGAGGGTCCACTGATCACAGCCGGCAAACGCTTCGTCGAGTCGCTGCGCCATCGTGCTCCTGGGCCGGTCCTGGTCGAAGATCTGCTTGGCCATAGCTCTCCGTCCTGTTCGGGGGGTTGAGGAAGATTCCACCTCCTATCGGACGAAAAACATGCACTTTGCGGATTTCGGGGAACGCACGTTCGCTTTGCCGCTAGGACGACGCCGCAAACTGCGCGATCTCCTCGGTCAGGCGCTGGGGCTGGTCGAGCGAGACGAAGGTCTTGGAGTCCGGTATCTGCACGACACGGGCGTTCCCCGCTTCGCCCGCCAGGCGCTCCGCGTAGGAGATCGGGAAGTACTTGTCGCCCGGCGCCCAGGCCAGCAGGATCGGCAGCTCGGAGCCGCGCAGCTTCTGCGCCGCCTCCAGCGTGTAGCGCTTGTTCATACCGACCGTGACCTTCTTCAAGTCGCGCATCACTCCGCGGTCGGTGCTCGCCGGCTCCATCCAGGAGGCGATCAGCTGGTCGGGGATGCGGGTCCTCGCAAAGGGGCGGAAGGCGCGCCGCGCGACGGCGCCGATCCTGAACGGCGCCGAGAGGAGCGTCATCCCGCCCGGCAGCTTGGCCAGCGGTGGCATCGCCTTGAACATCCCCGGAGGGAAGTTCTCATGGGTGTCGCAGTTCGTCAGCACCAGGCGACCGATGCGCTCGGGGTGGCGGGTGACCAGGACCTGGGACATGGCGCCGCCGGAGTCGTTGCCGACCACGGTGACGTCGTCGAGGTCGAGCGCCTCGAGGAAGGAGGCGATCATCGCCGCGACGCCGGGGGGCGAGAGGTCGGCGTCCGGGTTCATCGCGATCTGCTGGGAGCCGATCGGCCAGTCCGGGGCAAAGCAGCGGAAGCGGTCGGAGAGCCGGTCCACGACCCCGTCCCAGAGCCGGCCGTCGACCAGATAGCCGTGGACGAAGACGACCGGCCTGCCGGCGCCCGCCTCGCGGTAACGGATCCGCCCCGCCGGCAGCTTGATCTCCTTGCGCTGGTTGGTCTCGTTGCTCATCCTTGCCTCCCGCTGGTCTCTCGCCCGAAACTTCAGCCCGCATGAGGCCGGGGCTGGATCTGTTTATCTGTTCATGGGTCTAATAACATACAGACAGCATGCATGTAAATCCAGAGCACCGTCGGACTCAGGCGGAGCGGGCCGAGGCCACTCGCGGCGCCCTGATGGCAGCCGCCCGCCGTCTCTTCACCGAGCGCGGATACGAGGGGGTCGGGACCGAGGAGATCGTGCGCGCCGCCGGGGTGACCCGCGGCGCGCTCTACCACCACTTCGGCGGCAAGCCGGAACTGCTGGAGGCGGTCTACGAGCGACTCGAGGCGGAGTCGACGGAGCGCGTGGCCCGGATCGTCCTCGGATCGGAGCTGGACAGCCCGCTGGAGGCGATGAAGGCCGGGATCGAGGCCTTCCTCGACGAGTGCGCGGAGCCGGAGCTGCAGCGGATCGCCCTGCACGACGCACCCGCTGTGCTGGGCTGGGACCGCTGGCGCGAGATCGCCGCGGCGAACGGGCTCGGCCTGATCGAGGCCAGCCTCACGGCGGCGATCGAGGCGGGTGAGATTCGCGAGCTGCCGGTGAAGCCGATGGCGCACCTGTTGCTGGGAGCGCTCGACGAGGCAGCGATGCTGGTGGCTCGCTCCGAGGACCCGGGAAGCCGGGCCGAGGTGACCGCCGTACTACTGACCCTGTTCGAGAGCCTCGCTGTCCCGCGGCCGCTCTAGCCCCACAGTCACGTCGGCGCCCTCGATGTCGGTTCCGTCGTCGTCGGCGAGGCGGCGCGACTCCTTCTGCGCGTACATCCTCACGTCCGCCAGCTGGATGGCGGCGGCGGGGGTCCCGGCCTCGGCGGGTATCGACACCGCGCCCCACGAGGAACCCACCTCGAAGTGCCTTCCCTTCGCGCTCAGGGCTTCGGCGGCGCGCTTGGCGACGGTGTCGCGGCGGTCGCTGTCACAGCGAATCAGGACCGCGAACTCGTCGCCCCCGATCCGGTAGGCGGTCCCGTCCCTCCCCACGGCGCCGCGCAACTGGCCTCCCAGCCAGACCAGCATCGCGTCGCCGGCCGGGTGGCCGAAGGTGTCGTTGTAGCGCTTGAAGCCGTTGAGGTCGAAGAGCAGCAGGGTCACCGGCTCCTCCCGGGCCCGCCTGCAGGCGGTCTCGAGGTCCATCTGCATCCGCCCCTGGTTGCCGAGCCCGGTCAGCTGGTCCGTCTTCACCAGGTCCAGCAGGCGCTTGTTCTCCCGCACGCTGAAGGCCAGGCGGGTCAGCACCGCGAGCATGGTTGCCGCCCAGAGGGCCGTCGTCAGGTCGCTCGCCTCGCTGAAGTGCTGGAGGCTGAAGAGGCCGATCATCATCGCCGCGAAGAACCCCGGGACCATCAGCTCGCGCCAGCCGTCGAAGCGCGCCGCCGGCCGGATCGTGTCCGCCTCCGGCTGCCACGCCTCGGCCCCGATGCAGGCCGCGGCGAGCAGGTAGATCGGTTCGATCCAGGTCCCGGGCGCGATGCCGTCGGTCGATTGCAGCGTGTAGGCGATGTCGGCGGCGACGAGCGCCGCGAGCCCGAGGAGCAGCAGCGACCAGGTCCGGCCCGGGCGCCAGCGGGTCAGGGCGATGATCCCGACGACGAGCGACAGCATCAGGATGTCGCCGAGCGGGTAGGCGAGCGTGGTCGCGACCTGGACGGCCGTGCCGCTGGTCCTGTCGGCTACGAGTTCGAAGACGGCCGCGGCTCCCAACGCCGCGGTGCCCAGGGTGGCGATCAGCCCGTCCATCCACAGGCGCCAGTCCAGCTCGTGAGCCCGGGCGCGGACCAGCAGGTAGAGACCGGCCGCGGCGAGCGGGTAGAAGGCGAGGTAGCCGGCGTCGGCCGGCGAGGGATAGGGGGGCGAGGGGTTGTCGGCGATGGCCGCGGTCCAGTAGACCTCCGCGGCTGCCCAGCTGAAGACTGCCGCGGAGATCGCCAGCCAGGCGTTGCGCTCGCGGCCGGCCCCCCACGCCTTGAGCAGGCAGGCGAGGCCGGCGCTGACCACCACCGCGTCGTAGAGCTGCCCGTTGACTGCGGAGTCGAGTCCGGAGCCGCCCAGCCCCAGCCAATCGTGGAGGGCGACGAGGGCGGCTCCACCGAACAGGACGACTCCGATCGCGGCGCGCAGCGTGCTCGCCCCGCTCGATTTCGGTGCCCGTTTGGCTTTGGCCACACTCAGCTATCGGCAACGCTTGCGCACTTCTCTAGACTTAGAGGAGATGAAGGCAGGAATCCACCCCGATTACACGCTTGCCAACGTGCACTGCTCGTGTGGCAACCAGTTCTACACCCGGTCCACCAAGGACGATCTGCACGTAGAGCTCTGCTCCGAGTGCCACCCCTTCTACACGGGCAAGCAGAAGCTGGTTGACACCGGCGGCCGCGTCGAGCGCTTCCAGCGCCGCGCCGCCAAGCACAGGGTCGGGAAGTAGGCCATGAGCCCGCCGGCGGGCTCGGCACAGGCATCCAAAGAACCCTCCTCCAACGGGGGGGACCCGCTGCGCATGCCCGACGGAGCGCTCGTCGCCAAACGCGACGCGCCGGTCGGCGGCCAGGCGGTTCTGGAGGGGGTGATGATGCGCGGCATCTCGGTCTGGGCCGTGGCGGTGCGCACACCCGAGGGCCAGATCGAAGTCGAGTCCGAATCGCTCGTCCCCTGGGCCAAGCGCCACCGGATCTGGCGCCTGCCGGTAATTCGCGGCGTCGTCGCCCTCGGTGAGTCGCTGAAGATCGGCTTCAAGGCATTGGCGATCTCCGCCAACGCGCAGATGGAGGAGGACGAGGAGGGCGAGAAGGAAGAGATCGGCGGCTGGGTCTGGGGGCTGACGATCGTGCTCTCGATGCTGCTGGCGGTCGGGCTCTTCTTCGTCGTGCCGGTCGGGCTGACCAGCCTGATCAAGGACCAGCTCGGCTCGCCGCTTCTGTTCTGGCTGGTCGAGGGAGTGCTGCGGACCGCGATCTTCATCGCCTACATCGCCGCGATCAGCAAGATGCCGGACCTGCGGCGGGTCTTCGAGTACCACGGCGCCGAGCACAAGACGATCTCCTGTTACGAGGCCGAAGACGAGCTGGTGCCCGCCCGCGCCAAGCTCTATTCGCGGCTTCACCCCCGCTGCGGGACCAGCTTCCTGCTGATCGTGATGGTGCTGGCGATCTTCGTCTTCGCCCCGATCGGCCTTCCCGCCTGGTACTGGCTGGTTGCCTCGCGGATCCTCGGCATCCCGCTGATCGCCGGGCTCTCCTACGAGGTGATCAAGTGGGCCGGCAAGAACCGCCGCAAACGCTGGGTGCGGGCGGTGATGTGGCCCGGGCTGATGCTGCAGAACCTGACCACGCGCGAGCCCGACGAAGAGCAGCTCGCGGTCGCAATCGCCTCACTCAACGCGGTCCTCGCTCGGGAGACTCCCGAGGAGGCCGCGAAGCAGCAGCACATCGAGATCGTCGCGTAGTCGTCGCGTAGCGCAGGCGCGCGGGCCGTGTCGTGGCCCGACTATGTTGTGGGAATGATCGAGCAACTCGTGGAGCAGATCGAGGCGCGGTTTTCGGAGCTGGAGCAGCTCATGTCGGACCCTGCCGTGATCGGGGACCGCGAACGCTACGCCGAGGTCGGGCGCGAATACCGCGAGCTGCAGCCGGCGCGGCAGCTGGCCGGCGAGTACGCGACCCTGAAGGACGATCTGGAGGGGGCGCGGGAGTTGCTCGACGAGGGTGAGGACGCGGAGCTGCGGAAGGTCGTGGAGGAGGCGCCGGCGCGGCTGGAGGAGCTGGAAGAGGAGATCCGGCTGGCGATGGTCGAGCGCGACCCCAACGACTCCAAGAACGTGATCGTCGAGATCCGCGCCGGCACCGGCGGCGACGAGGCGGCGCTGTTCGCCGGCGACCTCTACAAGATGCTCACCCGCTACGCCGAGGTGCGCGGCTTCTCGACCGAGGTCCTCTCGCAATCGGTCTCCGAGGTGGGCGGCTTCAAGGAGGTGACCTTTGCCGTCAAGGGCGAGGGCGCCTACTCGGTGTTCAAGTTCGAGGGCGGTACCCACCGCGTCCAGCGGGTTCCCGAGACCGAGTCGCAGGGCCGCATCCACACCTCGACCGCGACGATCGCGGTGCTGCCGGAGGCGAAGGAGGTCGAGGTCGAGGTCGACCAGAACGACCTGCAGATCGACGTCTACCGCTCTTCGGGCCCCGGCGGGCAGTCCGTCAACACGACCGATTCGGCGGTGCGGATCACCCACAAACCGACCGGGATCGTCGTCTCGATGCAGGACGAGAAGTCCCAGCTGCAGAACAAGGACCGGGCGATGCGGGTGCTGCGGGCACGGCTGTACGAGCGCGAGCTGGCCGAACAGCAGGCGAAGATCGCCTCCGAGCGCAAGGCTCAGGTCGGCAGCGGCGAGCGCTCCGAGAAGGTCCGCACCTACAACTTCCCCCAGGGCCGCGTCACCGACCACCGGATCAAGCTGACCTCGCACAACCTCGACGGCGTGCTCGGCGGCGACCTCTCGGAGTTCACCGACGCCCTCGCCGCCGAGGAGAAGCGGCAGCGTTTAGAGACTGCCGCGGTTGGCTGACGTGCGTGACCGGCGGATATCGGCGTCCTCGGTCGCTCGCGTGCAGAGCACGCCACGCTCCAGCGCCGCAGGCGCGTGCGAGCGCGAAGCGCGAGATCCTTGATCTCCTTGGTCACGCCCGCCAGTGACGCTGGACAGGCATTGAGTGCCGCCACGGATGCTCTGCGTGCCGTCGGAGTCGAAGCTCCGCGTTTGGACGCGGAATTGCTGCTGGCCGAGGCGACCGGGGTGGACCGGGCGTCGTTGATTGCCGATCCGAAGGCTGACGTGCCGCCCGCGGCGGCGCGGCGCTTTGGCGAGATGGTGCGGCGGCGGCTGCGGCGCGAGCCCGTCGCCTACATCCTCGGGCGCAAGGGCTTCCGGCACCTCGAGATCTCCGTCGACCGGCGGGTGCTGATCCCCCGGCCGGAGACCGAGCTGCTGGTCGAAGTCGCGCTGGAGCGCCAGCCGGCCACCGTGCTCGACGTCGGCACCGGCTCCGGCGCGATCGCGCTGGCGATCGCCGACGAGCTCCCCGGCTGCGCGGTGACGGCGATCGACACTTCGCCCGGCGCTCTCGACGTGGCGCGCGCCAATGCCGAGCGCCTTGGCTTGGCGGACCGCGTCCGGTTCCTTGAGGGCGGCCTGCCCGAGGCGCTCGAGGGCGTGCACGCGCCCGCCTTCGACCTCATCCTCGCCAACCTCCCCTACGTCGCCGAGCGCGACTGGGCCTCGTTGCAGCCCGAGGTGACCGAGTGGGAGCCGCGCGAGGCGCTGCTCGCCGGCCCCGACGGTCTCGATGCCTACCGCGCCCTGCTCCCGCGAGTTGCCGGTTTGTGCCGCTATGCGGCACA
>JBBDYP010000031.1:0-23720 GCA_040900615.1 Solirubrobacterales bacterium | reverse complement strand
CCCCCCCCCCCCCCCCCCCCCCCCCCCCCCCCCCCCCCCCCCCCCCCGGCGGTGCGGGGGCGGTGGCGCTGGAGGTGGGGGAGGCGGGGGCGGTGGCGCTGATGCTGCGGGAGGCGGGATTCGGCTCGGTCGAGACCAGGCGTGACTTGGCCGGCATCGAGCGGGTAGTGCTGGGAGTGAGATGAGCGGTGAGCCCGAGAGCGCGACGAGGGTGATCAGGCTCGAGAGCGGCGAAGCCGACGTCGCCCGCGCGGCGCTGGAAGGTTGCATCGCCGCTGGAGGCGTCGCCGTGTTCCCGGCCGACGGCCTCTACGGCCTTGCCTGCGATCCCCTCGACGCGGGGGCGGTTGCGCGGATCCACCGGCTCAAGCGGCGCGACGACGGCAAGTCCTCGGCCGTCATGTACTTCTCGCCGCTGGCGATGCGGGAGCTGGTCGGCGGCCTCGGCCCCCGCACCGCGGCAGCGGTCAGCGCTCTGCTCCCCGGGCCGGTCACGCTCGTCGTCGCCAACCCCGATCGGCGCTATCCGCTCGCCTGTCGCGAGAACCCCGAACGCCTCGGAGTGCGGCTCCTTGCCGGCCCCCTGGCCGGAACCATGTGCCCGGTCTTCCAAACCTCGGCCAACCAAGGCGGCGAGCCCGCGCCGGCGAGCTTCGAGCAGGTTCCGGAGGCGATCGTCGCCGGGGCCGACCTGGCGATCGACGGCGGCGAGCTGACGGGGCTGCCCTCCACCGTCGTCGACATCTCGGCCATCGACGAGGACGGAACCTGGACGATCCTCCGTCACGGCGCCCTCTCCGCCGGCGATCTCACCAGCGCCCTCGCCTCGGCCGGCCTCGACTAGCCCGTCTAACAGCCGGCGCCGGTGAAGGGGAGGCGGAGGAGGCGCTGGGAGGTGTTGTCGCTCTCGTCGGACTCGATCAGCAGCCGCTCCGGGTCGACGGTCATCGTCAGGGCGAAGCAGCCGCGCAGGCCGGTCACGTCGACCCACTGCTTGTCGTAGTCGGCGGGGTAGATGTCCGACCAACCGACCGAGGTGCCGAGGGTGACCCTGTCCCGGTAGGGGTTCTGGTTGCAGCCCGGGTAGTGGCGCTTGGGGGGTGAGAGGGGGCCGGCGCGGGTGCGCTCGAGGTCGCGCAGGCAGTAGTTGAGCTTGGGCCCGACGCGGACGACGGGGCCGAGTGAGCCGTCGGGGCTGGCGCGGCGAAGCGCGAAGCGCGCCAGCTGGTGCACCTTCCAGTAGAAGCCGCCGAACTCGTAGCCGACCCCGGTGAAGCGGAGGGTGGCCTCGCTGGGCACGTCGATGTGGCCGCCGCCGGCGCGGTAGATCCGCTGCCGGGTGCGCATCGTGCGCCAGCCGTTGCGGGCGCCGCGCAGCTCCATCGGTCCCCGGCCACGGCTGCGCACGTCGCTGGTCGCCCGCAGCAGGTACCGCCTGCCCGCGTCGTCGATGTAGAGCTCGGTCGCGGGCCCGATCCGCAGGTTGGGGCAGAGGAGACTCTCGGCCTGCGGGCCTGAGCACGGATTCTCCACCCGGGCCTCGCTCGCGGCGGGAATCGTCGCGGCGGCGATCAGGACGGTGGCCAGCGCCAAAATGCGCACTCTCACGGCGCCCAGAATATCCCCGCCCGTTGCTATGGTCGCCCGACCGATGAGCGAGCTGCCAGAGAACTTCCAGACCGCGCCGCTGGCCGAGGTCGATCCCGAGATCGGAACCGTTCTCGAGCGCGAGCTGCGGCGCCAGCAGCGGACCCTGGAGATGATCGCCTCGGAGAACTTCGTGCCCCAGGCGGTGCTGGACGCGGTCGGTTCGGTCCTCACCAACAAGTACGCCGAGGGCTATCCCGGCCGCCGCTACTACGGCGGCTGCGAGGAGGTCGACGTCGCCGAGCAGCTGGCAATCGACCGGGCCAAGGACCTGTTCGGCGCCGAGCACGTCAACGTCCAGGCCCACGCCGGCGCGCAGGCCAACAATGCCGCCTACATGGCGTTGCTCGAACCGGGCGACACGATCCTCGGGCTCGCCCTCGACCACGGCGGCCACCTCAGCCACGGGATGAAGCTGAACGTCTCCGGCAAGCTCTACGAGCCGGTCGCTTACCACGTCAGCCGCGAGGACTTCCGGGTCGACATGGACGAGGTCGAGCGCCTTGCCAACGAGCACAAGCCGCGGCTGATCGTCGCCGGCTGGTCGGCCTACCCGCGCCAGCTCGACTTCGCCGCCTTCCGCGCGATTGCCGACTCGGTCGGGGCCATGCTGATGGTCGACATGGCCCACTTCGCCGGCCTCGTCGCCGCCGGCGAGCACCCCAACCCCGTCGAGCACGCAGATGTCGTCACGACGACGATCCACAAGACTCTCTGCGGCCCCCGCAGCGGCATGATCCTCTGCCGCGAGGAGCATGCGAAGGCGATCGACAAAGCGATCTTCCCCGGCCAGCAGGGCGGGCCGCTGATGCACACGATCGCCGCCAAGGCGGTGGCGATGCGGATCGCCGCCAGCCCTCAGTTCCGGGAGCGCCAGCGGCAGACGATCGCCAACGCAAGGGCTTTGGCTGCGGGGCTGCAGGAGGGAGGGATACCGGTCCTGACCGGCGGCACCGACGTCCACCTGGTCCTGGTCGACCTGACGCCGACCGGGCTCGACGGCCAGACCGCCGAGGACCGCCTCGAGGGGGTCGGGATCACGGTAAACCGCAACTCGATCCCGTTCGACGAGCGGCCGCCGATGAACCCCTCCGGGTTGCGGATCGGCACCCCGGCTCTGACCACCCGGGGCATGGGCGAGGAGGAGATGGGCGAGATCGCCGCGGTCATCGCCACCGCCCTCGGCGCCGGCTTCGAGGCCGAGAAGGACGGGCTCGCGGCTCGCACCGCCGCCCTGATGGATCGCCACCCGCTCTACCCGCAGCTCTCACCGACGGCCGTCTGAGCCAATCCTCGTCGAAGCTATGGATCGCGTTGGAGAGGTCGGGTGCCCCTCCAGCAAGCGGGAGGGGTACCCCCCGGACTCAACCGGTCCTCGCAACACTGTTTACGTGACGTGAATCTACGGGTTGCGGGTTACGGGTTGGTACAAGCGCTGGTCCCAGGCGGTGGCCCGCCTCGTCGCCCTCGCGCTTGCGGTCGGCCTCAACATCGACGCGATCCGAGTCAGCGAACGGCTGGCCAACGATCCCGCAGTCCGCAAGACCGTCGTCGCTCATAGGGCAACCTCCCCCTTGTTCTCCTGAGATTGAGAGGCCGAGCGCAGCGAGGCCGTCGAAGATCCCTGGGGAATGCATAGAGAAGCCGACCCCCGCCGGGAGAGCGCCACGGTCGCTAGCCGCACAGACGGCCGGCAAGGAGCCCGACGCCGACGGATAGCTCCGGCTAGGGTCGGCGCCGATGAGGGTCTGGATCGATTGCACCGCGGCAGCGCACCCACTGGTGCTGCGGCCGATCGCCGAACGGCTCGAAGCGCGGGGCCACGAGGTCTTCATCACCGCCCGCGAGTACGGGCAGACGCTGGGGATCCTCGACCGGTTGGGAATGCCGTACACGGCGGTCGGCGAGCACGGCGGCGCCTCGCGGCTGGGCAAGGTGCGGGCGCTCGGCGGCCGCTCGGCGCGGCTGGCGCGGCTGGTCTGGGAGCGGCGCCCGCAGCTGGCGATCGGGCATGGCTCGGTCGACCTGGCGGTCGTCTCCGCCCTCTTCAGGTTTCCCTCGGTGCAGATGCAGGACTACGAGTTCGCGCGGTTGCAGCGCCAGGTCGCCTTCCGGCTGGCGCGGCGGGTGCTGGCGCCCGAGTCGATTCCGGTCGAGCGGCTGGCGCGGATCGGCGCCAAGCCGCCGAAGCTGGTGCGCTACCCGGGCCTCAAGGAGGAGTACTACCTGGCCGACTTCGAGCCCGACCCGGCGGTGCTGGACGAGCTCGGCCTGGACCGCGAGAAGGTGCTGGTCGTCGTCCGGCCGCCGCCGGAGACCTCCGAGTACCACGCACCCAACGACCTCTACGGCGCGACGATCCGCCGCCTCGCGGACGCGGCCGGCGAGGCCCAGGCCGTGATCGTCCCCCGCACCGAGGAGCAGGGGGCAGCGGCGCGGGCGCTCGGCGCGCCGAACCTGATCGTCCCCGAGCGGGCGATCGACGCCCAGAGCCTGATCGCCTACGCCGACCTGGTGGTCAGCGCGGGGGGGACGATGAACCGCGAGGCCGTCGCCCTCGGTACCCCCGTCTTCACCACCTTCAGCGGGCGCATGGGTGGGGTCGACGAGGCGCTGATCGCCGCAGGGCGGCTGCAGGTGCTCGCCGACCCCGCGACGCTGGCGCTGCGCAAGCGCTCCTCGCCGGTCGGGGTCCTCCACCCGCGCGACCCGGGGATCCTCGTCGACGGAGCCCTTGGGGCCGTCGACGACCTCAAGTAGCCTGACCCCGTCCGGATTCCCCTCCCGCCGGGCACCGACGACATGGCAGCGACCACCGACGCCGTCCTCGCCTTCGTCGCAGCCGCGGCAATCGCCTGGCTGCTGGTCCCGTACGCCGAGCGACTCGCCTACAGGGTCGGCGCGATCGACCAACCGAAGGAGCGCAGCCTCCACGACCGGCCGATGCCGCGCCTCTCCGGACTGGCGATCCTGGCCGGGGTCGAGGTCGCCGGCTGGATCTGGCTGCCCGGCGACGGCGAGAGCCGCTCGATCCTGCTCGGTGCGATGGCGATCGCGGCGGTCGGCGTCGTCGACGACGTCCGCGGCCTGCCGGCGCTGCCGAAGCTCGCCGGCCAGATTGCCGCGGCGACGATCCCGGTCCTGGCCGGGGTCCGGGTCGACAACCTCACCCTCCCCTTCGTCGGCGGCTTCGAGCTCGGCTGGCTGGCCTACCCGCTGACCGTGCTCGGGATCGTCGCCGTGGTCAACGTCATCAACTTCCTCGACGGCGTCGACGGGCTTGCCGCCGGGGTCTGCACGATTGCCGCGATCACCCTTGCCGCGATCGCGCTCTCGCTCGATCGCAATGCCGCCGGCGTGCTGGCGGCGCTGACCGCCGGCGCCGCCCTCGGCTTCCTCCGTCACGGCTTTCCCCCCGCCTCCAGCTTCATGGGGGACACGGGGTCGAACCTGCTCGGCTACCTGCTCGCGACCGCCTCGGTGCAGGGGGCGCTGAAGACCAACGCGGTGATCGCCCTCGCCTTCCCGCTGATCGTGCTCGCGGTGCCGATCCTCGACACCGGCTTCGTCGTCGCCAAGCGGCTCAAATACAGGCAGCCGATCTACCAGGCCGACAGCTGGCATTTCCACCACCGGATGGCCAACATCGGCTTCTCCCAGCGCCGCACCGTCGCCTACCTCTACGCCTGGACCACGGTGATGGCGGGGCTCGCCCTGGCTCTGCGCTTCGTTCCCTACAGCGACAACCACGGCCACTTCGACGTCCTCTGGACCGCGGTGATGGCGATCTGCCTGCTGGTCGCGCTGGCCGCCAGCGTCTACCTCGTCTACGTGCTGGAGATCCTCAAGCTGCGGCGCGGCCGCATCAATCCGGAGACGGGAGAATTCGAGGCGATCGATTTGGAGCCTCCTCCAAGTGGCAAGGCTCACTAACCCGCATCACAAAGCCGATCGCGGGCCCTTTTGGGTATAGTCGCCACTCCGCCCGCTCGCCTCGAGCCGGGCGTATTTATGTCTCCTCCCAAGTACGTCGACCTACTCCTGCTGGCCGCCGCGCTCGCAGTCTTTCTGCTCGGAGGACTGCCCCTGCTCGGGTACGCGGTTGGGGCCGGCTCCTGGCTCACCCAGCGCCTGATCCAGGCCGTCGCCGCGAAGCGCGCCTCGGCCGAGCTGGCCGCCGGCAACCGCCAGCGGGCGATGGGGATCGTCGCCGCGACGACCCTCGGCCGGGTCTGGCTGATGGCGACCGCGGTTCTGCTGGTCGGGCTGGCCGAGCGCGAAGCCGGTCTCGCCGCCGCGGTCCTGGTTGCGGTGCTCTTCACCGTCTCCTTCGCGGCCCAGGGCCTGGCCCACCTCTTCGGTGAGCCCGAGGGGCAGGGAGTAGCGTGAGCGCCGAGCCGGCAGCGGTCGAGGCGCCCCCGAGCGCCTCGAAGTCCGGCGGGCTCAGCACCAAGGCCAAGGTGCTGATCGGGATCGGGGCCTACCTCGCCCTGGCGATCCTGATGCTGCTGATCTTCGGCAGCTCCGGGAAAAACGAGCAATTCCAGCCGCAGAACGAGTTCAAGCTCGAAGAGTGGGTCGGCATCCACCTCGGCGGCGTCGACATGAGCATCAACAAGGCGGTCCTCTACCTCTTCCTCGCCAGCGGCTTGACGATCTTCACGATGGTCTGGATCTCGCGCCGCATGGAGCAGAAGCCGAACCGGGTCCAGACCGCGATCGAGGTCGCCTACGACCTGACCAAGAACAACATCACCGGCGGCAACCTCGACACCAAGACGGCCGCCCGCTGGTTCCCCTTCCTGGCCGCCCTCTTCTTCTGGATCTGGTTCTCGAACATGATCGGGTTCCTGCCGCTGCCGACCAACACCGAGCACACCTTCACGGTCTTCGGCCTCGAGATCCCCTCCTTCGCGATCTACGCCGCCACCGCCAACCTCTCGATCCCGCTGGTGCTGACCCTGGTCGTCTGGGTCTCCTACCACGTCGAAGGGATCAGGGCAAAGGGCCTCTTCAAGTACCTGGCCAGCTGGCTTCCCCCGGGCCTCGAGGACATGAACCCGGTCGCCAAGGCGTTCATCTTCGTGATCGAGGCGATATCCCACTTCGCCCGGCTGATCTCGCTCTCCGTCCGACTCTTCGCCAACATCCTCGCCGGCCACCTGCTGCTGCTCTTCATGGGCGGCGGGCTCGCGGTCCTGCTGGGGATCGCCGCGCTCGGGGCCCTGACCTTCCCGCTCGCCTTCTTCTTCTTCATCCTCGAGGTCGGGCTTATCGCAACGCTGCAGGCTTTTATCTTCTCGACCCTCACTGCCATCTACCTCGGCGGAGCTACCTCCGCCAGTCACTAGAAAAGGAGCACTTTTTCCATGGACCTGTCCCCTGTCGTCGCCGCCGTCACCGACGAAGGCGTGAAAGACGCCGGCAAGGCGATCGCTCTCGGCGTCGGAGCGGGCCTCGGCTCGATCGGCGCCGGTATCGGCATCGGCTTCATCTTCGGTAAGGAGATCGAGTCGGTCGCCCGCCAGCCCGAGATGAAAGACGAGCTTCAAAGCATCCGCTGGCTCGGCTTCGCGCTGACCGAGGCCGTGGCCTTCTACACGTTCATCTTCGGCCTGATCGCCTTCTTCCTCTAGGCAGATGGAGCTCCTCGGCTACATAGGCGCGATTCCGTTCGCGGCTGAGGCCGCAGGCGAGGAAGGCGGTGGCAGCTTCCTCGTCTCACCGGGCCTCGGGCTGATGATCTGGACCCTGATCCTGTTCGGGTTCACGATGTGGGTCCTGAGCAAGTTCGCCTTCCCGAAAATCCAGGAAGCGCTGGACCGGCGGGCGAAGACGATCGCTGAGTCGATTGACGCGGCCGAGCGCCAGCGCCGCGAATCCGACGAGCTGCTGGTCGAGTACCGCGGCCGGCTGGCCGAGGCTCGGGAGCAGGCCGACGACATCATGGCCCGCGCCCGCAAAGCGGCCGAAACCGCGGAGGCCGAGGCGACCGCGGCCGGCAAGGAGAAGCGCGAGGAGCTGGTCGCGGCGGCCAAGCGCGACATCGAGGCCGAGACCCGGCGCTCGCTGGAGCAGATCCGCAGGGAGGTCGCCGACCTGACCGTGCTCGCCACGGAGAAGGTGACCCGCAAGAGCCTCACCGCCGAGGACCAGCGCCGGCTGGTCGAGGAGGCCCTCAGCGAGGTCGACTTCTCGAGGCTCTCGGGGTCGGAGAACTAGGGTGTCCCTTCCCGAGACATTCCACCCGAAATGGCGGCCTCGGAACGCCGCCATGCTGCGTCCTCGGTCGGCCACGTGCCTCCTGGCACGCGGCCTCCCTGCGTCCTTGCCTGACGACGTCCGAGTCTCGCCATTGCAGGCGCAATGTCTCGGGGAGGGACACTGATGCAGGACGCCGCTCACGTCTACGCCGAGGCGCTCTTCGAGGTCGCCAAGGGCAAGGG
Source organism: Solirubrobacterales bacterium (assembly GCA_040900615.1). Classification (GTDB taxonomy): domain Bacteria; phylum Actinomycetota; class Thermoleophilia; order Solirubrobacterales; family 70-9; genus VAYN01. The sequence goes on along the minus strand of JBBDYP010000031.1, from coordinate 15,627 downwards.
CAAGCTCGACCCGGTCCGCGACCAGCTGGGCCAGTTCGCCGACGCCGTCGACCGCGACCGCGACCTGCAGGTGTTCTTCTTCAGCCCCTACTTCTCCTCGAGCGAGAAGAGCGCGGGGGCGAAGCGGGCGATCACCGGCGCCGAGCCCGAGTTCATCAACTTCCTCGAGCTGCTGATCGAAAAGCAGCGGATGACGGAAGTCTTCCGCATCCGCCGCCAGTTCGAGGAGCTCTGGAAGCACGAGAACCGGCGCATCGACGTGACCGTGACCAGCGCCGTGGAGCTGGATCCCGCGGTGGTCAGCAGGATCGGCGAGGAGATCCAGCGCCAGACCGGCGAGGAGGTCGACCTGGCAAGCCGCGTCGACGCGGACATCCTCGGCGGCGTCGTCCTGCAGGTTGGAAACATGGTCCTCGACGCGAGCATCCGCAATCGCTTGGAGAAACTTCGAAAAAGCGTCGCCCAGGCGGCGTAGAGACATGAACCCAAGAACAAGCGCGAAAACCAAGCAGGTCGGTGGACGCAGGGAGGGCGGCGAAGCGAGCGCACTTCAGTGCGTGAGCGAGACGCCCGACCGAGGACGCCGAGATGCGCCGGTTTGCAGCGCTTGCGACGAGGAGATACTGACGTAATGGAGATCAAGCCGGACGAGATCGCAAGCATTCTGCGCGAGCGGATCGAGGGATTGGAGGGTGGCGGCGCCGACCTCTCGGAGGTTGGAACGGTCCTTTCCGTGGCCGACGGCATCGCCCGTATCCACGGCCTCGACAACTGCATGGCGCTGGAGATGCTCGAATTGCCGCACGGCGTCACCGGCCTGGCGCTGAACCTCGAGGCCGACAACGTCGGCGTCGTGTTGTTCGGCGAGTGGGAAAAGATCGTCGAGGGCGACACGGTCAAGCGCACCGGCCACCTGCTGCGGATCCCCGTCGGCGAGCAGCTGCTCGGCCGCATGGTCGACCCGCTCGGCCGCCCGCTCGACAACCGCGGCGAGGTCGCCACGACCGAGACCCGCCCGGCCGAGTTCAAAGCCCCCGGCGTCGTCCAGCGGCAGCCGGTGACCGAGCCGGTCCAGACCGGCCTGATGGCGATCGACGGGATGATCCCGATCGGCCGCGGCCAGCGAGAGCTGATCATCGGCGACCGCCAGACCGGCAAGACGGCGATCGCGATCGACACGATCATCAACAACCGCGACAAGGACATGGTCTGCATCTACGTCGCGATCGGCCAGCGGATGTCGACGGTCGTGCAGCTCAAGGAGGTGCTGGAGGAGAACGGCGCGATGGAGAACACGATCATCGTCGCCGCCCCCGCCGACGAGGCGGCGCCGATCAAGTACATCGCGCCCTACGCCGGCTGCGCGATGGGCGAGCACTTCCTCTACAACGGCAAGGCCGCCCTCTGCGTCTACGACGACCTCACCAAACACGCCTACGCCTACCGCCAGATGTCGCTGCTGCTGCGGCGCCCGCCGGGTCGCGAGGCCTACCCGGGCGACGTCTTCTACCTCCACTCGCGCCTCTTGGAGCGGGCGGTGAAGCTGAACGACGAGCTCGGCGGCGGCTCGCTCACGGCGCTGCCGATCATCGAGACCCAGGCCTCCGACGTCTCCGCCTACATCCCGACCAACGTGATCTCGATCACCGACGGTCAGATCTTCCTCGAGTCCGACCTCTTCAACTCGGGCGTGCGGCCGGCGATCAACGTCGGCATCTCGGTCTCCCGGGTGGGCGGCAACGCGCAGACCAAGGCGATGAAGAAGGTGGCCGGAAAACTGCGCCTCGACCTCTCCCAGTACCGCGACCTCGAGGCCTTCGCCCAGTTTGGCTCCGAGCTCGATCCCGAGACCCAGAAAGCGCTGGGTCGCGGCGAAAGGCTGGTCGAGCTGCTGAAACAGAAAGAGCGCGACCCGCTCAGCGTCGGCGACCAGGTGGCGGCGATCTACTCCGGCACCGGCGGCTTCCTCGACCGCGTCAAGACCGAGCGCGTCGGCGAGTTCATCGCCGACCTGCGGACCCGGCTGCACGCCGAGAAGGCCGACCTGCTGAAGCGGATCGAGGACAGCGGCCAGCTCTCCGAGGAGGACGAGAAGGAGCTCGGCGAGGCGATCAAGGACTTCGTCGACGACTTCGGTCCCGACTTCGACGAGCACGGCGACCCGCTCGAGGCGGGCGAGTCCGACCGCGTCAAGTCCCAGGAGGAGCGCGAGGCCCCGGCCCGCACCGCCGAGGAGACGCAGGAGACGGCTGCGGCCTAGCTCGTCATGGCGACTCAGAAGGAAGTCAAGAATCGCATCGCGTCGATCAAGAACATCAACAAGATCACGCGGGCGATGGAGATGGTCGCCGCGGCGCGCCTGCGGCGCGCCGAGCAGCGGATCGCCGCCCTGCGCCCCTACGCGGAGGGGATGCGGAAGCTGACCCGCCGCGCCGCCGAGCAGGCCGGCGGCCTGCCGCGGGTCCCGGTGCTCGACGAACACGAGAGCGTCGACCGGGTCGGCGTCGTGCTGGTGACCGGCGACCGCGGCCTCGCCGGCGCCTTCAACGCCAACATCATCCGCGAAGGCCTGCGGGTCCGCGACCGGGTCCAGGAGGACGGCGCCGAGGCCGCGTTCTCGGTGGTCGGCCGCAAGGGCGTCTCCGCGCTCACCTTCCGCAAGTTGGACGTCCGCACCTCCTTCGTCGGCTTCACCGACCGCCCCGCCTTCGCCAACGCCCGCGAGATCGCCGAGGAGCTGACCGCGCGCTACGTCGAGAACGATCTCGACCGGGTCGAGCTCGTCTACAACCGCTACGTCTCGCCGCTGACCCAGCACGTCTGGCGCCAGACCCTGCTGCCGCTGCAGCAGGCCGAGGTGATCGGCGAAGGCGTCGAGGAGGAGCAGTTGGGCGGCGAGGAGACCGAGGCCGAGCGCGCCCAGAGCCGCTCGCAGTGGGAATACGAGCCCGATCCCGAGGAGCTGCTCGCGAGGCTGATCCCGGAGTACGTGACGATCTCCGTCTATCGAGCGCTGCTCGAGTCCGCCGCGTCGGAGCTGGGCGCGCGGATGACCGCGATGCGCAACGCCGCCGAGAACGCGGAGACGATGATGGACGACCTGACCCTGGAGATGAACCGGGTCCGCCAGGCGGAGATCACGCAGGAGATCTTGGAGGTCGTCGCCGGCGCCGAGGCGCTGGGCTAGACGCGAAAGCGAGAAAAGGAACGAATGTCTGAGAACAACGGAACCAACGTAGGTCGCGTCGAGCAGGTCACCGGAGTGGTCGTCGACGCCGTCTTCCCCGACAAGCTGCCGGCGATCTACTCCGCCGTGAAGATCGAGATGGCGGGCGATGGCGACAACGAACCGGCCGAGCTGGTCTGCGAGGTGCAGCAGCACCTCGGCGACGACCGTGTGCGCACGGTCGCCATGGATGCCACCGACGGTCTCCACCGCGGCGACAGGGTCGTCGACACCGGCGGGCCGATCACGGTCCCGGTCGGCGACGCGACCCTGGGCCGGATCTTCAACCTGCTCGGCGAGCCGATCGACGGCGGCCCCGAGGTCGAGGCCGGCGAGCGCTGGCCGATCCACCGCCCGGCGCCGAAGGCTTCCGACCTGACCCCGACTCAGGAGATCCTCGAAACCGGGATCAAGGTCATCGACCTCCTGGCCCCCTACGCCAAAGGCGGCAAGGTCGGGCTGTTCGGCGGCGCCGGCGTCGGCAAGACCGTGCTGATCCAGGAGCTGATCCGCAACATCGCCGAGGAGCACGAGGGCCTGTCCGCCTTCTGCGGCGTCGGCGAGCGCTCGCGAGAGGGCAACGACCTCTGGCTCGAGATGAAAGAGTCGGGCGTGATCGACAAGACGATGCTCGTCTTCGGTCAGATGAACGAGCCGCCCGGTGCGCGCCTGCGGATCGCCCTCTCCGGCCTGACCATGGCCGAGTACTACCGCGAGCAGGGCGGCCAGGACGTGCTGCTGTTCATCGACAACATCTTCCGCTTCGTCCAGGCCGGCTCCGAGGTCTCGGCGCTGCTCGGACGGATGCCCTCGGCGGTCGGCTACCAGCCGACTCTGGAGACGGAGATGGGCGGTCTGCAGGAGCGGATCACCTCGACCGAGCGCGGCTCCGTCACCTCGATCCAGGCTGTCTACGTCCCCGCCGACGACCTCACCGACCCGGCCCCGGCCTCGGTGTTCGCCCACCTCAACGCGACCACGACGCTCTCGCGGTCGATCTCCGAGAAAGGCATCTACCCGGCGGTCGACCCGCTCGACTCGACCTCGACGATCCTCAAGCCCGACGTCGTCGGCGAGGAGCACTACCGCACCGCGACCGAGGTCCAGGAGGTGCTGCAGCGCTACCGGGAGCTGCAGGACATCATCGCCATCCTTGGCATCGACGAGCTCTCCGACGAAGACAAGCAGACGGTCTCGCGCGCGCGCAAGATCGAGCGCTTCCTGTCACAGCCGTTCTTCGTCGCCGAGCAGTTCACCGGCCGCACCGGCGAGTACGTGCCGGTCGCCGAGACCGTGCGCGGCTTCCGCGAGATCCTCGACGGCGAGCACGACGAGCTCTCCGAGGGGGCCTTCTACATGCAGGGCTCGATCGACCAGGTCACCGAGAACGCCAAGACCGCCGCGGCCGCGTAGGGAGAACCGTGGCGGCTGAGCACATGGTCGACGTCGAGGTCCTCACCCCCGAGGGTGAGGTCTGGGGCGGCGAAGTGCGCCAGGTCTCGACCCGGACCGAGGTCGGCGAGATCGGCATCCTCGCCAACCACGCGCCGCTGTTGGCGGCGCTGCGCCCCGGGGAGTTGCGGCTGCGCGTTTCCGACTCCGACGTCAAACGCTACGCCCAGGCGCACGGCTGGCTGCAGGTCTTCGGCAACCGCGCCCGCCTCCTCGTCGAGGAGGCGATCGCGCCGGAGGACCTCGACACGGGGGCGCTGAGAGACCAGCTTTCCGACGCCGAGCGGCGCCTCGGCGAGTCCGAGGAGGGAAGCGCTGATTTCGCGCGAGCGCAGAAGGACCGCGACAGAGCGGAGGCGTTCCTCGCGATTGCCGAGGGATGACCGGGGGAGCCGATGCCCCTCCGCGGGAATTGAGTCGCGCACCCTTCGGGTGCAGCTCCGGAACATACTGCGCGCCTATGGCGCGCAAACACCAGACTGCATATCGCCGCTTCGCGACATTCCCGCGGAGGGGCATCGGCCCCCTCGCTCGAGGCCACCGCGCAGGGACCCTGACTGCCGCCACTGCTCATGCCGCGGAAGCTCACGAGCGGGAACGCCGCCGCTCCTCGCCGGAAGCTGACTGCCCACGCTCGTGGCAGGGGGAGGTCAGATGAGTTCGGAGCTGGTCGCGCTGGCCAAGCGGCTGATCGGGTACGAGACGTCGGAGCCCGAGGCGGTCTCGGAGGCTGCCGGATTCGTCAAGGGGTGGCTGGAGGCGCGCGGCATCGAGGCGGAGCGGGACGAGGTCAGGGGGCTGCCGGTGGTGAAGGCCGAGGTGGGCCCCGAATCCGCGCCGACGGTCGTCCTCCACGGCCATCTCGACGTCGTCCCCGGGCTCGCCGGGCAGTTCGACCCTCGGATCGAGGGCGACCGGCTCTACGGCCGCGGCGCCTACGACATGAAGGGGGCGCTGGCGGCGATGCTGGTCACGGCGGCGGCGATGCGCGACCAGGACGGGGTCCGGGTACGGCTGGGGATCGTCGGCGACGAGGAGTCCGAGGAGGAGGCCGAGCGCGGCTCCGATCACCTGGTCGACAGCGGCTTCGTCGGCGACTTCGCGATCACCGGGGAGCCGACCGACCTCCACATCGGAGTCGAGGCAAAGGGGGTGCTGGCGCTGCGCCTGGAGGTGGGGGGGACGGCCGCCCACGGCGCCACGCCCTGGCTCGGCGACAACGCGGTGCTCAACGCAATCGACGTTTTCCGCAGTATCGAGTCGCTACCGTTTGCTCGACACAGTTCGGAGCTGTTCGACCGTCCCTCGATCAATTTGGGCAGGATCTGGGGCGGCGACGCGCTGAACAAGGTGCCCGACCTATGCGTGATCGACGTCGACATTCGCTACCTGCCGGACCAGGACCCCGCCGCGGTCCTGGAGGAAGTGCGTGGCCTCTCGGGAATCGAGGCGAGCGCGCTCTTCACACGCCCGCCGGCGACCGTCGACCGCGAGTCGGCCTTCGTGCGGGCCCTGCGCTCCTCGGCAGCCGCGCACCATCACGGCGAGCCGATGAGCGTCGGGCGCGACGGCGCCTCCGACGCCGTCTCCTTCCTGCGGGTTGGGGTGCCGGCGGTCGAGTTCGGCCCGGTCGGCGCCGGCCACCACGGACCCGAGGAGTGGGTCTCGGTCTCCTCGCTGGAGACCTACCGGCAGGCGCTCGACTCGTTCCTGCGAGCGATCCCGGGCCACCTCGATGACTGAGCCGCTGGGGCCGGGCTGGGCCCCGAAGAAGCCCCCTCCGAGCGGCGACGGCGAGGCTCCGCCGAAGCCGAAGCGCTACTGGCTGCGGTTCACGATGGCCTCGGTCCTGATCGTCGCCGTCACCGCCGCCGCCACCGCCACCGCCGTGCTGCTCTACATCGACAGCGTCGCCCAGGCGCTCGACCCCAATCACCACTTCGGCGACAAGGTCGACCGCTTCCTCTCCAAGGTCGAAGGCGGCGAACCGCAGAACATCCTCATCATCGGCTCCGACAAGCGCGCGGGGGCCGAATTCGAAGAAGACCCCGGGCGCTCGGACACGACGATGCTGCTGCGCCTCGACCCCGACAGGGGCGCGATCGCGGTGATGTCGATCCCGCGCGACCTCAAAGTGGAGATCCCCGGCGTCGGCACGGAAAAGTTCAACGCTGCCTTCAGCTACGGCGGCCCCAAACTGACCCTGCAGGTGGTCAAGGAACTGACCGGGCTGCCGATCAACCACGTCGTCAACGTCGACTTCCTCGGCTTCGTTCGCGCCGTGTACGCGATCGGCTGCGTCTACACCGAAGTCGACCGCCGCTACTTCCACTCCAACGTCGGCGTGCCGGCCTCCGAGCAATACGCGGAAATCAACGTCCAGCCCGGTTACCAGCTCCTCTGCGGGAAAAAATCGCTGCAGTACGTGCGCTACCGCCACACCGACACCGACCTCGTGCGCTCGGCCCGCCAGCAGGACTTCATCAGCGCCGCCCGCCAGCGGGTCCACGTCGACGACCTCGTCAACGACGTCTTCTTCGGCGGCGGCAACACCGGGCTGATCGAGATCTTCACCGAGTACACGACCTCCGACATCGCCGACAAGGAGACGATGCTGCAGGTGCTGAAACTGTTCCTCTCGGTTCGGAACGCGTCGATCAAAGAGGTTCACTTCCCGGCCGAACTCGGCCCCAGCTACGTCACCACGACGCCGGAAGCGGTCAACGAAGCCGTCAACCAGTTCCTCGGGATCGAAGCCAGCGGCGGCTCCCGCGGCTCGCTCGAAGGCGAGGAAGCGGAAACGAGCAAGAAGTCGGGGGGCCCGAAGAAGGGGAAGAAGAAGTCGGGCGGTAAGCCCAGGCAGCCGCCCAAGCCGAAGATCGAGACGGCGAAGCCGGGGACCGACGGCCTCGTCCCGGCCCGCGAAGCGGGTGAACTGGAGGCCGAGACGGCGGCGCGCGGGGTCCACGGCCGCTTCCCGATCTTCTACCCGACCCGACTTCCCGCCGGCGCCTACTACGTGGAAAGCAACAGCTACGAGCACATCGTCGACCCGCGCGTCTACCACCTCAAAGACGACGACGGCAACCGCTACGCCGCCTACCGGATGGTCCTGGTCGCCGGACTCTCCGACGGCACCCACTACTTCGGCGTGCAGGGGGTCCGCGGCTGGGAGGACCCGCCGATCCTGGGCAACCCGAGCCTGACGAAGACGATCCACGGGCGCGACTACGACATCTACGTCGACGGCGACCGGATCAAACTGATTGCCTGGCACCGTGGCGAAAACAGCTACTGGATCGCCAACGACCTGCTGCAGAGCCTGACCAACGACCAGATGGTGGGGATGGCGCGCTCGGCGGACGTGATCGTGCCCAAGCCAAAGCGGACACAAGGGAGGGAGGCGGAATGAGTCAGCAGCGCGAGCCGGTGGGGGTGGTCGGAGTTGGCTGGGTCGGCCTGGTGACCGCCGCCTGCTTCGCCGAGCTGGGGCACTCCGTCGTCGCCCGCGACATCCTGCCCGAGAAGGTCGAGGCGCTCTCGCGGGGAGAGATGACGATCCACGAGCCCGGCCTCCTGGAGATGCTGCGCCGCAACGCCGAGCGGATCACCTTCACCACCGAGATGCCGGTCCTGCTGGAGCGGGCGCGGCTGCTGTTCGTCTGCGTCGACACGCCCCCGACCTACTCGGGAGACGCCGATCTCTCCCGGGTCCGCAGCGTCGTCGAGGAGCTCGCCGCCGACGGCGACCACGTCCTGGTGATGAAGAGCACCGTGCCGGCGGGGACCGGCGAGTCGATCTGCCGCGACCTTCCCGGGCTGTCCTACGTCTCCTGTCCGGAGTTCCTCAAGGAGGGCTCCGCGGTCGAGGACTTCATGCACCCCGATCGGGTCGTGATCGGATCGGACTCGGGCGCCGAGGACGCGGCCGACGCCGTCGCCGCCCTGTATGAGCCGCTCGGCGGCGAGATCCTGCGCACCGACGTGGCCAGCGCCGAGATGATCAAGCTCGCCTCCAACGCCTTCCTCGCGACCAAGATCTCCTTCATCAACGAGATCGCCAACGTCTGCGAGGAGGTCGGCGCCGACGTCGGCGAGGTCGCCCGCGGCATGGGCCTGGACGAGCGCATCGGGCCGTCGTTCCTACGCGCGGGCATAGGCTATGGGGGCAGTTGCTTCCCGAAGGATGTTTCGGCGCTCAAGATGCTCGCCGGGAACACCGGCTACCACTTCCAGCTGCTGACCGCGGTGATCGAGGTCAACGAGCTGCAGAAGCGGCGGGTCGTCGGCAAGCTGGAGAAGCACCTCGGGTCGCTGCTGGGCAAGCGGGTGGCTCTGCTCGGCCTCGCCTTCAAGCCCGATACCGACGACATGCGCGAGGCCTCGAGCCTGGTGCTGGCGGCCCGCCTGCAGGGCGAGGGCGCGGAGGTCGTCGCCTACGACCCCGTGGCCAGCGAGCGGGCGAGCGAGCTGCTCGGCTCCGTGGAGATGGCCGGCTCGGCGCTGGAGGCGCTCGGGGGGGCCGACGCGGCGGTCCTGGTCACCGAGTGGCGGGAGTTCGCGGACCTGGACTGGGCCGAGGCGGCGGCGCGGATGGCGCGGCCGCTGATCGTCGACGGCCGCAACTTCCTCGATCCCAAGGCCCTGACGGCCGCCGGCTTCCGGTACGAGGGGATCGGCCGCTCCGCCCAGGATGCGCCGGCGCCGGCGGCGACCGACTAGATGCAGGCGATCGTCCTCGTGGGCGGCGAGGGGACGCGCCTGCGCCCGCTGACCGCGAACGTTCCCAAGCCCGCCCTGACCCTGGTCGACCGCCCCTTTCTCGCCTACATGGTCGAGTGGCTGGGGACCCACGGGGTGACGGAGGCCGTACTCGCCTGCGGCTTCCTTCCCGACGTCCTGCGCGACACGCTCGGAGACGGCGAGCATGCGGGCGTGCGGCTGCGGTACGTGGTCGAGCCGGAGCGGCGCGGCACCGCTGGGGCGATTCGCTTCGCTGCCGACGCGCTCGGCGAGGAACTCGGGGACCGCTTCTTCGCCCTGAATGGCGACATCCTCACCGACCTCGACCTGACCGCCCTGATGCGGGCCCACCGCGAGCGCGAGGCCCGGGCGACGATCGCCCTCCACCCGGTCGAGGACTCGGCCGCGTACGGGCTCGTCGAGGTCGATTCCGGCGGACGGGTCCTGGAGTTCATCGAGAAGACCGGCGAGCCGGTTCCCGGCGAGATCAACGCCGGTGCCTACATCCTGGAGCGCTCGGTGCTGGACCTGATCCCGCCCGAGCGCGAGGTCTCGATCGAGCGCGAGGTCTTCCCGCGTCTGGTGGGCGACGGTCTCGGCGCCCTGCGCCTCGACGGCTACTGGATGGACATCGGCACCCCCGAGCGCTACCTGCAGGCGAGCTGGGACATCCTCGAGGGGCGGGTCGAAACCCGCGTCAGGCCGACGGCGCCGGGGCTGCTCGTCGGCGCCGGCGCGGAGATCGCCGGCGACGCCACGGTCGGCCCGCGCGCCGTGATCTCGCCCGGGTGCACGGTGGGCAGCGGGGCCGAGGTCCGCGAGTCGGTGCTGCTGGACGGTTGCGCGGTCGGGGACGGGGCACGGGTCAGCGGCTGCGTCCTCGCTCCCGGCGTTACCGTGGAGGCCGGGGCCACCCTCGCCGACACGGTCGTGGGCCGAGATGAAAGGGTTCCGGCTCAAACCTGATGATCGACGACGTCCTCGGCATACCCGACCAGCTCCGCGACGCGCTCTGGCGTGTCGAATCGGCGCGACTGGAGCCAGCGGAGGCAGCCGGGGCGATGGTCTGCGGGATGGGTGGCTCGGCGATCGGCGCCGACCTCGCCGCCGCTGCGCTCGGCGACCGCCTGACCCGGCCGCTGATCACGATCCGCGGCTACGAGCTGCCGAGCTGGGCGACCCCGGACTGGATGGTGGTCTGCTCCAGCTACTCCGGTGAGACCGAGGAGACGCTCGCCTGCTTCGCGGCTGGAGAGGCGCTCGGCGCCCGCCGCCTCGTCGTCAGCACCGGCGGTCCACTCGTGGACGAAGCACGCAAGGCCGGGGTTCCCGTCGTCGGCCTGCCGGGGATCTTTCAGCCCCGCGCTGCCGTCGCCTACATGTTCACCGCGGTTGCCGAGGTGGCGGCGCTGTGCGGCGCCGCGCCCCGGGTCCACACCGAGATCGATGCCGCGGCCGCCTTCCTCGCCGAGCAGACCGATTCTCTGCGGGCCCGTGCCGCCGAGGTCGCCGCCCAGCTCGACGGCGCCGTGCCCGTCGTCTATGGAGCGGACCTGACGGCGCCCGTCGCCCGCCGCTGGAAGACCCAGGCGAACGAGAACGCCAAGCTCCAGTCTTTCTTCTCCGAGCTGCCCGAGGCCGACCACAACGAGCTCTGTGGCTGGACTCCGGCGGTCGGGGAGTGCCTCGCCGCCGTCTTCCTCGAGGACTCAGACCAGCATCCGCGCGAGCGCCGCCGCTTCGAGCTGACGGCGGAAGCCGTCGCCGCCGCCGGCGCCCCGGCGGTGCGGGTCGAGACCGCCGGAGAGACCCGGGTGGCGAGGCTGATGTGGGCGACCATGCTGGGGGACCTTGTCTCGCTCGAGATGGCGCGTCAGCGGGGGGTGGACCCCCTCCCGGTCGAGTCGATCGAGCGCCTCAAGGAGGCGATGGGGCGGCCGTAGCGCCGGCCCGCAGGGCGGCGGCCGGGCCCCGGCCGAGCCGGGCGGAGACGGCGACCATGGCGACCAGCGCCAGCGCGCCGAGGGCGCCGATCGCCAGGGTCCCAGCCAGCACCTCGTCGGGCAGGGCGAGCGCGTAGAAGTCGCGCACCGGGGTGATCGGGAACAGCGCCGCGAAGGCGGCGACCATCGTCCCCACCAGCAGCAATCGTCGCCGGGTGAGCGGGAGGGCGAGAATCGCCAGGATGCAGAGGCTGTCGATCAGGATCGCCAGCGTGGCGGCGGTTCGCTGCTGGTCGAGCGGCAGGTCATTCCCCCGCGCGAGCAGGAACGCGCCGAGCCCCGCGGCGGCGACGATCATCCCGGCCGGGACGGTGAAGCGCAGGACGCGGTCGACGAATCCGGGCACGAAGCGGCGGCGGTTGGGCGCCAGGGCGAGGAAGAAGGCGGGGATGCCGATCGTCAGCGTGTCGATCACGGTGAGCTGGCGGGGCAGGAACGGGAACGGCCAGGCGGCGATGCCGACGGCGATCGAGAGCAGCGTCGCCCAGACCGTCTTGGTGACGAACAGGTTGGCGACCCGCTCGATGTTCGCGGTCACCCGGCGCCCCTCCGCGACCACGCCCGGGAGCGTCGCGAAGCGCCCGTCGAGCAGAACCAGCTGGGCCACCGCCCGGGTCGCCGCCGCCCCCGAGCCCATCGCGACGCCGATGTCGGCCGCCTTCAGCGCCAGCGCGTCGTTGACGCCGTCCCCGGTCACCGCGACGGTGTGCCCGCGGGCCTGCAGCGCTTCCACCATCGCCCGCTTCTGGTGCGGGGCCACGCGCCCGAACACCGAGCGCCGCTCGAGTTCGTCGCCGAGCGCCGCCTGCTCGTCGGGTAGCTCGCGCGCGTCGACGTATGCCTCTGCGTCCTGCATCCCGGCGCGGGCGGCGACGGCCGCGACCGTGCGCGGATTGTCTCCGGAGATCACCTTCAGCGCCACGCCCTGCTCGGCGAAGTAGGCCAGCGTTTCGGCGGCGTCGGGCCGCAGCCGCTCCTCGAGCAGGACCAGCCCCTCGCCGCTCAGGCCGGGCGGTAGGCGATCTGCTCCCGGGTCGAGCGGTGCGTCGGTGCGGCAGAGGAGGAGCACGCGGCGGCCCGAGGCGGCCAGCTCGCCGGCCAGCTCCAGGTCGGGGCTCCCCGGCGTCCCGACGATCTCCGGCGCGCCGAGCGCCCAGGTCCCGTGTCCGTCGAAGGCGGCGGCGCTCCACTTGCGCGCCGAGGAGAACGGGACCGCGGCGACCCGCGTCCAGTCCTCCGGCGCGTCGAAGGCGGCACCGATCGCCGCCAGGGTCGCGTTGGGATCAGGTTCGGCGGCCAGCGCCCCGAGGGCCTGCTCGATCGGGGTCGTGCCGTCGAGCCGCTCGATCCGGTCGAAGACGATCGAACCGTCGGTCAGGGTCCCGGTCTTGTCGAAGCAGACGACGTCGACGCGGGCCAGCCCCTCGACCGCCGGCAGCTCCTGCACCAGCAGGCGGCGCCGGGCGAGCGTGATGGCGGCGACGCCGAAGGCGATGCTGGTCAGCAGGACGAGCCCCTGGGGGACCATGCCGACCAGGCCGGCGACCGTCCCGCTCACGGCCCCGCTGAGGTCGTCGTTGGCGCGCAGCTGGCTGCTCAGCAGCAGCGCGGCGATCGGGAAGATCGCCCAGGTCACGTAGCGGAGGATGCGGTCGATGCCCTCCATCAGCTCCGAACGCGCCGGGGCGAAGCGGCGCGCCTCCGCGGCGAGCTTGCGCGCGTAGGCCTCCGGGCCCACCGCCGTCGCGCGGTAGCTGCCACCGCCGGCGACGGCGAAGCTGCCCGAGAGCACCGGGTCGCCGGGCAGCTTCTCGAGCGGGTCCGACTCGCCGCTGAGGAGCGACTCGTCGAGCTCCAGTCCCTGTCCCGCTTCGACGACGCCGTCGGCGACCACCTGGTCGCCTGCACTGAGAATGACCAGGTCGTCGAGGACCACGTCCTCGACCGCCACCTCGACCTCCTGCCCGCCGCGGACCACACGCGCACGGGGCGCGCTGAGAACGGCGAGCCGGTCCAGCGTTCGCTTCGCCCGCAGCTCCTGGACGATGCCGATCAACGCGTTGGCGACGAGGACGATGCCGAACAGGGCGTCCTGGGGATGGCCGACGGCGAGGATCGCGACAAGCAGGGCGCCGAGGATCGCGTTGAACCGCGTGAGGACGTTGGCGCGGAGGATCTCCGCCAGCGATCGGCTCGTCGGCTGGGCGCCGCCGTTGGTCTGGCCCCGCTCGATTCGTTCCTGCACCTCCGCCGGGCCGAGCCCCTGCGGCGGCGCGCTCGCGTGCTGGTCGGGGGCGGGCGGCATCCTCGCCGGTGCACTCTGCCACGCCGACGGGTCGCCGGTTCGGTAGCGTGGCGCGCGATGCGCGCCATGGTCCTCGCAGCCGGTCTGGGTACCCGCCTGCGCCCGATCACCTACGAGATGCCGAAGCCGATGGTGCCGGTGCTGAACCGGCCGGTGATGGAGCACATCGTCCGCCTCCTCGCTCGTCATGGCTTCGAGGAGACGATCGCCAACCTCCACTGGTTCCCGGAGCTGATCCAGGATCACTTCGGCGACGGCTCGGCTTTTGGCGTCGAACTCACCTACAGCCACGAGCAGGAGCTCCTTGGCACCTCGGGCGGGGTCCGCAACGCGGCGGAGTTCCTCGGTGACTCCTTCCTCGTCATCTCCGGCGACGCGCTCACCGACATCGACCTGGCGGCGATGCGGGAGTTCCACGACTCCCACGATGGGATCGCGACGCTGGCGACCAAGCGGGTCCACGACACCAGCCAGTTCGGGGTGGCGATCACCGGCGCCGACGGCCGCATCCAGGGCTTCCAGGAGAAGCCCAAACCCGCCGAAGCGCTCTCCGACCTGGCCAACTGCGGGATCTACATGTTCCGCTCCGAGATCTTCGACTTCTTCCCGGCTCCCGGGACGAGCAAAGCGGCCGGCCCCGACGATCCCGACGGCTTCGCGGACTGGGCGATGGACGTCTTCCCGCGCCTGCTCGAGGGTGACGTGCCCTTCTACTCCCACGAGATCCATGCCTACTGGAACGACATCGGCAACCTCGAGGAGTTGCGCGCGGGCAATCTCGACGCGCTCAGCGGCGCCGTCGAGGTGGAGCGCGAGGGAGAGGTCGTGGACGGGTTCCGCAGCGGCTCGCCGGACGGCGAGGAGGGCAAGCTGAGGGGCCCGGTCCTGCTGGGCCCGGGCTGCGAGATCGGCGACGACGTCCGCATCGACGGACCCTCGGTGATCGGCGACGGCGCCCGGATCGGCGCCGGCAGCCGCCTGCGCGAGGTGATCGTCCTGCCCGGGGCGGAGATCCCGACCGGGTCGGTGCTGATCGGCGCGATCGCCGGTCGCCGCCACTGAGCGCGGATCGCGCGACGAAGTCCTGACGCTTCTTGTCCGAAGTGAGCGCAACGGGTGCGCCCCGGTCCCGCAGGATCGCGGCATGGAGATCATGCATGCCGTCGTCGCCGGTCTGGTGCCGCCCACCTGCGCCGCCTGCGGGCGATCCTGCCGAGTCGAGGCGGTCGTCTGCACCCGCTGCGCACGGCGCCTCGCCGACGCCGAGCCGTTGCCGGGGAAGGGGCCACCCGGCCTCGACCGGGCCTGGTCCTCGGCCCCGCACGAGGGAGTGGCGAGGAACCTCGTCGCGGCGCTGAAGTTCCGTCACCTGCTCCCGGTCGCCGGGCTGATGGCGGATCGAATCCACTGGCTGGCGCCGGCCCACATGCTGAGCGGCACGATCGTTCCGGTGCCGCCGGCGCCCTCGCGACTGCGCCGTCGCGGCTTCGACCCCGCCGGCGAGCTGGCCGCCGCCCTGGCGGAGCGGCTCGACGCTGATCTGGAGCCCTGCCTCGCCAGGCGCGGAGGCGGTCGCCAGGTCGGCCGGCGCCGCGCCGAGCGGATCGGTCACCCGCCCCAGATCCACGCACGTGGAGCGGTGCCGCGCAGCGTCCTCCTCGTCGACGACGTCCTCACGACGGGCGCGACCCTGAGCGCATGCGCCAAGGCCCTGCGGGCGGCGGGAGCCGCCAGGGTCGTCGCCGTGACCTTCGCCCGCCGGCTCTAGAGGGAGAGGGCTCGCGGGCTGGGCCGGCGCAGGGGATCCGGTCACCCTGCGGGGCGAATTTGTCGGGTGCTGGGCCGGCGCAGGGGATCCGGTCACCCTGCGGGCGAATTCAGTCGCGCGCCCTTACGGG
>JBBDYP010000030.1:0-6320 GCA_040900615.1 Solirubrobacterales bacterium | reverse complement strand
AGGGCGACCGGATCCCCTGCGCCGGCCAAGCACCCGACAAATTCGCCCCGCAGGGTGACCGGGTCCCCTGCGCCATCGGCAGCAGCGCGCGCGACTTATTCGCCGTGCGGGTCAATAGACTGGCGCGCCCGTGAGCGTCATCTCCTCCATCCACGCGCGCCAGATCCTCGACTCGCGCGGTAACCCCACCGTCGAGGTCGAGGTGACCCTCGAGTCCGGCGCCCGCGGCCTTGCCGCCGTACCCTCCGGGGCCTCCACCGGCGAGTTCGAGGCGGTCGAGCTCCGCGACGGCGGCGATGCCTGGGCCGGCAGGGGCGTCTCGCGCGCTGTGGCCAACGTCAACGGCGAGATAGCCGCCGCGCTGACCGGCGCCCGCGCCCTCGAACAGGGGGCCCTCGACCAGACGATGATCGAGCTCGACGGCACCCCCAACAAGGGTCGCCTCGGTGCCAACGCGCTGCTCGGCGTCTCGCTCGCCGCCGCGAAGGCCGCCGCGGCTGATTCCCAGCAGCCGCTCTACCGCTACCTGGCCGAGCTCTACGGGGGCGGCGCGCCGACGGTCCTGCCGGTGCCGATGATGAACGTCCTCAACGGCGGCGCCCACGCCGACAACTCGGTCGACTTCCAGGAGTTCATGGTCGTCCCGGCCGGGGCCGGCAGCTTCTCGGAGTGCCTGCGGATCGGGACCGAGGTCTTCCACGCCTTGAAGAAGTCGCTCTCTTCGCGCGGCCTCTCGACCGCGGGCGGCGACGAGGGCGGTTTCGCACCGAACCTCGACTCCAACGAGGCGGCGCTGCAGGCGGTCCTGGCAGGAGTCGAGGCGGCCGGATATGAGCCCGGCAGCGACGTCTTCATCGCCCTCGACCCGGCCACCAGTGAGATCTTCGAGAACGGTGCCTATGTCCTCGAGCACGAGGGGCGCAGCCTCTCCCCGGAGGAGATGGTGGCCTACTGGGAGGACGCTTGCTCGCGATACCCGATTGTCTCGATCGAGGACGGCATGGACGAGGAGGACTGGGACGGCTGGAAGCTCCTCACCGAGCGCCTCGGCGAGCGGGTGCAGCTGGTCGGCGACGACCTCTTCGTCACCAACCCGGAGCGCCTGCGCCGCGGGATCGAGCTCGGGGTCGGCAACTCGATCCTCGTCAAGGTCAACCAGATCGGCACCCTGACCGAGACCCTGGAGGCGATCCGCACCGCCCGCAAGGCCGGCTACACCGCGGTCATCTCGCATCGCTCGGGGGAGACCGAGGACACCACGATCGCCGACCTCGCCGTCGCCACCGGCGCCGGCCAGATCAAGACCGGAGCCCCCTCCCGTTCAGACCGCGTCGCCAAGTACAACCGCCTGCTGCGGATCGAGGAGGAGCTTGGCTCTGCCGCTGAATTTCCTGGATTGCAGGCATTCGTCCAACGCCGCGGCTAGATGAAGGAAAGCGGGGCCCGGCCGCAAAGCACCGGGTATGGCAGCGCGGGCGCACGCAGGACGGAACGTAGCCGCTACTCGCCGGCGCCCTGCCGCCCGCAAGCGCCGCCCTGCGGCCCGCAGCGGGCCGAGCCGGGTCAAGTGGGACCGGGTTGGGCGAGTCGCGCTGACGTTGGTCCTGGCGGCGGTCCTCTACTCGTATCTGAACCCGGCGATCGACTTCGTCAAGACCTACACGGCGACGACGGCGGCGAAAGCGCAGTTGCACGAGCTGCAGCGCGCCAACACCAGGCTCCACGAACGGGTCCAGTCCTCCGAGGACCCGATCGTCGTCGATCGCGAGGCACGCGCCCAGGGGATGGTCGCCGAAGGCGAGACCCCGGTCGTGGTTCGCGGCCTCGGCGGCTGAGAGGCCGCTCAGGGCCCGCCGATGGTTAGTCTCGGCTCCTACCTCCTGGGAGCCGCCCAGGTCGCCCTAGTCGCGCTCTCGCTGGGTCTGAGCGCCTTTCTCCTCCGCCGACGCCTACTTCCTGCCTGGGAAGGTGCTCCCGCTCGGCTCGTCGAGATCGTCGTCGCGATCGCTCTGCTGACCTGGATCAGCGAGATCCTCGGGACCTTCGGGCTGTTCTACGCGGGGGCGCTCGTCGCCGCTTCGGTCTTCGTCGCTGCTGCCACCGCGCTCTATCCGGCGGGTGGCCGTGGGACGGGGGTCCCCCGCGGCGCGGAGGCGCGTCCAGCGCGGAGCACCGTTGGGGATGCCGCACCGACGGGACCCGCCGGCCAGAGCGGCTGGCAGTTGCTGGTGATGACGGGGGTGATCGCCGTGGTCGTCGGGCACTGGGCGCTGACGACGAAGCATGCGCTGGACCGGGGGATCTTCAACTTCGATTCGCTCTGGTACCACCTGCCGTTCGCGGCGGACATGGCGCAGAGCCATTCGGTGACGGGGATGCACCACGTGGACACGGTGTTCACGAACTGGTTCTACCCGCAGGGTTCGGAGCTCCTCCACGCGGTGGGGATCTCGCTGACGGGGCGGGACACGTTGTCGTTGTTCCTCAACTACGGCTGGCTGGCGGTGACGTTCCTGGCGGCGTGGTGCGTGGGGAGGCCATATGGACGGGGGCCTCTCGGCGTCGTCGCGGTGGCGATCCTGCTCGAGTGCCACACCCTGGTCGTCCGCGAGCCGGGGGCGGCCAAGAACGATCTGATGGCGGCGGCGCTGCTGCTGGCGGCGATCGCGATCCTCGTCAACGCCTGGGCGCCCCGACGCTCCCACGCGATGGGGTCGCTGCCGCTCGGCTGGCCGCTGGCGGCGGCGGGGCTGGCGGTGGGGCTGGCGGCCGGGACCAAGGTCACGGCGCTGGCGATGGCGGCGGCGCTGAGCGTCGCGGTGCTGGCGCTGGCGCCGGCCGGGAGGCGCTGGGCGGCGGCGGGGTGGTGGTTCGTCCCCGTCCTCCTGGGCGGCGGCTTCTGGTACCTGCGCAACCTCGTCGTCGCCGGCAACCCGCTGCCCGCGCTGGAACACCTCGGCCCGATCTCGCTGCCGCACCCCGAGCGGCTCCAGATCGGCAGGCCCGACTTCAGCATCGCCCACTACGCGACCGACACCGGCGTCTGGCGCGACTACCTCTTCCCCGGCCTGCACGACGCCTTCGGCGCGCTCTGGCCGCTCGTCTTGGGGGGAGCGGTCGTGGCGGCGTTGCTGGCGATGCTGAGGGGGCGGGACCGGGTCGTTCGCTGGATCGGCGCCGTGGCCCTGTTCGGGTTCGTCGCCTACGTCTTCACGCCGCTCAGCGCCGCCGGCGCCGAGGGTGCGCCCGAGGCGTTCGGGATCAACGTTCGCTACGTCTACGCGGCCCTCCTGGCCGGCCTGGTGCTGGTGCCGCTCCCACGTTTCCTCGACGCGGGGCGGCGCCAGACGTGGCTCCTCGGCGCACTGGTGCTCGTCCTCCTCCTCACCGACCGCTCCGACGCGGTCGTCCGGGACCCCGCCCGCCCATTCGCGCTGCTCGTCGTCGTCCTCGCGGTGCTCGTGCCCGCGGCGCTGGGGCTGGCGCGGGGACGGGGCGCCAGCCGCGGCATCGTTGCCGCCGGCTTCGCGGCGCTCGCGCTCGCGGTGGTCGCGATCGGATACCCGGTGCAGCGCCACTACCTCGACGAACGCTTCCGCAACGAGGTCGCCGACGAAAGCATCCCGGGCATGAACCTCGATTCCGCCTACCGTTGGGCGCGGGACGTGGGGGACGCGCGGATCGGGCTGGCCGGGACGACGGCCGGCTTCGCCCAGTACGGGTTCTACGGCACCGACCTCTCCAACGAAGTCGTCTACCTCGGTGTCGACGGGCCGCACGGCGCCTTCAACGCGATCCCCAACTGCGGGGAGTTCCGGGCCGCCGTCAACGCGGCCGATCTCGACTACCTCGTGACGGCGCCGTTCCTCAACTTCCTCCACCCGGACCAGCCAATCTCTTCGCCCGAGGCCCGCTGGCTGCGCGGCGAGCACGCCGTGACCCCGGTCCTGCGCAGCGGCCCCGTCACCGTCTGGCGGGTCCGCGGTCCCCTCGACCCGAGCACCTGCGGCCCGCGCAACGCCCCCCTGCGCGAAGTCCCGGATACGCCAGGCGCCTAGCTGGGTAACCTCGGCGCGTGGGCTATCCGCTCGAGAACGCGCTGTTCCAGTGGGAGGAGGGCTGGCGCGAGCTGCAGGCCCTCACCGACCCGCGGGCCCGCAGGCTCGCCGACCGGGTCGTCGACGCGGTCCGCGAGGAGCTGCGGCGGCGGATCGGGGCGACCTTCACCGCGGCCGAGCTGGCCGACCTCTACGGCCGCGGCACCGACTGGTGCCTGCAGGTCGCGATCGACGTCGCTCCTGCGGCGGAGGGCGACGCACAATCCCTGGCCGACGCCGCCTTCTGGCTCTACCTGCGCGGTGCCGGCGACTTCGCCGGCGGCAGGCAGCTAATCGTCTGAGTCTGAGTCCGAGTCCGCTTCGGACTCGTCGCGCTCGGGGGCGTCCGCCCCGGCGCGGCGGATCACGATCTGGTCGGCCTCGATGCGGACCGTGACGTCTTTCTTGCCCGCCCAGTGCTCGGCGTAGACCGGGTTGTCCTTGATCGCGGCGTCGAGCCAGAGCCCGTAGCCCTCGGTTTCGCCGTGATCGAAGGTCGCCTCGAGCTCTTTGCGCCGACCACGACCGCCGCGCCGCCCGCGCCGCCGCCTGCGCCGCGGGCGCCCGGCGCCGCCGCCCTCGCCTTCGCCCTCGCCGCCCTCCTCGGCGCCTTCTTCCTCGCCCTCGCCCTCTTCTTCAGTCTCTTCGACCTGCTCCTGCTCGGCCGCGGCGGCCTCGATCTCCGCTTCGATCTCGTCGCGGAGGTCGATTTCGCCGGAGCCGGCGTTCTCGTCGTCGGGAGTGAGGTCGTACTGCTTGCGGAACTCGCGCAGCTCGGTGGCGCTGATTTCCAGCTGGTGGGCGATCCAGGCATCAGTCCGTCCCTGGTGCACCCAGGCGCGGATCTGGTTGAGCTGCGGCTTCAGTGAGCGTCGAGCCATCGGCGCGCGAGTCTATTCAAGGTCGGCATTCGTTCGCGGAGCGCTAGGCCATCAGGAAGGCCAACGCCTCGAACATCGCCACGACGACTACGACCACGGTCACGGTCAGGCAGACGGCGAGGACACTGAATCGGACCTTGCCCTCCTGCTCGGTGCGGTTGATTTTGCGGGCCCTCGAGCGGTTCGCGGCGCGGCGGCGCAGCTGCTCGCGCCGGCGGCGCTCAAGTGAAGTCTCCTGTTCGAAAGCGGTCTCGAACTGGGAGATGCTCTGTCGCATTCTCATAGTCATGGCTCCCGGGGAGCCGCGGGCACCGTAGCAAAGGATCTTGCAGGATTTATGTTTCGCTCAAGATTCACACGCACCCCAGAGACCCCGGCCGCCCCTTGCCGCCCGCATCTCCAGTCGCTTGAAATGGCTTGCGAAGCGGTCGTTCGGGGGGATCGTCAGCGTCCGTGCGAGGCCGCGGCGGATCAAGGCGGCGTTGACGAAGCGGTCGCCCAGGTAGACGTAGGCGAGCAGCCGGCCGTAGATGTCGCGGCGCTCGACGCCGAAGACGAGCCGCACGCGACGCCGCTCCAGCAGGCGGTGGCTGAAGCCCGACGCCCGCGGCCCGAAGCACTGCACCGGGGCGCCGGGCTCGACGGTCTCGGGCGTGTCGACGCCGATCAGGCGCACGTCCTCCTCGCCGCCCTCGAATCGGACCTCGATCGTGTCGCCGTCGACGACGCGGGTCACCAGCGCCCGGGCGCTGCGCGGCTCGTCCTCGCCCGGTCCCCAGCCCTGTTCCCACGGCCGCAGCAGAATCGCCGCCGCGAGTAGGAGCAGGACCGCGCTACCCAGCCTCTCTCTTCTCATGCCCCCTTAAGGGCTGAGAGGAGAGAACTAAGCGTCGAGAGCCAAGCAGATCGGGGGACGCAGGGAGTGAGGCGAGGGGAGCGCACTTCAGTGCGTGACCCGAGCCAAGCGACCGAAGACCCCGAGATGCGCCGGCTATCGACGCTTAGGGGGTGCGGCGGACGCTGGAGAGCAACGTCTCCTTGATCTGGCCGATGATCTCCAGCGCCTCGTTCCACTCGCGCTGCCAGACGTTGCGGCCGAAGATGACGCCGGAGCCGCCCGCCTCCATCACGTCGCGGGCGTTCTGGAGGACGGTCTCGTCGTCGGTCTTGGAGCCGCCGGAGAGCACGACCAGCGCCCGCCCCGCGGACTCGACGCACTGGCGGATCGCCTCCGCCTGGTCGACTTCCATCTCGTTGTAGGGAGCGGGCGCGTCCTTGTCCTTGGCGGGGTCGATCTTCGGCATGTTGAGCTTGACCACGTCGGCGCCCATCTCCATCGCCA
>JBBDYP010000029.1:0-6379 GCA_040900615.1 Solirubrobacterales bacterium | reverse complement strand
CAGCAACATCGGGAGCCGCGCCCGATAGGGCGCGCGACTGAATTCGCCCGCAGGGTGACCGGATCCCCTCCACCGGCCAAGCGCGCGACGGCCACGGCGGAGCGAGCGGGGGCTACGATCGCCCCGTGGGACGCCTCGACGACGTCGACCTCACCCCGAGCCTCGATCGCCGCGAGGAGGAGCGCCAGCTGCGCACCGCCTGGGAGCGCCTGGCGCAGCTGCGGCTCACCCTTGGGGGGCTGATCGGCGAGAAGCGGCTGGGCCCACCGCTCTGCGTCGTCTTCGAGGGTTGGGACGCGTCCGGCAAGGGCGGGTCGATCAAACGGCTCGTCGCCCCGCTCGACCCGCGCCATGTCCGGGTCTCCCAGTTCGCCGCCCCGACCGCGGACGAGAAGCGTCATCACTTCCTGCGGCGCTTCTGGCCGGCGCTGCCGGGATGGGGCGGGATGACCGTCCTCGACCGCTCCTGGTACGGGCGGGTCCTGGTCGAGCGGGTCGAGGGCCTGGCGAGCCGCGAGCAGTGGCTGCGCGCCTACGACGAGATCAACGCCTTCGAGCGGACGACCGCCGACGAGGGGGCGATCCTGGTCAAGCTCTGGCTGCACATCTCAGCCGAGGAGCAGCTGAAGCGATTCGAAAGCCGCGCCGCGGACCCGCTGAAATCGTGGAAGCTGACGGCGGAAGACTGGGAAAACCGCGAGAAGCGCGGCGCCTACGAAGAGGCGGTGGAGGACATGCTGGCCCGCACCGACCAGCCGCGCGCTCCCTGGCACCTGGTGGCGGCGGAGTCGAAGCGCTACGCGAGGGTGCGGGTCGTCCGCATCGTCAACGAGGAAATCGAAGCCGGGATGCGGCGCTGGGGGCAGGAGCCGCCGCCTCCGCCGTAGACGATCGTCCGCCGTCTTCGGCATGGATCGGCGTCAGCTTCTACGATCAGGGTTCGATTCTGTCTCCGATCAATGAGGAGCTCTATCTCTTGAGCCGTTTCCGTTACTTCGTGCTGTTCGCGGCCCTGGCCGCCCTCGCGACCGCGTTCGCGGCCTGCGGCGGTGGTGGCGACAGCAGCAGCGAAGACCCCCAGAAGGTCATCGACAACGCCACGCTCGAAGGAGTCAAGAGCGGCAACCTCGACCTCTCGCTCAGCGTCAATGCCGAAGGCGACGAAGGTGGGGACATCGACGTCAGCCTCTCCGGCCCGTTCCAGAGCCAGGGCAAGGAACTGCCACAGCTGGACATGACCGCCAAGGCGAGCGGCACGATCGAAGGCGAAGCGATCGACTTCGAAGGCGCCCTGACGCTGCTCTCCGACCGCGCGTTCATCGGCTTCGAAGGAACGAACTACGAAGTCGACCCGACCACGTTCGGCTTCGTCAAGTCCGGCTTCGAACAGGCCCAGCAGCAGGGCCCTCAGGAAACCGGCGACGTCACCGCCTGCCAGAAGGCCGCCGAAGGCCTAAAGATCGGTGATTTCATCGAAAACCTGACCAGCGAAGACGGCAGCGACGTCGACGGCACCTCGACGACCAAGGTCAGCGGCGACCTCAACACGGCGGGCGCGATCGACGCGCTCATCAAGCTGACTGAAAACCCAGCCTGCAGCGCCCAGCTCGAAGCCGCCGGGCCGCTGCCGATCGGCGAACTCGAAGAGGCGAGGGGTGAGATCACGAGCGCGGTGAAAGACGCGCACGTGGACGTCTACGTCGGCGACGACGACATCATCCGCAGGATCGCCGCCGCGGTGACGATCGAACCGAAGGGCTCCAGCAACGAAAAGGTCGAAATCGAGTTCGACCTCAGCCTGGGCGGAGTCAACGAGAAGCAGGAGATCACCGCACCCTCTGGCGCGAAGCCGCTCGAAGATCTCTTCCGTCAGCTCGGGGTCAACCCGCTCGAACTGCTCGAAGGTGGCGGCAGCGAAGGGCTCGGCGGGCTCCTGGAAGGGCTCACCGGCGAAGGCGCCCCCTCCGGCGGCGGCTCCTCCTCCGGCGGCTCCTCCTCCGGCGGCTCCTCCTCCGGCGACCAGCAGGCCTACCTCGATTGCCTGCAGGAAGTGGAATCCGCGGCGGACCTGCAGAAGTGCGCCAGTCTGGCGCCGTAGCGGCCTAGCGTCATCCGTTTTGCGAAGGGCGTCGCCTCGGCGACGCCCTTCGCCGTTGCGATCCGTACGCTTCGCGGCCCGTGAGCCAGGGCAGTCCCCCCAGCCAGCCGCGCTTCGACGCCTCCTTCCTCCGCACGCCGAACGGCTGGCCCTACCTGCTGACGCCGCTGATCCCGCTTGCGGTGGCGCTCGAGATCGCCGGCGCCGAGGCGACGGTCGTCTTCGCTGCCTCGGCCCTCGGGATCATCCCCACCGCGGCGCTGATGGGGCGTGCCACCGAGGAGCTGGCGGCGCGCTCGGGACCCGGCATCGGCGGCCTGCTCAACGTCACCTTCGGCAACGCGCCGGAGCTGATCATCGCCCTCTTCGCGCTGGGCCAGGGCCTGCAGGAGGTCGTCAAGGCCTCGATCGTGGGCTCGATCATCGGCAACATCCTGCTTGTCCTCGGCGCCGCGATGCTGGCCGGCGGCATCGGCCGCGACAAGCAGACCTACAGCCGCACCGGCGCCAGCATTCAGACCTCGATGCTGATGCTGGCCGCCGCGGCGCTACTGATGCCGGCGATCTTCGAGCTGGTCGAGGGCAAGGGCCTGCCGGCCCCGGGCGCCGAGTCGATCCACTACGGCGGCACGATCGAGGACCTCTCCCTCGCGGTCGCCGTCGTCCTCATCGCCACCTACGTGATCGGCCTCTTCTTCTCGCTGAAGACCCACCGCGACATCTTCAACCCCGAGTACGAGGACGAGGACACGTGGGGCTGGTCGACCCGGACCTCGGTGACGGCGCTGGCGATCGCCGGCGTGCTGGTCGGGGTGATGTCGGAGGTCCTGGTCGGCTCGATCAGCGAGGCCTCGCACTCGATCGGCCTTTCCGAGTTCTTCATCGGCGTGATCGTCGTCGCGATCGTCGGCAACGCCGCCGAGCACTGGGTCGCGGTCCTGGTGGCGATGAAGAACAAGATGGACCTCGCGGTCAACATCGCGATCGGCTCCAGCGCCCAGGTGGCGCTCTTCGTCGCTCCGGTCCTCGTCCTCGCCTCCTTCTTCCTCGGTCCCTATCCGCTGGCGCTGGTCTTCAACGGCTTCGAGCTGGGGGCGATCCTGCTGGCGATCCTGATCGCCAACTACGTCACCCAGGACGGCGAGTCGACCTGGTTCGAGGGCGTGCAGCTGCTCGCCGTCTACTTCGTCTTCGGCCTGGCCTTCTACTTCGCCTGAGTTCGCCTGGCTGCGGCTGGCGGTGTCCTCGGTCGGCCGCCTGCGGGTCACGCACCTGAGTGCGCTCCCCTTGTCGGCCTCCCTGCGTCCTGGCCAGCCACAGCCAGGCGAACTCAGGTGGCGGTTGGGGCGGGAGCGACCTCGCGTCTGAACTCGGCCAGCAGCGCAGCGAGCTTCTCTGGCCCCTGCCCGGCGGGATCCCCGGCAAAGAGAGCGAAGAGGCGCTCCTCCATCTCGGGGTGGACATGCTCGGGGGTCCGGTGGTCCGTGTGCGTCCAGAAGTCATCCATCTCGAGCAGCTCGCCCCCGGTTTCGGCCGCGGTTTGGACAAAGACGATCCGCTCGCCGGCGGCCGGGTTCTCGATCTGCGCCATCGCCCAAAGCTTTACGGGTCCGCCTCGAGCGCGTCGATTCGACCGGATAGCCTGCCCGAGGTGGAAGCGGTCCTCCTCCTGCTCAGCTTCGCGGTCGTCCTCTCCGGCGCGCTGCTGTTCACCAACGCCGTCGAGTGGATCGGTCACAGGCTGGGCCTGGGCGAGGGCGCGGTAGGCAGCGTTCTCGCCGCGGTTGGTACGGCGATGCCGGAGACGCTGATCGCGATCGTCGCGCTGCTCGACACGACCGCGGGTTCCTCGGACGTCGCGATCGGGGCGATCGTCGGCGCTCCCTTCCTGCTGGCGACGCTGGCGATGGGGCTGGTCGGGCTCTTCGCCTACCTCTATCGCGAGCGGCGCGATCAGGGCGTCCGGCTGGCGGCTCATGGCCCGACCCTTGAGCGCGACCTACTCTTCTTCCTCGCCTTCTTCGCGGTCGCCGGCCTGCTTTCCTGGGGCCCTCCGGCGGTTGTGCGGATCCCGGTCGGCATCGCCTTCCTGGCCGCCTACGTGTTCTACATCGGGCGCACCCTGAGAGGTGGCGGTGACATCCAGAGCCATGAGACGCTCGATCCGCTGATCTTCGAGCGCCGCTCCGATCGCCGCTCCGATCCCGCCCTCGCCCTCTGCGTGATCCAGCTCCTGGTCGGCCTCGGGGCGATGGTCGGCGGCGCCCACCTCTTCGTCGAGGAGCTGATCAGCATCGCCGACAGCATCGGCGTCGAGGCGCTCGTGCTTGCCCTGATCCTGGCGCCGCTGGCGACCGAGCTGCCCGAGAAGGTCAACAGCTTCTTCTGGGTGCGGGAAGGCAAGGACGCACTCGCGCTCGGAAACGTCAGCGGGGCGATGGTCTTCCAGTCGACGATCCCGGTCGGGATCGGCCTGATCTTCACCGACTGGGCGCTGGACGGCAACGCGATCCTCTCCGTCGCGCTCGGCGTCATCGGCGGGATCCTCGCCTACGAGAGCCTGCACCGGGCCGGCCGCTTCAAGCTGCCGGCGGTCGTCGGCTGGTTTGTTCTCTACGCCAGCTTCATCATCGTCGTTGCGCTGAGCGCTTGAGACCGTTCCCGGTAGGGCCGGGAACGGTCTCCAGAGCTTTGAGCACGAGGTCGTCGTGCTTTTTCGGCGACACCTTGGGAAAGACCTTGGCGACCTTGCCGTCGGGGCCGACGATGAAGGTCGCGCGCTGCACGCCCATGTACTTCTTGCCGTACATCGACTTCTCGACCCAGGTGCCGTAGGCGTCGGCGACCGCGTGGTCGGCGTCGGCGAGCAGGGTGAAGTCGAGGTCGTACTTGCCGGCGAACTTCTCCAGGGCGCCGACCTCGTCGGGGGAGATGCCGATCACCCGCGCTCCCGCCGCGGCGTACTCGCCGCCGCGGTCGCGGACCCCGCAGGCCTGGGTGGTGCAGCCGGGGGTGTCGGCGCGGGGGTAGAAGTAGAGCACGACGGTCTGATCGCGCAGCTCGGAGAGGGTCACCTCGTCGCCGTTCTGGTCGGGCAGGGTGAAGTCGGGCGCGGCGTCCCCCTCGGCCAGCACTGCCTAGTCCTCGCGGCCGGGGTCCTGGCCGTCCTCGTCGGCGTCCATCTCCTCGTCGCCCTGTTCGAGCGCGGTGGCGGAGACCGAGCCGGACGAGCCCGGGTGGTAATGCGTCTGGAACTTCTCGAGGATGCGGTCGCGGCCGTCCTCGTCGATCGGCGTCTCCTCGGAGATCCGCACCCAGTCGGCGCCCTCGTAGGCCTCCATGTTGAAGACCTCCTGGTCGATCGAGGCGGAGTCGTCGACGACCACCACGACCTCGGTCTGGGGGTTGAAGTAGGTGCCGGGCTGCATCAGCAGCTCCTCGACCTCGTAGAGGTTCTCTTTGGCTCCGTCGGACATCAACCCGATCCTACGGAATCTGCGAGCTGGCGATCGGTCTCGGCCTCGACGTCGAGCGGCTCGAGTCCCCTGTGCATGCGACGTTCGTTGCGAGCGACGACCAGCTGGCGGACCTCGAACCGCAGCTCGGCATCCTGGTCGGCGGGGGCGGGCGGCCGCTCGAGCAGCCGCGCGGTCTCGGCCTCGACGTCGAGCGACTCGGCGCCGCGCCGCCGCAGCCGGTCCGCCTTGGCCTCCAGCATCTGGCGGACTTCGGCCGCCTGGATCGCCGGATCGATCGCTTCCGTGGGGGGCCCGAGGTACCGCGGGACCTGGGGGAGCTGCTGCTCGATCGCCAACGGGCCTTTTCCGATCGAGTCCCAGCCGCCGGAAACGCGGCGGAAGACAGCACCGGCGATCGGCGCCGCGACGCCGGTGAAGAGCAGGACGACCAAGCACTTTCCGCTCGGGGACAACGCCATTGCCAGGCCCACGCGCCCAAGGGTAGCCCCCCACATGGGGGGCGGTGTTTCGCTAACCTTGGTGCTGGTTGACTGACCAGTCAATCGGCGGAACGCCTCCTTCGGCGGCGGCGTTCCGGAAAGCCTTAAAGCACCGACGAAAAGGAGCTCCGACCGGTGGTTGACTTCACCCTGACCGACGAACAGAAGGATCTGCGCGAGCTGGCCCACAGCTTCGCCGAGAAAGAGATGCGCAGGGTCGCCTGGGAGTACGACAAGGACGGCACCTGGCCCCAGGACATCATCGACAAGGCCTGGGAGGTCGGGTTGATGAACACCCACATCCCCGAGGCCTACGGCGGCCC
>JBBDYP010000028.1:0-6502 GCA_040900615.1 Solirubrobacterales bacterium | reverse complement strand
ACGAAGTAGGTCTCCGAGCCGGCCTCGATGTCGGCGCGAGTGGACTCGGTGATCATCGGCGGGCTGAAGGTGGCGAGGAAGCGGCGCACGACCAGTTCGTAGACGCGTTTCTTCGGGCCCTCGAGGGCGCCGGGGTGGATCGCCTGGGTCGGGTAGATCGGCGGGTGGTCGGTCGTCTCTTTCTTGCCGCGGGTCGGCGTCAGCTGGGGCTGGTCGAGCAGGCCGGCGGCGGCCGAGAACTCTTTGACCCGGACCAGCGAGGAGACCAGCTCGCGCAGCGGCAACGAGGCCGGGTAGACCGTGTTGTCGGTTCGCGGGTAGGAGATGAAGCCGTCCATGTAGAGGTCCTCGGCGATCCGCATCGCGCTGGCGGGAGAGATGCCGAGGCGGCTGGAGGCGTCGGTGCTGAAGGCGGTGGTGTTGTAGGGCGTCGGCGGCTTGCGCGTGTTCTTGCGCGCCGTGACCGACTTGACGACGCCAGGGGCCCTGGTGCCCGCAAGGGCGGCGTCGGCGTCGGCCTTGTCCCAGAACTTGTCGACGCTGTGGTGGGTCTCGAAGGTCCCGTCGGGGTGCTCGAACTTGGCGAACAGCTCCCAGAAGGGTTTGGCGACATGGGCGCGGCGCTCCATCTCGCGCTCGACGATCAGGCCCAGGGTCGGGCTCTGGACGCGGCCGACCGAGAGGAAGTTGGAGCCGAAGCGGCGGCTGGCGAGGGAGACGGCGCGAGTCAGCGTCGCGCCCCAGAGCAGATCGATGTCCTGGCGGGCGGCGCCGGCGTTGGCAAGCGGGTAGGAGAGCTCGTCGAGGTTGGAGAAGGCACGCTCGATCTCTTCCTTGGTCAGGGCCGAGTAGCGGGCGCGCTTGATCCGCAGGGTGCCGTCGGCCGTGCCCTCGCGGTTGCCGAGCTGCGGATTGGCATCGAGCATCTCCTCCAGGGCCTCGAGGCCGATCAGCTCGCCCTCGCGGTCGAAGTCGGTGGCGATCACCAGCTCGTCGGCGTCCTTGGCGACCTTTTTGATCGCTTTGACGACGTTCTTGTCGGTCGGCTCCTTGATCAGCTCGGCGTCGATCAGATCGTGCAGGTCCGTCTTCTGCCAGTTCGAGTAGCCCTCGGGGAAGGCGGGGCCGAGGACGTGGCCCTTGAGGCCGATCGTCATCTGGTCGACGCCGTTCTCGTCGCTCCACATGTAGTAGGGGACCTTGAAGGTTTTGTCCGTGGTTGGGCCACCGCTGCCCGCGCCGAGGATCTCGGCGATCTTCTTGGCGCTGTTGTTCTTCTCGGTGACGATCAACCTCATGGGGCGGCGAGGGTAGCAGGGGCGCTCGGCCGCTCCCTCGTGCCTGGCCCGCGCCGATCCCCGTAGGATCGGCGAGTCCATGAAGTGCTTGGTCACCGGCGGCGCGGGGTTCATCGGCTCGAATCTGGTCGACGGGTTGCTCGCGCGAGGTGACGAGGTGACGGTGGTCGACGACCTCTCGACCGGGCGCCGCAGCAACCTCGACGCGGCGCTGGAGGCGGGCGCCGAGCTGATCGAGCTCGACATCCGCGACGCCGCCCAGCTGAAGGCCCTGGCGGCCGAGAGGCGGCCGGAGACCGTCTTCCACCTGGCGGCCCAGATCGACGTCCGCAAGTCATTGGAGGACCCGGCCTTCGACGCCGCGGTCAACATCGGCGGCACCGCCAACGTGCTCGACGCGGCGCGCGCCGCCGGCTCGGGGCGGTTCGTCTTCGTCTCCACCGGCGGCGCGATCTACGGCGAGGGCGAGGGTCAGCAGCTGCCGCTCGACGAGTCGGCGGCGATCGCGCCGCTGGCCGCCTACGGACAGAGCAAGTTCGCCGCCGAGGGCTACCTGGCCCTCTACGAGCGGCTCTACGGGATCTCCAGCGTCGCCCTGCGGCTCGGCAACGTCTACGGGCCGCGCCAGGACCCGCTCGGCGAGGCGGGGGTGGTCGCGATCTTCTGCGGCGTGCTGCGCGCGGGCGGGCGCCCGACCGTCTTCGGCGACGGCACCCAGACCCGCGACTACATATATGTCGGCGACGTGGTCGCCGCGGCCCTGGCGGCGGCCGCCTCGGGGACCACCGGCCCGATCAACATCGGCACCGGTCGCGAGGAGAGCGTGCTGGAACTGGTGGAGGCGCTGGGCCGGTTGGGCGGCGCCGAGGGCTTCGAGCCGGATTTCGCGCCGCCGCGGGCTGGAGAGGTGCGGCGGATCTCCCTCGACGCGAGCTGGGCCGAACGCGAGCTGGGCTGGCGCCCGGAGACGAGCCTCGAAGACGGCCTGCGCCTCACCCTCGACTCGATCTGACCGCCCGAACCGCCCGCCGACGGGCCGATATGTCGCCCCCGGCTCCACATTTCGGCCCATCGACCGCGGTTCACTAACCTTCGGGGAATGCCAGCCCAGGCCTACGCCGGCAAGGAGTGCGTCTGCCAGCTCCGCAAGGGGATCTGCGACCAGTCCTGCGTGCGGGACATGCTGGAGACGCCGTTCTACATCGCCTGCCTGAAGCTGAGCGGGCGGCGCTGCCTGGTCGTCGGCGGCGGCGACGTCGGCCTCGAGAAGGTCGAGGGCCTGCTCGCCTGCGACGCCGGCGTGACCCTGATCGCGCCGACCGCGCACCCGGAGCTGGAGGACCTGGCGGCCGAGGGCTCGATCCAGTGGGAGCGGCGGGCCTATGACGGCCCCGCCGACCTCGAGGGCGTCTTCATGGTGATCGCGGCGACCGACGACAGCGAGGTCAACATCGGCGTCTACGACGACGCCGAGAGGCGGGCGATGCTGGTCAACGTGGTCGACGTGCCGCCGCTGTGCAACTTCATCCTGCCGGCGATCCTCCGCACCGGTCCGCTGGCGATCGCGATCTCGACCGCCGGCGCCTCGCCGGCGCTGGCGAAGCGGATGAAGCGCGAAGTCTCCGACCTCTTCGGCGAGGAGTTCGCGCGCCTGGCGGTGATCCTCAACGACGCCCGCGGCTGGGCGAAGGGGACGCTGCCGACCTACCAGGACCGCAAGGAGTTCTTCGAGGGGATCGTCAACGGCGGCCCCGACCCGATCGAGCTGCTGCGCGACGGGCAGGAGGCGGCGGTGCTGGCGATCATCGAGTCCGCCAAAGAGCGGGCCGCCGCGACGCTGGCCTAGCCGCCGGTCCCGCAGGCGGTGCCGCGAACGCGGTCGAGGGTCTCCCGCAGCTCGTCGGCCTGGCGATCGCTGAGGTTGGCCGAGAAGGCGAGCGCCAGCTCGTCGGTGATCACCGGGCGCATCTCCGCCAGCAGGTCGGCGCCGGCCGGCAGCAGGGTCGCGTAGCTGACCCGCCGGTCCGTCTCGCAGAAGGTCCGCTCGATCAGGCCGGCTTTGACCAGCCGGTCGACCAGCTTGGTCAGGCCGCCGCGGGTGATGACGAGGGCCTCCGCCAGGTCCCCCATTCGCATCCGTTGGTCCGGCGCGTCGGCGACCGCGGCGAGAACCTCGTACCACGGAAGCGGCGGGAAGTCGGCCTGCGCCAGTGCCTCCTGGAGCCGCTGGGTGACCGCGGCGTGGGTCCGCGAGAGCGCACCCCAGGCGTCGCCGTGAGGGGTGGCGCCGCTTCGCTCGACCGCGTTCGCGGCGCTCGGGGTGGCGGTTGCCTGCTCGCTCATCCGCCGGATCATCGCAGATGAACGTTGCCAGGACAATAGTTGTAGGCGAAATCTTATCTGCTACGATTGTTTCTATCTCAATAGTTTGATTGACAAATAACTTAAGGAAACCTAAAGAGGAAGGAACCAAGATGAGCACGCAGACCGAGCAGGTGGTTTCCGTCGGCACGCACAAGGTGGACCCAGTCCACTCCTCGATCGGCTTCGCCGTCGTCCACAACGGCCTCTCGCCGTTCCGCAGCACCTTCGAGTCCTACGAGGCCACCCTGACCGGCGGCGATGAGCCGGAGCTCGAGGGCACGGTCGAGGTTGCCAGCATCGCGATCTCCGAGGAGATGCTCAAGGGCCACCTTCTCTCGCCGGAGTTCTTCGATGCCGAAAGGCACCCGCGGCTCCAGTTCGCCTCCTCCGAGCTGAGCATCGCCGACGACGGCTCCGTGCGACTGCGCGGCGAGCTCGAGGTCCGGGGCGGCAAGCACGAGGTCGAGGCAACCGGGAAGTTCGCCCAGCTCGGCGAGGACCTTGGCGGCAGCGCCCGCGTCGGTCTCTCGCTGGCTGCGACGGTCGACCGGCGCAGCTTCGGGCTCGACTGGCAGGCCGAGCTGCCCAGTGGCGGCGAGGTGCTCGACTACGAGGTAGCCATCGCGGTCGAGCTGGAGCTCGTGGCGGAGACCGAGTAACGATGCGGGTCCTCGGCATATCCGGAAGCCTGCGCCGGGACTCGCTGAACAGCGCCCTCCTGCGGGCCGCCGCCGAGCGGCTGCCCGCGGGGGTGGAGCTGGTCGAGTTCGAGCGGCTGCGCGAGATCCCGCCCTACGACGCCGACGCCGAACTGGAGGCGATGCCCGACGCCGTGCGCGAGCTGCGCGAGGCGATCCGCGGCGCCGACGCCGTCCTGGTGGCGACGCCCGAGTACAACCACTCGATCCCGGGGGTGCTGAAGAACGCGCTCGACTGGGCATCGCGGCCGGCCGGTGAGAGCGCGCTGATGGGCAAGCCCGCGGCGGCGATCGGCGCCTCGACCGGCATGTTCGGCGCCGTCTGGGCCCAGGCCGAGGTCCGCAAGGTCCTCGGCGCGATGGGCGGGCGCGTGATCGAGTCCGAACTGCCGGTCCCGCGTGCCCAGGAGCAATACGAGAACGGCCGGCTCAAGCTCTCTCCCGAGCAGTCGCGGCAGCTGGAGGAGCTGCTGGCCGAGCTGGTCTCCGAAGTCGAGGAGCCGGCGCAGGCCGTGGCCGCGTAGCGAAGAGGCGCGAGGCCTGCATTCCCCTCCTATGTGAGCGGAAATGCAGGTTTCGTCAGGCCGCGGGCAGGGCGAAGAAGGCGATCGCCGAGAAGTGGGCGATGGCGGCGGCGATGACGAAGAGGTGGAAGACCTCGTGGTAGCCGAAGATCGCCGGATTGGGGTTGGGACGCTGGGTCGCGTAGACGACCGCGCCCGCCGTGTAGAGGAGCCCACCGACGGCCACCAGCGAAGTTCCGAGGACCCCCATCGAGGACCACAGTTCCGGGAAGGCGACGACCGCCACCCAGCCGATCGCCAGGTAGATCAGCGCCGAGGCCCATTTCGGGTGGTCGATCCAGATCATCTCGACCGCGGCGCCCGCGATGGCGCCGATCCAGACGACGACGAGGATCGCGCTGGCGATCGCGCCGTGGAGGACGAGAAGCGCGAACGGCGTGTAGGTGCCGGCGATGAGGAAGAAGATCATCGAGTGGTCCAGGCGCCGCATCCACTGCCGCACCGCGGGCCGGGTCCAGTTGACCCGGTGGTAGAGGGCGCTGGTGCCGAACAGGGCGGAGAGGCTGACGGCGTAGATGCCGACGGCCAGGGTCGCCTTCGGAGTCTTGGCGAGGATGATCAGGGCGGCGCCGAAGCCGAGCGAGAGGAAGAAGGCCCACTCGTGGGAAACGCCGCGCAGCTTCGGCTTGACCGCGGCGATGGCGTCCGCGGTCGCCTCTTTGGCCGCGGTGGCGCGCTCGCCGACGGCCTCCCTGGCAGCCGTCGCCCGCTCCCCCATCGCCTCTTTGGCGGCGCTGGCGCGATCGCCCATCGCGTCGCGGGCGGCGCTGGCGCGCTCGCCCATCCGCTCCGCGCCCCTGCGTAGGTCGTCGACCATGTGTTCAGCGTACCGCGGCGAGCCCGCGGGGCCCGGAGCGCCCACCGGCCGGAAACGCGAATGCCGACTTTGGGGACTTGACAGAATGGAGGTCGGGACCGGCTCGCTTCGGAATGCCTTATTTGCGTCTTCGGTCACTTTTTCCGCCGGTTGGTCAGCGATCCTGCGTAGTTACCCCTGAAAGTCGCTGCGAGAGGAGAAGTTCGATGTCCAAGACCGCCACCAGTACTCCCAAAAACGGTCTGCGGGGCCTCTCTATCGAGCGGCGATTCTCGACCGCCGGCGTGCATCCTTTCGACCAGATCGAGTGGGAGATCCGCGATGCGGTGATCGGCAATCCCGAGAGCCCGGCCTTCGAGCAGCGCGGGGTCGAGTTCCCCAAGAGCTGGTCCCAGAACGCGACCAACATCGTCGCCCAGAAGTACTTCCGCGGCCAGCTCGGCAGCCCCGAGCGCGAGTCCTCGGTCAAACAGATGATCGGGCGCGTAGCCGGGACGATCTCCAACTGGGGCCGCGAGGGCGGCTACTTCGCCTCCGAGGACGACGCCGAGGCCTTCGAGATGGAGCTGACCGCGATCCTGCTCAACCAGAAGGCGGCCTTCAACTCGCCGGTCTGGTTCAACGTCGGCTTCGAGGAGACGCCGCAGTGCTCTGCCTGCTTCATCCTCAGCGTCGAGGACACGATGGAGTCGATCCTCGACTGGAACACCAAGGAGGGCAAGATCTTCCGCGGCGGCTCCG
>JBBDYP010000027.1:0-6598 GCA_040900615.1 Solirubrobacterales bacterium | reverse complement strand
CGCACCTTCTTCCACGGCCACACCTACACCGGCAACCCGCTCGCCTGCGCGGCGGCCCTGGCCAACCTCGACGTGTTCGAGTCAGAGCGGACGATCGAGCATCTGCAGCCGAAGATCCGCCTGCTCTGGGAGCGGCTCGAGGAGATCGCGGCGATGCCCGAGGTCGTCGAGGTCCGCGGCCGCGGCTTCATGGTCGGGATCGACCTCGGCGCCCACGACCCGGCGCTGCGGATGGGGCACCGGGTGACGCTCGAGGCCCGCGAGCGCGGCGCGATCGTGCGCCCGCTAGGCGACACCGTCGTCCTCGTCCCCCCGCTCTCGATCTCCGAGGCCGACCTGCTCCGCCTGCTGGAGATCACCGCCGAGTCGATCCGCGCCGCCGTCGCCTCGGCGCCCGCGGCCGCGCCGTCGCAGCTCCGCCAGGCCGCTTAGCCCGACTTTCGAAGCGAGCGCGCTCCGCCGAGGGTGAGGACCCGGATCGCGCGGGCAGGGGATCCGGCGAGCCCGCCCGGCAGGAGTCGGCTGAAGGGTCTTGGGTCCTATCAGCACACAAATGCCGGCGCCAAGTTCGACCTGCTGATCCCCAGCGCCAAGCTCAGCGATGCCCTCGCCGCCTTCTCCGGCATCGCCGAAGTCCGCTCGCGCCACGAGGCGACCGCCGACATCACGCCCGCCGCCGCGCCCTCGGCTGAGCCCGCCTCCGCGAATCCGCTGAAGGGAATTGGTGCCTATCGGCACACCAATCCTTCAGCCAGCGCCCAGATAGGGTGGTCATATGAGCGAGCGCGTGCGCGGACCGGGCGAGCTGCCGAACTTCGGGCCACCTTCGACGCCGCGGCCCGCCGCCTCGATCGTCCTCCTCAGGCGCGGCGGCAAGCACTCCCAGCGGGCGCTCGAGGTCCTGCTCCTGCAGCGCACCAAGGAGGCCAAGTTCATGCCCGGCCTCTGGGTCTTCCCGGGAGGCTCTGTCGATCCCGCTGACGGCGAGGGCGATGCCGGCTACAAGGCCTGCGCGCTGCGCGAGCTGGCAGAGGAGGCGACGATCGAGCTGGCCGCGGAGGAGGAGCTGGTGCCGTTCTGCCGCTGGATCACGCCGGAGGTCGTCAGCACCCGCTTCGACGCCTGGTTCTACCTCGCCCTCGCCCCGGCCCACACGCCACCGCAGCCCGACGGCATCGAGATGATCGCCGCCGCCTGGTACACGCCGGCGGCCGCCCTCGCCGCCCACAAGGCGGGCGAGCTGCCGATCGCCTTCCCGACCCGCAACCAGCTCGAGTCCCTGCTCCCCTTCCGCAGCTCCGACGAGGCGATCGCCGCCCACCGCGACCGCACCGTCGAGCCGATCCTGCCGAAGATCCTCGGCAGCGGCGAGGATCCCCGGGTGGTCCTCCCCGGCGACCCCGAGTACCCCGCCTAGCCCTGCGGGAAGGGATCCAGGCCCGCGTGCCAGGGGCCGGGCGGGTAGGTGTGGATGCCGCTCTCCTCCATCTCCCCCTGCAGCCGCTTGAACAGTTCGCCGGCGTTCTTCAGGGCGGCTTTCAGTTCCGCCTCGCTGCGCTCGCGCAGCCGCCAGAGGAACCAGAGCTGGCGATCGTTGATGCCGAAGTCGATCTCTCCGGTCATCGTCGTCACCCAGGCGAGGAAGCCGGGGCCGAAGAGCTCGCGCAGGGCGACCGGGTCGTACTCCTTGGGCACCGTCGCCAGGAAGCGCTTGTTGAAGTCGATCGACTCGAACTCGACCTTGCGTGAGAAGCGCTGGGTGACGACCTCATGGCCCTCGATCGACTCCACGTTGAAGGCGGGGACCACCTTCGCCAGGTCCGGCATGTGGGCCTTGGCGAGGATCGCGGTGGGCAGCAGCGTCTTGCCGAAGAGGCCGCCCATCTCCTTTTCGTCGGCATCGCACGAGGATCCCCAGAACCCCTCGACCAGCTGGCCGGTGAGCCGGTTGACGCCGCCGACGCAGAGCGCCACCGGGGCGTCCTTGGCGTTGATCCCGCCCACCGGCTCATAGGTGACGCCGTTGCGCTCGCCGTAGCGGCGAACCGTCTCGGCCCAGTCCTGCGCTTCCTGCTTGGCGCTCATCGCCGGATCCTAGGCGCCGAAGCGGCCCTCGGCGCCGGCGATCGGCGTTAGGATGACCGTCAAGTCCGGGTCGACCACAGGAGCCTTCATGACCATCGCCATCATCGTCGTCGTCGCGATCATCGTCATCGCGGTCCTCTACTTCATCGGGAAGCGCAACTCGATCATCGCCTCGCGCAACCGCGTCGACGAGTCATGGAGCGGGATCGACGTCCAGCTCAAACGGCGCCACGACCTCGTCCCCAACCTGGTCGAGACGGTCAAGGGCTATGCGACGCACGAGAGCGAGGTCTTCGAGAAAGCGACCAAAGCGCGGGCCGAGGCGATGTCCGCCCACAGCGTCGCCGACAGCTCCAAAGCCGAGTCCGCCCTGAGCGGCGCCCTGACCGACCTCCGCGCCGTCGCCGAGAACTACCCGACCCTGCGGGCGACCGAGAACTTCCAGCAGCTGAGCCGCAACCTCTCCGAGCTCGAGGACGAGATCCAGGCCTCGCGCCGGATCTACAACTCCAACGTCCAGTCCTACAACACGGACATCCAGCAGTTCCCCGGCTCGGTCATCGCCAACATCGGCAACTTCACGGCGCGGGAGTACTTCGAGATCGAGAACCCCGCCGAGCGCGAACCGGTCTCGGTCAGCTTCGGCGACAAATGAGCTTGACTAAAATCCAGGCATGACCGCGACCAAAGAAGCGACGATGTGGATCTGCGAGAGCTGCGGGTTCATCTACGACCCGGCGATCGGCGACCCTGATGGGGGGATTCCGCCCGGAACCGCCTTCGAGGACATCCCAAAGGACTGGTTCTGCCCCGTCTGCGGCGCCCGCACCACGGACTTCCGTCCCCTGGATCCAGACGAGGCTTGAACACCGAACCCGGCGCCGGTAGGCGGGGTTCCGCTTAACTTTTTCGAGGAAGGGGAGCTTGGCCGTGAGCGGAAGCAGCGAAAAAGTACAAGACGCTTCACCCCGCCTACCGGCGCCGGAGGGTCGGAGCTACGACTACGACTGGATCGTGGTCGGGTCGGGGTTCGGGGGCTCCGTGTCGGCGCTTCGACTGGCTGAGAAGGGATATTCCGTCGGCGTGCTCGAGTGCGGCAAGCGCTTCCGCGACGAGGACTTCCCGAAGTCGACCTGGGACCTGCGCCGTTACTTCTGGGCGCCCCGGCTGGGGCTGCGGGGGATCTTCCGGCTCAGCCCGTTCAAGGACGTCTCCGTGGTCAGCGGCTGCGGCGTCGGTGGTGGGAGCCTCGGCTACGCCAACACGCTCTACGTCCCGCCCTCGAAGTTCTTCCAGGACCCGCAGTGGGGTGACCTGGAGGACTGGGAGAGGGCCCTCGCCCCCCACTACGCCGAGGCGCAGCGGATGCTCGGCGTCGTCGTCCACGAGCACGACGACCCCGCCG
This sequence comes from Solirubrobacterales bacterium, assembly GCA_040900615.1. GTDB lineage: Bacteria > Actinomycetota > Thermoleophilia > Solirubrobacterales > 70-9 > VAYN01. The sequence continues at coordinate 3,108 of JBBDYP010000027.1, read as the reverse complement.
ACCAGCTGCTGCGCGAGTTCGGCGAAGAGCTGGGCGTCGGCGACACCTACCGCAAGACCCCCGTCGGCGTCTTCCTCGGCGAGCCCGGGAAGACGGTCCCCGACCCCTTCTTCGGCGGCGAGGGGCCGGACCGCACCGGCTGCAACCTCTGCGGCCGCTGCATGGTCGGCTGCCCCCACGGGGCGAAGAACACGCTGGTCAAGAACTACCTCTGGCTGGCGGAGAAACGCGGCGTCGAGGTCACCCCCGACCGCACCGTGACCGAGATCCGCCCGCTCGGCGCCGACGACGGCAGCGAGGGCTACGCCGTCGTCAGCGAGCGTTCGGGCATGCTCTCCGGGCGCGGCCGCCGCACCCTCACGGCGCGCGGAGTCATCGTTGCCGCCGGCCCGCTCGGAACCAACCGACTGCTGCAGCGCTGCCGCCTCGGCGGCTCGCTGCCGCGCATCTCGGCCCGGCTGGGCGAGCTGGTGCGGACGAACAGCGAGATGATCCTCGCCGTCACCGTCCCCGACGACTACCCGGACGACCTGACCAAGCGGGTGGCGATCAGCGGCAGCATCTACCCCGATCCCCACACCCACATCGAGACCGTCACCTACGGCAAGGTCGGCGACTCGATGAGCATGCTCTACACGCTGATGGTCGGCGACGGGACCCGGGTTACCCGGCCGCTGAAGCTGCTGGCGCAGATCCTGCGGCATCCGGGCCGCTTCGCGAAGACCCTCTGGCCGAAAGGCTGGTCGCGGCGCACGATCATCCTGCTGGTTATGCAGACGCTGGACAACGCGATTGCGCTGCGGCCGACCCTGAAGCGCTCCGGCGACGTCCGCCTGCAGACCGAACAGGACCCCGAGAAGCCCAACCCGACCTTCATCCCGGTCGCCAACGAGGCCGCCGAGTGGCTGGCCAAGCGCACCGGCGGGATCGCCCAGAGCTCGACCACCGAGGCGCTGATGAACGTGCCGACGACCGCCCACATCCTCGGCGGCGCCGTGATCGGCCACGGCCCCGAGGACGGCGTCGTCGACAGCCGCCAGCGCGTCTTCGGCTACGAGAACCTGCTGGTCTGCGACGGCGCCGCCGTGCCCGCCAACGTCGGCGTCAATCCCAGCCTCACCATCACGGCCCTAGCCGAGCACGCGATGTCACACATCCCGGACGCCGACGACGGGACCGAGTCGCGCCACCCGGAGGCGGCGCGACCGGCCCCGATCAATTAGCGCTCAGCCGCCGAAGGCCGCGGCGACGTAGTCCCAGTTGACGACGTTCCAGAACGCGTCGAGGTATTCGGGACGCTTGTTCTGGTACTTGAGGTAGTAGGCGTGCTCCCAGACGTCGCAGCCGAGCAGCGGGGTGCTGCCGTCGGAGATCGGCGAGTCCTGGTTCGGCGTCGAGACGACGGCGAGGCCGGAGGAGTCCTTGACCAGCCAGGCCCAGCCGGAGCCGAAGCGGGCGATGCCGGCGTTTTTGAACTCCTCCTTGAAGGCGTCGAAGGAGCCGAAGGCCGCGGTGATCGCGGAGCCCAGCTCGCCGCCTGGCTCGCCGCCACCGTCGGGGCTCATCATCTGCCAGAAGAGGGTGTGGTTGTAGTGGCCGCCGGCGTTGTTGCGGACCGCGGCCTGCTTGTCGCCGGGCAGGCTCGAGAGGTTGCGCAGAACGTCCTCGACGTCGCGGTCTGCCCACTCGGTGCCCTCGAGGGCGCCGTTGGCTTTGTCGACGTAGGCCTGGTGATGCTTGTCGTGATGGATCCGCATCGTTTCCTCGTCGATGTGGGGCTCCAGCGCGTCGTAGGGGTACGGCAGATCGGGTACCGAGAAAGCCATCGAAGGTCTCCTTGTGTCGGGTAGAAGGTCCCGGCGGAGCCTAACTCAGTCCGAGAACAGGGCCCGCGGGACCGTGTCGGGATCGCCGCCCGTCCAGGCGTTGAACCGGTACCAGGCCGGCTTGGCCTCCCGCTTCTCGGTCAACAGGCCGGCGGAGCTGCAGAACTGGCAGGTGCCGCCTTCGTCGGTCCAGGTAAACCACCAGACCCCGCCGATGCGCCAGTTCAACCGCTGGGCGGAGATCATCCCGAACGCTCGCGAGAGCTGATTCGCCTGTCCGTAGAGACCGCGCTCCCAGCGCGTTGGACCGCTCCGAGACCCCCACCCCAGCTCGGTCACGTACAGCGAGGCGGCGGCGTCGTGGTGAGTCTGCATGATGCGCCGCAGGTTGGCCAGCTGCGCGCCCATCGCACGCACATCGGCGACGTAGGGGTGGAGCGCGACGCCGTCGAAGTAGCGCTTCACATTCCGCGCCCGGTACAGGCGTGAGAGGAAGTCGCCCGAGGCGACGTTGGGCGGGATCTGCAGCGGCCGCCCGAAGAGGCCGCCGACGATCACCTGGGACCCACGGTCCGCGTTGTGCAGGATGCGGCCGGCGATCCGCAGGAGAACCGCGAACCCTCCCGGGTCCGGCAGCGCGGCAAAGGTGACGATGTTCTCCTCGTTCCAGATCTCCCACTTGCGAATCGGCACGAACGGCAGGTCCGGGTGTTCTTCCCAGAAGGTGCCCCAGGGGCCGTAGCGGTGCGCCGCCGCACGCACGAAGTTGGCCCAGGCCCAGCGCTGCCAGGCGCTGTTCACGGGCAGGGCGATCGACTCCGGCGCCACCCAGCGGGGCGTGCTCGAGATGAACGGCATCACCCGGATCCCCTCTTCAGCCGCCAGTTCGACCTCGCGATCGAACGCGGTCCAGTCCGACTCGGCGACGAGCGGACTCTCGGCCTGAATGCCCGACCAGTTGAGGGGTAGCCGCACGCTCCTCACCCCCGCTTCGCGCATCAGCTCGAAGTCCGAGCTGGCGGATGGGTTCTGCGGAGAGATCCCGATGAAGCCGGCGGGCAGATAGGCCCGGGCGGTCGCCGGCGCCAGCGCCAGCAGGCCGAGGGCGATGAAAAGCGGGAGCTTGCGGGTCATTGTCATAGCTGGGAACCGGCTGGCGCGGCAAAGTAGCGGCGGTCCCCCAGGGGTGAGCGCCGCGCCGAAGCGCTGCTCTGAGATAATCGCCGTTCTCGGGGCGTGGCGCAGCCTGGTAGCGCGCACCGTTCGGGTCGGTGAGGTCCCC
>JBBDYP010000026.1:0-6815 GCA_040900615.1 Solirubrobacterales bacterium | reverse complement strand
CGCTCGGTCCGGCGCTCGCCAGTCGCACACGCGAGTTTTCGGATAGTCACTAAGCAGCTCCTGCCTCCCCGGCCCGCGGGTCCTGTCGCGGGGGGAGGGGCCTGCGGGCGAGGTGTTCGTTCTCGGCCCCTCCCCCGCGCCACCCGCGGGAGGGATGCCTGGATACTTCGATCATGAATCCGAAGCTGATGGGGGTCGTGAACGTGACGCCGGACTCGTTTTCGGATGGGGGGTTGTATTTCGATCCGGAGGCGGCGATCGCGCATGGGGAGGATCTGGCCCGGGCGGGGGCGGCGATCCTGGACGTGGGGGGCGAATCGACCCGGCCGGGGGCCGAAGAGGTTGGCGTCGAGGAGGAGCTGCGGCGGGTGGTGCCGGTCGTGCAGGAGCTGAGTGCGGCGGAGGCGGAGATCTCCGTCGACACCTCCAAGCGCGCGGTCGCCGAGGCGGCCCTCGACGCCGGGGCCACGATCGTCAACGACGTCACCGCGCTGCGGGGGGACCCTGAGATGGCGGCGCTGTGCGCCGATCGCGGCGCCACCGTGATCCTGATGCACATGCTCGGCAGCCCCAGGACGATGCAGCAGAACCCCGTCTACGGCGACGTGGTCGACGAGGTCAGGGAGTTCCTCGCCAAGAGGGTCGATGCTGCGGTCGCCGCCGGGGTGGAGGAGGAGAGGATCTGGCTCGACCCGGGGATCGGCTTCGGCAAGACCGCCGAGCACAACATGGAGCTGCTGCGCCGGCTCTCGGAGCTGCGCGACCTCGGCCGGCCGCTCGTGGTCGGCACCTCGCGCAAGAGCTTCATCGGCCGGGTCGATGGCTCCGAGGCGCGCGAGCGGCTGGGCGGCACGATCGCCTCCTCGGTCCTCGCCGCGGCCGAGGGAGCCGAGGTGCTGCGCGTCCACGACGTCGCCGAGGTGGCCGAGGCGATGACCCTGGCCGCCGCGATTCTCAAGTAGGTTGGCCGGATGGAGTCCCATGGCAACGGCATCGAGTCGAGCGCCGAAGTCGAGATTCGCGGGCTCTCGATCTACACCCATCACGGGGTCAGTGACGCCGAGCAGGAGGTCGGGCAGCGGCTCGAGTTCGACATCTCCTTCGACGTCCCCGACTGCGATGCGGTGCTGACCGATCGGCTCGAGGACACGGTCGACTACGCCCAGGTCTGCGACATCGTCGCCCTTGCGGCCACCGAGCGCAGCTACCGCACCCTGGAGCGGCTGGCGCAGGTGATCGGCGGGCGGTTGATGGAACGCTACGGCTGCGAGTCGGTCAGGGTGCGGGCCGCCAAGCCCGAGCCGCCGCTGCCGCTGGCGATCCAGGAGGTCGCGGTCGAGGTGACCCAGGAGCGCGCGGTCGACGAGGACGCCGGAGCAACCGAGGGCTGAGCCCCTTGCGCAGCGGCTACCTCGGCCTCGGCTCCAACGTCGGCGACCCCGCCAGCCACCTGCGGGCGGCAATCGAGCTGCTCCCGGCGCGTGGCGCCGAGGTCCTCGCGGTCTCCTCCACCTACGTGACCGAGCCGGTCGGCGAGGTCCTCGACCAGCCCGACTTCCTCAACGCGGCGATTCGCATCCGTACCGAGCTCGAGCCCGAGCAGCTGCTCGATGCCTGCAAGGCGGTCGAGGCCGAGCGCGGCCGCTCCTTCGACGCCCCCCGCCACAGCCCGCGCCCGCTCGACGTCGACCTGCTCCTGCTCGGCGACCTCGAGCTGCGGACCGAGCGCCTGACCCTGCCCCACCCCGAGGTCACCAGCCGCCGTTTCGTCCTCGCCCCGCTGCTGGAGCTGGACCCCGAGCTGACGCTTCCCGACGGCACCCGCCTCGCCGACGCGCTGGCTGCCCTGCCCGCAGGGCAGCGCGTCGACCGGGTCGGTCCGCTCTAGGCTGCGGCGGGCTTGCCGCGCAGCGGCTCGAGCCAGGCGGCCGGAAGGACCGGCGGGGTGTGTCCTGGGTAATCCGGGACGATGCGCTTGGCGAGCGCGCCCGCGGGACGTGACTCGATCGCTGAGCGCAGGTCGTCGATCGTCATCGCCAGGCCGAGGCTGGGAGCGATCTGGAAGTCGGCGGCGTTCAGCTGCTCGCCGCCCAGGACGCCGGCGGCGATCCAGTCGTCGATCTTCTGCAGCATGCCCGGCAGCTCCGCCAGCCCGCGCCGGACGTGGTCGTCGTCGGCCTCGTTGAATTTCGCCGAGAGGGCGACGATCGGTGCGGCGGTCTTCATCGCCAGCGAGATCGGCAGGCCGAGCTTGGCGCCTTCCGAATAGCTGCGCAGCGGCGCCCTGTCGCGCTTGATCGCCCACCAGAGGATCTGCCGCATCGGTGGCTGCAGCTCCTCGTCGCCGAAGCGCTCCGCCTCCTCGACCGCCGCCCGCTTCTCCGGGTCGGCGGGGAAGAGCGGTGGATCCGGGCGCAGCCGGTCCAGCTCGCGGGCGATCTGGCGCGACCCCTGGACCTTGCTGCCGTCGATCTTCAGCGCCGGCACCGTGACCCCCGGGAAGCCAAGCGCCCGCAGGACCCCCTTGGAGATCACCGGCAGCAGGTCGGTCCGCTTGTAGGCGATGCCCTTGTGCTCGAGCATCAGTCGCGCCGCGATGCTGGGATGCGAGGCGGGGATGACGTAGAGGCGAGCGTCCACCTCACGATCCTATGCACAGGACACTTCGGTTCGCCACCCCTGGGGACCCGGCCGTAATAATCGCGCAATGCTGCTCGCGGTCGACATCGGCAACACGCAAACCCACCTGGGCGCCTTCGACGGCGAGAGCCTGGTCGAGCACTGGCGCTTCCAGACCCGGTCTGGAGCGACCGGGGACGAGCTGGCGGAGCGGATCGCCGGTCTCTTCTCCCTTTGCGAGATGTCCCTCGGTGACGTCGACGCCGTCTGCGTCTCCTCGGTGGTGCCGCCGCTCGGCGTCCAGTACGAGCGACTCAGCGAGCGCTACCTCGAGGCGGACTGCCTGACGATCGGGCCCGGCGTGAAGACGGGAATGCCGATTCGCATCGACAACCCGCTGGAGGTCGGCGCCGACCGCCTCGTCAACTCGATCGCCGCCTACGACCGCTTTCAGGATGCCTGCGTCGTCGTCGACTTCGGCACCGGCATCAACATCGATGCCGTCTCGGCCGACGGCGAATACCTCGGCGGTGCGATCGGTCCGGGTCTGGAGATCTCGCTCAGCGCCCTGATCGAGCGGGCGGCCCGCATCACCCGCATCGATCTGGGCGAGCCCGAGGCTGCGATCGGCCGTTCCAGCCGCGCCGCGATCCAATCGGGCTTCGTCTTCGGCTTCGCCGGTCTGATCGACGGCCTCGTGCGCCGGATCGAAGAGGAACTGGCCGAACCGAGGCTGCTCGCCACCGGTGGGCTGGCCTCGGTGGTCGTCCCCCACACCGAGACGATCGACGAGGTCGACGACATGCTTACCCTCAAGGGACTGCGATTGATCCATGAACGCAACACCCCCACAGCTGACTGATCCCTTCCGGATCGCCGACCTCGAGATCTCCAACCGCGTCCTGCTGGCGCCGCTGGCGGGCATCGGCAACTGGTTCGTCCGGTTGCAGGCCAAACGGCACGGGGCCGGCCTGGCCGTGTCGGAGATGGTCTCCAGCTTCGCCCTGCACTACCGCAACGAGCGCACCCTGCGCGACCTGATGCGGATCCATCCCGACGAGCACCCGGTCTCGGTGCAGCTCTTCGGCCACGACGCCGAGGTGATGCGCTCCGGTGCGCGGATCGCCGCCGAGGCCGGGGCTGACCTGATCGACATCAACATGGGGTGCCCGGTTCCCAAGGTCCGTCGCACCGGCGCCGGGGCGCAGCTGCTGCGCGACCCGGAGCTGGCCCTGGCCCTGGCCCGCGCTGCCGCCGAGGGCAGCGGGCTGCCGGTGACGGTGAAGCTGCGCTCGGGGATCGGGGCCGGCGACCGCTCCGGCTTCGACCTCGCGGTGCGGCTGGCGGAGGAGGCCGGCGTGGCGGCGATCGCGTTCCATCCCCGGGCGGCGACGAAGGGCCACAAGGGGTCTCCGGACTACGCGCTGGCCCGGGAGCTGGTCGAGCGGGTGGAGGTGCCGGTGATCGTCTCCGGCGGCCTCAACAGCGCCGAGGCGGCCCGTGCCGCCTACCGCGAGTCCGGCGCCGCCGCGGTGATGATCGCCCGCGGATCCCTCGGCAACCCCTGGTTGTTCGAGGAGCTGACCGGCCGCCGCAGCGAGCCGCCCTCGCGCGAGGAGGTCGTCGCGGAGCTGCTCTGGGTGATCGATCGCGCCGAGGAACACCTCGGCGCCGCCCGCGCGGAGCGCTACCTGCGCAAGTTCTACCCCTGGTACGTGGAGCGCCTGGAAGCGCCGGCGGCGGTTGCCGACGAGCTTCAGCGCAGCGCCGATCTCGCCCGTGCGAGGGAGCTGATCGGCGCCCTCGCGGAGCCCGTCGCCGTTGCTTAGAACGCCCTTGATTGCCGGTCTGTGGCCCTCGCTATAATCCCGCGACTCCGTGCCCAGGTGTGGCGAGGTAGCTGGCCACATCCGGGCGTTTTTTTCGGTCTGGGAGCCGCTTTAGCCGCTCCCCCCCAATCCCAAAAGCGAGGTCGTTCAAGTGAGTCGTCAGGCTGTCATCACCCCGGAGGGGCTCGAGAAGCTGAAAGAGGAGATCGAGTTTCTCTCGACGACGAAACGCCGCGAGGTCGCGGCGCGGATCAAGGAGGCGCGCGAATTCGGCGACATCTCCGAGAACGCCGAATACGACGACGCCAAGAACGAACAGGCCCTGCTCGAGGGACGGATCGCCCAGCTCGAAGAGCGGCTGCGGCGGGCGACGGTGATCGACGAGAAGGCGCTCGGTACCGACGAGGTCGGCTTCGGCTCGATCGTCCACGTCAAGGACCAGAAAACCGGCGACTCACAGAAATTTCAGATCGTCGGCTCGACCGAGGCCAATCCGCTCGAGCACAAACTCTCGAACGAGTCGCCGATCGGCAAAGCCCTGGTCGGCCGCAAGCGCAACGACGTGGTCACGGTCGAGGTCCCGCGCGGGCCGAAGAAGAAGCTGAAAATCACCAAGATCGAGAAGTCCCAGGGCCTATCCCGGTAGGGGTTCCGCTTAACTTTTTCGACATCGCTTGCGGCTCGCCCGGTGGAAGGCGTCGAAAAAGTACAAGACGCTCCACCCCTACCGGGATAGGCCCTTAACGGCTCTGTAGGCTCGCCGACACTCTCACCGTGACTGACGAGCCGAAACTTTCCGACGTACTTCGCGATAGGCGGGAGAAGCTGGGGCGGATCCGGGAGGCGGGGATCGAGCCGTTCCCGCACGAGTTCTCCCAGCGCGAGGACATCGCCGAGGTCCGCGCCGCCCACGAGGGGCTGTCACCGGGGATCGAGACCGACTCGCGCCATCGCGTCGCCGGCCGGATCGTCGCCCGCCGCGGCCACGGCAAGGCCTGCTTCCTCGACCTCCGCGACGGCAGCGGGCAGATCCAGCTGCACGCCCGCGAGGATCTGCTCGGCGAGGAGGCGTTCGAGCTGCTCGTCCACCTCGACCTCGGCGACATCGTCGGCGTCGAGGGAACCGCGATGGCGACCAGGCGCGGGGGGGAGCTGTCGCTGGCGCTCGACCACTGGCGACTGCTCGCCAAGAGCCTGCGCCCGCCGCCGGACAAGTTCCACGGGCTCGAGGACACCGAGACGCGCTTCCGCCGCCGCGAGCTGGACCTGATCGCCAACGAGGACAGCCGGCGCATCTTCAAGATCCGCGCCCGCACCGTCTCGGAGGTCCGCCGCTGGTTCGACGACCACGGCTACGTCGAGGCCGAGACGCCGGTCCTGCAGCCGCTCTACGGCGGCGCCATGGCGCGGCCCTTCGTCACCCACCACAACGCGCTCGACCGCGACTTCTTCCTGCGGATCGCCACCGAGCTGTACCTGAAGCGCCTGGTGGTCGGCGGCATCGATCGCGTCTACGAGCTGGGCAAGGACTTCCGCAACGAGGGCGTCTCCCATAAGCACAACCCCGAGTTCACGATGCTGGAGTGGTACGAGGCCTACGGCGACTACGAGAAGACGGCCCACGACCTCGAGCTGCTGGTCGCCGAGATCGCCGAGCGGGTCCTCGGCACGACCAAGGTCAAGCGGGGAGAGGTCGAGATCGACTTCGCGCCCCCCTGGCGGCGGATCACCCTGCGCGCGGCGATCCTCGAGCGGGCCGGCATCGATGTCGCCGAGCACCCGACCCGGGAGGCGCTGGCGGCGGCGATGGGCACCGAGCCCGACCCGGCCGAGGGTTGGGGCAAGCTGGTCGACGGCCTGCTCTCGCGCGAGGTCGAGCCGGGACTGATCCAGCCCACCTTCATCCTCGACTATCCGGTGGAGCTCTCGCCGCTGGCCAAGGCGCACCGCAGCGAGGAGGGCCTGGTCGAGCGCTGGGAGGCCTTCGCCGGCGGCATGGAGATCGCCAACTCCTTCACCGAGCTGAACGACCCCGACGAGCAGCGTCGCCGCTTCCAACAGCAGGCGGTCGAGCTGGAGCGCGGCGACGAAGAGGCCCAGCCTTACGACGAGGCGTTCGTCGAGGCGCTCGAACAGGGGATGCCCCCGACTGGCGGCGCCGGCCTCGGCATCGACCGCCTGGTGATGCTGCTGACCGGGGCGGCGACCCTGCGCGAAGTGCTGCTGTTCCCGGCGATGAAGAGCTAGGGCGACGTGGCGCCGGGGATCCGGTCGCCCTGCGGGGCGAACTGAGTCGCGCGCCTGGCCGGCATAGGGGATCCGGTCACCCTGCGGGCGAATTCAGTCGCGCGCCCTTACGGGCGCGGC
>JBBDYP010000025.1:0-6889 GCA_040900615.1 Solirubrobacterales bacterium | reverse complement strand
CGCCGCCGACGCCGTTGTAGAGGGCGACCATCTGCGGCATCTCGGTCATCTGCACGCGGACCGAGGCGACGAAGCCAATCGCGGCGCCGATGCCGAGGCCGGCTGCGATCAACCCCCAGTTGCCGATCCCGTCGAGCAGCAGCGTCGTCACCACGGCGACGACCATCCCGGCGGCGGCGACCAGGTTGCCCTGCTTGGCGGTCCTCGGGTGGGTGCCTCGTTTCACCCCGAGGATGAAGAGAGAGAAGGCGACGATGTAGAGCGCGGTGGCGGCGTCGCCACCGGGCTGCAGAACGGCCCCGACCATCAGGTGCCGCCCTTCCCGTCAGTCTTGGCCTTCGGTTTCGGCTTTCTCGAGAACATCCCCAGCATCCGGTCGGTGACCATGAAGCCGCCGACGACGTTGATCGTGCCGAAGGCGACCGCGATCGTGCCGATCACGTACTCGAGCCCGTCGTCGGCGTAGCCGACGACGATCAGGCCGCCGAGCATGACGATGCCGTGGATCGCGTTGGTCTGCGACATCAGCGGCGTGTGCAGGGTGGTCGGCACCTTCGAGATCACCTCGAAGCCGACGAAGGCGGCGAGGACGAAGATCGTGATCTCGGTCATCAAGCTCATCTCGCCGCCCTCTCGTTCTTGATCTGGCCGCCCTGGGTGATGCAGGCGGCGGCGACGATGTCGTCCTCGAAGTCGACCTTGACCTCGCCCTCCTCGCTGACCAGCAGCCCGAGCAGGTTCTCGAGGTTCTTGGCGTAGAGCTGGGAGGCCGGTGCCGGCATCTCCGAGGCGAGGTTGCGCGGGCCGACCACCTTGACGCCGTTCTCGAGGACGGTCTGCCCGGCCTCGGTCAGCTCGCAGTTGCCACCGGTCTCCGCCGCGAGGTCGACGATGACCGAGCCGGGGGCCATGCCGCGCACCGCGTCGGCGGTGATCAGCAGCGGCGCCGGGCGGCCGGGGATCGCGGCGGTGGTGATGATCAGGTCCTGCTTGGCCGCGTTCTCGGCGAGCGCCTCGCGCACCTGGGCGTTCTCCTCGTCGGTCAGCGGCCGGGCGTAGCCGCCCTCGCCCTCGGCGTCGGGGATGAAGTCCAGTTCCAGCGGCCGGCCGCCGAGCGAGGCGATCTGCTCCCAGGCGGCGCGGCGGATGTCGAAGCCGGTGACGATCGCGCCGAGGCGCTTGGCGGTGGCGACCGCCTGCAGGCCGGCGACCCCGGCGCCGAGGACGAGGACCCTGGCCGGCGGCACGGTGCCGGCGGCGGTGGTCATCATCCCGAAGAAGCGGCCCGACTCGCGGGCGCCGATCAGGGTCGCGGCGTAGCCGGCGGCGGCGGCCTGCGAGGAGAGCGCATCCATCGCCTGGGCGCGGGTCGTGCGCGGGATCGCCTCCATCGCGAAGCTGGTGACGCCGGCGGCGGCCAGCGCCTTGTTGGTCTCGGTCGAGGTCCAGGGCGAGAGGTGGCCGATCAGGAGCTGGTTGGAGTTGAGCTTGCCGATTTCCTCGGCGGATGGGACGGCGACGCGGAGGACCACGTCGGCCCCCCAGGTAACCTCGCCCTCGACGACTTCGGCCCCGGCGTCGGTGTACTGGGAATCGGGATGGCCGGCGGCCTCTCCGGCGCCGAACTCGACGAGCACCTCGACGTGCTCGTTCTTCTTCAGCGATTTGACCACGTCAGGGACCAGCGCTACCCGGCGCTCCCCCTCTGCTGACTCTTTCGGCACCCCGATCTTCATACCCTGCGAGCGCGGAAGGTTATGCGATTGGGTCAGGCCGGGGTCCCGAGACCGGCGACGGCCGCGAGACGCTCGAGGGTGTGCAGCTGCTCGGAGCGCTCCACGTGAACCGGTGACACGATCAGGCGGTCGATGCCGGCGCCACGGAAGCGCTCGACCCGCTCGGCCACCTCGGCTTCGGTCCCGACCAGCGAGGTCGCCTCGACGATCTCGTCCGGCATCGACTCGAAGGCGCCGGCGCGGTCGCCGTCCTGGAAGCGCTGCTGAACCTCGTCGGCGACATCGCCGAAGCCGAAGCGGTGGGCGAGGTCGACGTAGAAGTTGGTTTTGCGGCTGCCCATGCCGCCGAAGTAGAGGACCAGTCCGGCCTTGACGACGTTCTTGGCAGCCTCGAGATCGCCGTCGATCGCCACCTGCAGCGAGGGCGAGACCTCGAGATCGGAGCGCTGGCGCCCGCCCTTGGCGAAGCCCGCCTCCAGGTGCTCGCCCCAGGTCTGCTCGAAGGCGTCGACGCTGAAGAAGATCGGGATCCAGCCGTCGCAGACCTCGGCCGCCATCTCGACCGATTTGCGCCCGATCGCGCCGACGAAGACGGGGATCCGGTTGCGCACCGGATGGAAGTTGAGCTTCAGCGGCTTGCCCTCGCCGCCGGGGAGCGGCAGCGTGTAGTGCTCGCCGCTGTGCTCGAGCGGCCCCTCGCGGGCGATGATCGCGCGCACGACTTCGATGTACTCGCGGGTCCGTCCCCAGGGCTTCGCGTAGGGAACCCCGTACCAGCCTTCGGAGACCTGCGGGCCGGAGGGGCCGAAGCCGAAGAGGAAGCGCCCGCCGGAGAGTTTGTCGATCGTCGCCCCCGCCATCGCCGCGGCCGCCGGCGGCCGGGCCGGCACCTGCAGGATCGCCGCGCCGAGGTTGATCTTCTCCGTCTGGGCCGCCAGCCAGGCCAGGACACTGACCACGTCGGAGCCGTAGGACTCGGCCGCCCAGACCGACTCGAAGCCGAGCTGCTCGGCGGCGCGGACGACCTCGAGGGCGTCCTCGCCGGCGGGTCCGATTCCCCAGTAACCGAGGTTCAGTCCAAGCTTCAGGCTCATCCGGCCCGCACCCTATTGAATACGGCTGTGGGAAACGGCCACCCATCCGCCGAGCAGGGCCTGTCCAGCGCCACGGCGGCGGCGCGGCTGCACAAGCTTGGGCCGCCGCCCGAGACCTCGTCACGCTCGGTCTCGAGCATCGTCGCCGGCAACGTCTTCACGCTCTTCAACGCGATCATCGGCGTCTTCTTCATCCTCGATTTGGGACTGGGGCTGTACGCGGACTCGATCTTCGGGCTGATCGCCGTCGTCAACTCCTACATCGGGATCCGCCAGGAGCTGAAGGCGAAGGCGACCCTCGACGAGCTCGCGGTCCTGGTCGCCCCGCACGCCAGGGTCGTGCGCGACGGCGCCGTCGTCGAACTGCTCGCGAACGAGGTGGTGCCCGGCGACGTCGTCCAGATCGCTCCCGGCGATCAGCTGGTCGCCGACGGCGAGATGATCGCGAGCCGCGGCATGACCCTCGACGAGTCGCTGCTGACCGGCGAGGCCGACGGGATCCAGAAGGGCGTCGGGGATCGCGTCCTCTCGGGCTCGTTCTGCATCTCGGGCTCCGGCCACTACCTGGTCGACGCCGTCCGCGAGGACAGCTACGCCGGCCGCCTCGCCGGCGAGGCGCGCGCCTTCCGCCACCCGCCCTCGCCGCTGCAGGAGGAGGTCAACCGGGTGATCGTCGCCTGCACCTACGTGATGCTGCCGCTGGCGGCGATCCTGATCCTCACCCTCAAAGTCCGCAGCGTCGGCATCGACGAGGCGGCGCAGACCGCGACCGCCGGCCTGGTGACGCTGATCCCCGAGGGACTGGTCCTGCTGATGAGCGTCACCTTCGCGGTCGCCGCCGTGCGGCTCGCCCGCCGCGACACCCTGCTTCAGCAGATCAGCGCCGCCGAGAGCCTCGCCGCCGTCGACACGATCTGCGTCGACAAGACCGGGACCCTGACCGCGGGGGAGCTGAGACTGGCCGGGGTCGAGTTCGCCGACGGCGTCGACCCCGCGGCCGGCGCCGCGGCGCTGGGCCGCTTCGCCGCCAGCGCCGGCGACCGCAACCGGACCCTGGAGACGATCGCCGAGCGCTACCCGGGCAAGGCGGAGAAGGTCAGCGCCGAGGTCCCCTTCTCCTCGGAGTGGAAGTGGAGCGGGCTGGCGCTCGCGAACGGCGGTGCCGGCGCCTCCACCTACGTCCTCGGGGCCCCCGACATCCTCGCCGAGGCGGGGTCGCTGGCGCTGCCGCCGGGGCTGGCGCGCAAGCTCGAGGAGGAGACCGCCGCCGGCCGACGCGTGGTCGCCTTCGGCGAGTCGCGCGGAGCCCTGCCGGCGGACCCGGCCGCCGCCGCGGCGCCGCAACTGGCGCCGCTGGCACTGGTCGTGCTGGAGGAGACCCTGCGGCCCGACGCCGCCGAGACGATCGCGTTCATGCGCGAGCAGGAAGTCGACCTGAAGCTGATCTCCGGCGACGCCGCCGCCACCGTGATCGCGGTCGCCTTCGCCGTTGGCGTCCCGCGCGATGCCGGGGTCATCGAGGGGCCCGACCTGCCGGAGGACCCTGCGGAGCTGGCCGAGGCGGCGCTCGCCAACACGATCTTCTGCCGGATCAAGCCGGAGCAGAAGAAAGCGCTGATCGGAGCCCTGGTCGGCGCCGGGCGATACGTGGCGATGATCGGCGACGGCGTCAACGACGTGCCGGCGCTGAAGCGGGCGCGGATGGCGGTGGCGATGGGGTCGGGAGCCCAGGTGACCAAGGGCGTCGCCGACGTGGTCCTGCTCAAAGACGAGTTCCTGCGGCTGCCCGAGGCGGTCGGCGAGGGACGGCGGATCGCCCGCAACATCCACCGCCTCGGCCGCCTCTACCTGACCAAGACCGTCTACGCGGCGGCGCTGATCCTGCTCGTCGCGGTACCGGGCTTCGCCTTCCCCTTCCTGCCCCGGCACCTGACCCTGGCGGCGCTGCTGACGATCGGCATCCCCTCCTTCGTGCTTGCCCTGGCGCCCTCCGACGGGCCGCTGTACCGGGGCCGGCTGCTGCGGGCGCTGGCCGCCTTCGCGGTGCCGGCCGGGCTGGCGACGGCGATCGGCTCGATCCTCTCCTTCTTCCTCGTCGACACCGTCGCCGGCGCCAGCCTCGAGGCCGGGCGCACCGCGGCGACGACGACCCTGATCGTCCTCGGGCTCTGCTTCATCCTGCTGCTGGAGCGCGGCCCTGGCCGCGAGCACATCGCGATCCAGAGCAACATGCTGGCGATGGTCGCGGGGCTGGGGGCGGGGTTCGCCGGGATCCTCGCAATCGGGCCCCTGCGCGACTTCTTCGACATGGTGCTGATGAACGCGACCCAGTGGTTCCTGGCGCTGCTGGCGGCGGCGGTCGGTCTCACGCTGGCGAGCGTGTTGTGGCGGCTGCCCCAGATCGAACGCCTGGAAGGCCCCTGACCAAGCAGTTCAAGGACGCAGGGAGCGCCGTGTGCTCTGCACACAAGCGACCGAGGACGCCGCGATGCGCCGGTCAGGCGTCGCGAGGGGGGATGACGAACTGGGTGACTATGAGATTGGCGGCCAGCTTGGCCCCGCCGCCGCCGCGGATCCGATCGATCTTGACCTCGATGACGACGGTGCTGCGGCCGGCGTGCAGCGGCGTCGCCACGGCGACGATCTCGTCGCCCGCGAGCCCGGCGCCGAAGACGTTCAGCTTCAGCTCGATCGTGGTGAAGTCGTGGCGTGGCGGGATGTTGCGGAAGGTCGCCCAGGCGGCGACGGTGTCGCCCAGCGCCGTCCAGGCGCCCCCGTGTACGAACCCGCCGGGGTGCAGATGGCGGCGGTCGACGACGATGCGCCCGCGGGCGTGGCTGTCCTCGATCTCCAGCGGCTCTATCCCCAGGTGACCGGGGAAGCTGTCGCCCAGAAAGGCGCGCACGTCCTCCGGCGTTATCTGCGACATATCGGTCATCGCGGCGCGCACCCTACCGTTCCGAGTCGAGCCCGAAGCCGTCCAGCCCATGGTCGCCGAAGGGCTCGTCGCGCTCCCGCACCGCCTCGCGGAAGCCGGACTCGGTGGCGCGACGGACGAAAGCGTGGCCCTCCTCGGTGTGGCGGGCGATGCCGTCGAAGAAGGTGCCAAGCACCTGGGCCTGCTGCAGGCCCTGGGCGTGCAGCGTCTGGTTCACCAGCAGCTTCATCATCACCAGCTGGTTGATCGGCATCCGCGCCACCCGCTCCAGCAGCCGCTCGAAGCGGGAGTCGAGCTCCTCGAGCGGCGCCGCCTCGGTCGCCAGGCCCAACTCCGCCG
Organism: Solirubrobacterales bacterium; assembly: GCA_040900615.1. Classification (GTDB taxonomy): domain Bacteria; phylum Actinomycetota; class Thermoleophilia; order Solirubrobacterales; family 70-9; genus VAYN01. The sequence continues at coordinate 782 of JBBDYP010000025.1, read as the reverse complement.
CCTCGGCGCCGGTCAGCGAGTCGCCGGTCAGCAGCAGGCGCTTGGCCCGCATCGGCCCCAGCCGGCTCGCCCACATCGCGGTCGTCGGCGAGCCCCAGACCCGCGCCGGCGGGTAGCCGATCTTGGCGTCGTCGGCGATCACAAGCAGGTCCGAGCAGAGCGCCATGTCGGTGCCGCCGGCGACGCAGTAGCCGTGGACCTTGCAGAGCACCGGCTTCTCGGAGTTGAAGAGGCTCATGAACCCGCGCACGTTGCGCGACATGAACTGGTAGTCGGTGACCGGGTCCCAGTTGGTGTTCGGGACGTGGTTGGCGCCGATCACAGCCGGATCGAGAGGCGAGCCGGCCGGCGCTTCGCCGCCCAGCTCGCTCATCTCCCCCTCGGCCGAGGCGACGAGATCGTAGCCACCGCAGAAGCCGCTGCCGTTGCCGGCCAAGGCGATCGCGTGCACCTCCGGGTCGAGGTTGGCCCGCTCGACGCACTCGGCGATCTCGACCGGCATCCGCGCCGTGATCCCGTTCCCCCGCTCGGGCCGGTTCAGGGTGATCCGGGCGACCCGGCCCTCGGCCTCATAAGTGATCGTCTTCACGAACCGACCTTAACCCGCTTGGCTGGAAGCGTGACTCGGAAGTCCCGAGTGCGTGGCTGGCGAGCGCCGGACCAAGCGGGGCCAGGACGCAGGAAGGCCGAATAGCAGCGCTATTCGGGCGACCGAGGACGCCGACCCGCGCCGCGTCCGCCCCCGCCAGACGCGTGCGCGGGGATTTAGAGGCGGGCTTTAA
>JBBDYP010000024.1:0-6941 GCA_040900615.1 Solirubrobacterales bacterium | reverse complement strand
TGAACAAGATCGGCCGCGCCGAGCGCAAGCTGGTCACCGAGCTGGGCCGCGAGCCGACCCCGGAGGAGATCGCCGACGTGACCGGGATCGACCCCGAGGAGGTCGACTCGATCAAGCGCTCCGCCCAGGCGCCGGTCTCGCTGGAGAAGCCGGTCGGCGACGAGGAGGAGTCCGAGTTCGGCCAGTTCATCGCCGACGAGAAGGCCGAGTCCCCGTTCGACCGGGCCGCCGACCTGCTGACCAAAGAGGCGCTGAAGGAAGCGCTGGAGAACCTCTCCTACCGCGAGCGCCGCGTCCTGGAGCTGCGTTACGGCCTCGGCGGTGAGCACCCGCGCACCCTCGACGAGGTCGGTCGCACCTTCAACGTCACCCGCGAGCGGATCCGCCAGATCGAGAACCAGAGCCTGAAAAAGCTGCAGTCGCTGGGCGAGGCGCAAAAACTCCGAGAGGTGGCGTAGGTTCCGGCACAGGGGATCTGGTCACCCTCCTCACTCGCACCTCGTCGATGGAGAGTGGAGGGGCTGTCGCCTCTTGGCGCTCCGCTCCTCCCGCGCAAAACGTTCGGAGGGTGACCAGATCCCCTGCCCCAGCCATCCCGCCTAGTCGAAAAACACGCGGGACGGGGGCTGGACGTCTCCTCGGATCGCTTGCCACCGCGGTTTAAGGCGCGGTGGGTCCCGGCCGATACAGGTCGGGATGTTCGACATCGACTCAGCGCTGCGCACCCTCGTGGAGCGGGAGGGGTCGGACCTGCACGTCAAGGTCGACTCGCCGCCGATCGCCCGCATGCACGGGGAGCTGATCCCGCTCGAGGGGTTCGGCGTGCTCAGCGCCGAGGACACCGAGAAGGCCTTCCACGACATCGCCGAGGTCCGCTCGCTGACCGAGTTCGAGGAGGACGGCGAGGCCGACTTCTCCTACGCCTTGCCGGGTGTCTCCCGCTTCCGCGTCAACTGCTTCAAGCAGCGCGGCTCGATCTCGATCGTCTGCCGCGCGATCCCCTTCGAGATCCGCTCGATCGAGGACCTCGGGCTGCCCGAGGTCGTCCGCTCCCTGGCCGAGGAGCAGCGCGGGATCGTCCTCGTCACCGGCACCACCGGCTCGGGCAAGAGCACGACGCTGGCGGCGATGATCGACCACATCAACCAGACCCGGGCGCGGCACATCGTCACGCTCGAGGATCCGATCGAGTACCTGCACGCCGACAAACGCTCGATCGTCAACCAGCGCGAAGTCGGCTCCGACACCAGGAGCTTCGGACGGGCGATGCGCAGGGTGCTGCGTCAGGACCCCGACGTGATCCTGATCGGCGAGATGCGCGACGAGGAGACGGTGCGCACCGCCCTCTCGGCGGCGGAGACCGGCCACCTCGTCCTCTCCACGGTCCACACCCTCGACGCGACCGAGACGATCAACCGCATCATCGACTTCTTCCCGCCGCACCTGCAGCAGCAGGCGCGGGTGATGCTGGCCTCGACCCTCAAGGGGGCAGTCGCCCAGCGACTCGTCCCCGACCTGACCGGGGAGGGACGGGTTCCCGCCTCCGAGGTCCTGGTCGTCACCGGCCGGGTCCAGGATCTGATCCTCAACCCCGAAGAGACCGGCAAGATCACCGAGGTCATCGCCGAAGGCGAGTACTACGGGATGCGGACCTTCGACCAGTCGCTGCTCACCTACGCGATGGAGGGGCGGATCAGCGAGGAGACGGCGATGGAGTACGCCTCCAGCCCGCACGACTTCAAGCTGATGCTGGCCGCCGGCGGCCAGCGGGCGAGCGGCATCGAGCAGCTCGAGCGGGAGCCCGTCCCGCGGTGAGGGACAAGCTCAACAACAACCCGATCGCACAGGTCGGGCTCGTTGCCCTCCTGGTCGTGGCGGGTGCGATCCTGCTGCTCAGCAAATCGGGTGGCGGCGAAGAAGAAGAATCGGCGGCGGGCGCGACTGTCGCGACCGTCAACGGCGCCACCGCCACCGGGGACACGCCGGGAGAAGCGGTGGAAGGGGCGATCGCGAACCTCGAAGCGGGCGCCGCGGAAGTGAGCTCCGGCGAAGTCCCCACCTCGGTCCCGGCGCCACCGCCGCCGGCCGCGTTCACCTCCGCCTATGAGTCCGGCAAGACGGTCGTCCTGCTCGTCGTCCACGACGGCGGCATCGACGACGCCCTCACGGCCGCTGCCTCGGCCCAGCTCGCGACGGTGCCCGACGTCGCCCTCTTCCGGGTTCCGGCCCGGCAGCTGGCGCGCTACGCCTCGATCACCGTCGGCCTCAACGTCAACCGCGTGCCGGCCCTGGTGGTGATGCGACCGCGGCGGCTCAGCGACGGCATCCCGCAGGCCACCGTCGACTACGGGTTCCAGACGCCGCAGAGCGTCGTCCAGGCCGTGCTCGACGCCTCCTACATGGGCCCCGAAGGCACCTACCACCCGAACTGAGCGCGACGATGAGCAGCTTCGACAGGCCTCAATACCCGAGCCACCTGCAGCCGGTCCCGGACTCCGGGACCTCCGCCGCGCCGGCTCTGCCGGGGCCTGAGGCCGGGGGGACGCCGGGCCTCACTCCGCCGCTTCGGCGGGGGCACTCACGCGGATTCGTCACCGACGTCCTAGTCGAGCTCGGCTTCGCCTCGGGGGGGCTGGTGACCGCCGCGATCGAGACCGCTCGCTCCGCCGGGCGCACGCCCGAGTCGCTGCTGCTCGAGCAGGGGGCGATCAACGAGGACCAGCTCTCCAGGGCGATGGCCGAGCGCTACGGCCTCGACCACGTCGACCTCGCCGCCTACAACGTGGACGTCGCCGCCGCCGCGCTGTTCCCGGTGACGATGGCCCGCCGCTACATGGCCGTCCCGGTCGGCTTCATGGACCAGCACACGCTGCTGGTCGCCGCCGCGGACCCGGCCAACGTCCTCGCCGTCGACGACATCCAGATCGCCACCGGGCTCGACTGCCGCATCGCGGTCGCGGCCAGGGCCGACGTCGAGGCGCTGCTGTCGCGGCTCGGCACGCTGCAGAGCGCCGCCGCCGAGGCGATCATCGAGGTGCAGGACGACGGGGAAGCCGAGGGCGACGGCCTCGCCGAGGTCAGCGACATGCAGGCCAGCGCCGAGGACGCGCCGGTGATCAAGCTCGTCTACAGCATCCTCGCCCAGGCGGTGGGGGAGGGGGCATCCGACGTCCACCTCGAGCCCGAAGACGGCGAGCTGCGGATCCGCTTCCGGGTCGACGGCGTCCTCAAGGAAGCCGCCCACGTGCCCAAGCGGATGATCAGCGCGGTGATCTCGCGGCTGAAGATCATGAGCGAGCTCGACATCGCCGAGAAGCGGGTCCCCCAGGACGGGCGCGTCAGCGTCGCGGTCGAGGACCGCCGCATCGACCTCCGCGTAACCACGCTGCCGACCCAGCGCGGCGAGGGGGCGACGATCCGCATCCTCGACGAGGGCAACGCCCAGCGCTCGCTCGACGACCTCGGCATGGACGGGTCCGCCCGGCTCCGTTTCGAGGAGGCCTTTCATCAGGCCTACGGCGCGGTGCTGGTGACCGGGCCGACCGGCTCCGGTAAGTCGACGACCCTCTACGCGGCGCTCGCCGAGCTGAACGAGATCGAGAAGAAGATCATCACGATCGAGGACCCGGTCGAGTACCGGGTCGGCGGCATCAACCAGATGAACGTCAACCGCAAGGCCGGCCTCGACTTCGCCACCGGCCTGCGCTCGATCCTCCGCGCCGATCCCGACATCGTCATGGTCGGCGAGATCCGCGACGCCGAGACGGCGCGGATCGCGATCGAGGCGGCGCTGACCGGGCACATGATGCTGACCACGCTGCACACCAACGATGCCCCCGGCGCGATCGCCCGGCTCAACGAGATGGGCATCGAGACCTTCCTCACCGCCTCAGCCGTCGACTGCGTTGTCGCCCAGCGCCTCGCTCGCAAGCTCTGCTCGGGATGCAAGCGGCGGACGGTGATCCCGACGACGGCGCTGGTCGAGGCCGGCGTCCGGGTCGGGGCCGAGGTCGAGGCCTACGAGCCGGTCGGCTGCGCGCGCTGCGGCCACAGCGGCTACCGCGGCCGGGTCGGGATCTACTCGGTGATGAGCCTCAGCGACCGGCTCAAGGAGATGACCGTCTCCCGCGCCGCCGAGACCGAGATCGCCGCCGTCGCCCGCGAGGAGGGGATGCTCACCCTGCGCGAGGACGGCGTCTCCAAGGTCCGTGCCGGGCAGACCAGCCTCGAGGAGGTACTCCGTGTCACCGCCTGAGTTCGATTTCTCCGAGGTTCTGCGCACCATGGTGGAGACGAAGGCGTCCGACGTCCACCTCACCGCGGGCTTCCCCCCGGCGATCCGCGACAAGGGGAAGATCCGCCCGATCGAGGGCTTCCCCGTCCTCAACGGGCAGCAGACCCGCGAGGTCGTCTACGGGATCCTCAACGACGACCAGCGCAAACGCTTCGAGAACAAGCAGCAGCTCGACTTCGCCTACGCGATCCCCGGCGTCGCCCGCTTCCGCGTCAACTGCTTCTTCCAGCGCGGGTCGGTCAGCGCCGCCTTCCGCCTGGTGCCGCAGGAGATCCCGAGCCTCGACTCGCTCGGCGTTCCGCAGGTGCTGCGCGACCTGACCGCCAAGCCCCGCGGCTTCGTCCTCGTCACCGGCCCGACCGGCTCGGGAAAGTCGACGACGCTGGCGGCGATGATCGACGTGATCAACAGCGAGCACGAGGACCACATCCTCACGATCGAGGATCCGATCGAGTTCCTGCACAGGCACAAGAGGTCGATCGTCAACCAGCGGGAGATCGGCTCCGACGCGCCCGACTTCGCCCTTGGCCTGCGGGCCGCCCTGCGCCAGGACCCCGACGTGATCCTGGTCGGCGAGATGCGCGACCTGGAGACCGTCTCCACGGCGCTGACGGCGGCGGAGACCGGCCACCTCGTCTTCGCGACCCTGCACACCCAGTCGACGGCGCAGACCGTGGACAGGATCATCGACGTCTTCCCGTCCGAGCAGCAGGGGCAGGTGCGGACCCAGCTCTCGATCGCCCTGCAGGGGATCGTCACCCAGCAGCTGCTGCCGACGATCGACGGCAAGGGGCGGGTCGTCGCCTGCGAGGTGCTGATCCCGACTCCCGCGATCCGCAACCTGATCCGCGAGGGCAAGACGCACCAGATCTACGGCGCCCTGCAGACCTCGGGCGCGGTCGGGATGCAGACGATGGACGCCGACCTCGCGCGCCTGGTTCGCACCGGCAAGATCAGCCGCCAGCTGGCCGAACAGCGGGCGTCGGTGCCGGAGGAGCTCAGCAGGCTGCTCGGCGGCGCCCCGCTCGACGCCGCCGCCGGCGCCACCGCCGTCGACGGCGCTCCGCCCCCCGCCTACGTCCAGGGAGCCTGAGCCAGGATGGCGACGGCGACCACCTTCGAGTTCCGCGCCATGGACCTGGCGGGGTCGACCTCGACGGGTGAGCTGGAGGCCGAATCCAAGGCGGCGGTCGGCGAGCAGCTGCGCCAGCGCGGGCTGATCGTGCTCGACGTCAGCGAGAAGTCGAACCCGGTCAAGATCGAGGACTTCTTCAGGCGCTGGAAGGGCATCGATATGCGCGAGCTGGCGGTTTTCTCGCGCCAGTTCGCGACGCTGGTCGCTTCCGGGATGCCGATGCTGCGCACGCTGCAGACCCTGGAAGACCAGACCCAGGACGAGCAGATCCGGGAGGCGATCGCCGGCGTCCGCTCCGATGTCGAGGCGGGCAGCTCGCTCGAGCAGGCGATGGGTCGCTACCCGAAGGTCTTCGACCGCCTGTTCAGGGCGATGGTCCGCTCCGGCGAGCAGTCCGGGCGGCTTGACGAAACGCTCGACCGGATCGCCTTCCAGGTGGAGAAATCCGACTCGCTGCGCCACCAGGTCAAATCGGCGCTGATGTACCCGGCGCTGGTCTTCGGCTTCGCCACGGTGGTGCTGATCGCGATCGTCGCCTTCGTGATCCCGGTGTTCGCCAAGATCTTCGAAGAGCTTGCGGAAGAACACCCGGAGGAAGCCGCGTCCCTGCCGCTCCCGACCCAGGCCTGCGTCAGCGCCTCCGACGTCCTCACCGGCTACTGGTACATCCTGATCCCCTCGCTGCTGATCGCCTGCGTCGGGTTCTTCCAATGGAAGAAGAGCGATCGCGGCCACGAGCTCTGGGACCGCATCAAGTTGCGGATCCCGTTCAAGATCGGCGACGTGGTGCAGAAGGTGGCGTTGGCGCGCTGGTCGCGGACCTTCGCCGGCTCGGTCTCGGCTGGCGTGCCGATGCTGCAGGCGATCAAACTGACCGGCGAAACCTCCGGCAACATCGTCGTCGAGAGGGCGATGGAGGACGTCTACGCCTCGGTCAAGCGGGGGGGCACGCTTTCGGGCCCGATCGAGGCGAATCCGGTCTTCCCGCCGATGGTCGGCCACATGATGGCGGTGGGAGAGGAGACCGGACAGCTGCAGCCGATGATGTCCAAAATCGCTGACTTCTACGAGGCCGAGGTGGACGCCAAGGTGAAGGCGCTCACCGCCCTGATCGAGCCGGTGATGATCGTCTTCGTCGGCGGCATCGTCGGCTTCATCGTGATCTCGATGTACCTGCCGATGTTCAGCATCTACGAACACATCCGCTGAGCCGCCAACGCGGACGTTCGTACGGCAAGGGCTCGCAAGAATTGCGGTGTGTACATAACCAGATCGGCATTTTTTTGTGGTTGAGCCCCCAGTTTTCGGCATTTGGAGCCGAAAACTGGGTCTTTCCGATTTTCATCCTGCAGAAGTTAAAGGCGGGATGTGTGCGGCCGATGAGGAGAGGGCTAAGAATGCCAGTGCCTCGGTGCCGCAAGGCAATCACCCGGGCTCTGGCGCAAACGATAGGTCCACTAGGAGGCTGGTGTCGAACGGGCGTTGCTGCCCAGCGGGCGTGTGATCAGCGTC
>JBBDYP010000023.1:0-1108 GCA_040900615.1 Solirubrobacterales bacterium | reverse complement strand
CCCGATAGGGCGCGCGACTGAATTCCCGCGGAGGGGCATCGGCTCCCCTCGCCCGCCGCCGTCAGGCCGTGCGACCCTCGATTCCCGCGGAGGGGCATCGGCTGCCCTGGCGCGCATCCCTCGTCCCGGAGGGGCATCGGCTGCCCTCACGCGCCCCTCGCGGAGGAGCCTGCGCCGGAGCCGAATCAATAGGCTTCGCACCCTATGGAGGCCGCAACCGCCCGCAAGATCCGCGTCGTCGTCGCCAAGCCCGGCCTCGACGGCCACGACCGCGGCGCCAAGATCATCGCCCGCGCCCTTCGCGACGCCGGCATGGAGGTGATCTACACCGGCCTGCACCAGACTCCGGAGCAGATCGCCGAGACGGTGATCCAGGAGGACGCCGACGCGGTCGGCCTCTCGATCCTCTCCGGCGCCCACATGACCCTGGTCCCCAGGGTCGTGGAGATCCTCAAGGCCCAGGGAGTCGACGACGTCCTCATCACCGTCGGCGGCACGATTCCCGCCGACGACATCCCCGAGCTGAAGCGCCTCGGTGTCGCCGAGGTCTTCACCCCCGGCGCCGGTACCGACGAGATCGTCGAGTTCATCCGCGGCGGCGCCGCCGAGCGCCACGAGCGCGGCGAATAGCTTTCTACACGGATCAGTGCATAGGTTCCGGTTCGCCGGGTATGATCCTGATTGACTGGTCAGTCAACGACCGGCCGACAACCGATAAGATGCCCGGCCGCGACGGGCTCGCAAGCGCAAAGCCGCGGCCCGCGAAGACTTGAGAATCGTCCCCAAGGAGGCTTCAACTTGAAGATCTGCGTCCTGGTCAAGGAGGTTCCGGACGCCGCAGTTCAGAAGCGCATCGACCCCAGCACGATGCGTCTGGACCGCGGCGGCGAGAAAAACCTCAATCCGTTCGATACGCACGCCCTCGAGGCCGCCATGCAGATCAAGGAGGGTGGGGCGATCCCGGTCGAGGAGGTCGTGGCCGTCACCATGGGCCCGGACTCCGCGGTCCGCGCCCTGCACAAGGCGGTCGCGCTCGGCGCCGACCGCTCGGTCCACCTCTCCGACGACGCCCTGGCCGGCTCCGACGTCTGCGCCACCGGCTACTCGC
>JBBDYP010000022.1:0-7037 GCA_040900615.1 Solirubrobacterales bacterium | reverse complement strand
GGGTAGAAGGTCTCGACCCCGTCGGCGCCGAGCGAGCGGATCAGGTCGTCGACCTCGTCGGGCGCTGAGATGTCCCAGTAGGGGTGGGCGATGACCGCGGCGCCGCCGGCGGCGTGGATCAGCTCGATCGCCTGCTCGGCGTTGGGCCAGCGGCGCGGGACGAAGGCCTTGGCGCCGGGCACGAGGTACTCCTCGAAGAAGGGGCCGAGGTCGCCGCTCGCCCCCGCGGCGCGGGCGATGTGGGGCCGCCCGATCGAGAGCGCGTCCCCCGCCTCCCGCACCGCGTCCTCGAGGTGGAGGTCGAAGCCCTCCGCCCGCAGCTTCTCGACGATCTCTCCGGCCCTGGAGACCCGCTCGTGCTGCGCTCGCTCGCAGGCCGGCGCGATCTTCCCCAGGTCGACCCAGTAACCGCAGATGTGCAGGTCTTCCGCGTAGGGGTGGACGCAGGACATCTCGATCGCCGGCACCAGCTCGATCCCGTGCTGCTCGGCCGCTGTCGCCGCCTCCGCCACCCCCGCGATCGCGTCGTGGTCCGTCAGCGCCAGCGTCGTCACCCCCGCCTCGGCGGCCTTCTCGACGACCCCAGCCGGCGCCAGCTGCCCGTCGGAAACCGTCGAATGGCTCTGCAGCTCGATCAGCATCAGCCGGGCAGCCTAGCTGGCTATGCCTATCCAGAAAGTGTTCGGAACAATTAGTTGGCGGTTTGACGAACAACTTAGGAAAGTGTTCGGTACAATTAGATTGTGGCTAAACCAAACAAATCCACCAGCGGGCCTCGTCGGGGGAGGCCTTCCCGGGCGTCCGTCTATGAGCGGTTGGGCGTTCAGATAGGAGAGCTTCGAGATCGGCTCGGAGGACTTCCCTCTCCCGACGAGGCCGAGGGCATCTGGCGCGGCATCTGGCTCGAGGAGGCCCATCACTCGACTGCGATCGAGGGCAACACCCTTGTCCTCAAGCAGGTCGAGCAGCTGCTCGCAGAGGGCCGCGCGGTCGGCAACAAGGAACTGAGCGAGTATCTCGAGGTCCGCGGATACGCCGATGCCGCGAGTTGGGTTTACGGGCATGGGATACAGCCCGGCGATTGGAGTGACGGCAAGCTGATCACCCTGGCGGAGGTGCGCGAGGTCCACACCCTCGCGATGACCCCCGTCTGGGACGTGGCACCGCATCCGCAGGCCACCCCGAAGGAGCGCCCGGGCTCCTTTCGCGAGCACGACATCGAACCATTCCCGGGCGGGATGCGCCCGCCCGAATGGACGGCGGTGCCCACGCTGGTTCGCGACTGGATCGGCGACGCCCAGGCTCTGCGCAAGGCGGACGAGGCCATGGTCGCGGAGGCCTTGGCGCGCCTGCATGCCAGCTTCGAGCAAATCCACCCGTTTCTCGATGGGAACGGGCGCACCGGTCGGCTCGTCCTCAATCTCCTCCTGGTCCGCCTTGGGTACCCCCCGGCGATCATCTACAAAGGCGACCGGGCCCGTTACCTGGCTGCGCTTCGTCGAGCCGACCAGGGGGATTCCGGACCCCTCGGCGAGTTCCTCGCCAGGGCAGTGCTGGACAACCTCTACAAGTTCGTGGTACCGGCGATCGCGGGGCCGGCGCGAATGGTGCCGCTCCCGGCCCTGGCAACCGAGGAGCTCTCGGCGAACGCGCTGCGGGTGGCTGCTGTGCGTGGCCGGCTCAGGGCCGCGAAGGTCGCGGACGGCACTTGGCGAAGCTCCACGGCCTCGGTCGAGGAGTACGTCGCAGGTCGCTACAAGCGAGCCTGAGGGGCGGCCGCACGTGATGCCGCGCGCGTAAATAGACTGCGCCGCCGTGTTCGAGAAGGTGCTCATAGCCAACCGCGGCGAGATCGCGATCCGAGTCGCCCGGACCCTGAAGGAGATGGGGATCGGATCGGTCGCCGTCTACTCGGAGATCGACCGCGACGCGCCGCACGTTCGGGAGGCCGACGAGGCGTTCCTGATCGGGCCGGCGGTGCCGGCCGAAAGCTACTTGGACGTGGTCAAGATCATCGACACCGCGCGGGAGGCCGGGGCCGAAGCGATCCATCCCGGCTACGGGTTCCTCGCCGAGAACGCCGACTTCGCCCGCGCCTGCGCCGAGTCCGGCATCGTCTTCATCGGGCCGCCGCCGGAGGCGATCGAAGCGATGGGGTCGAAGACCCGCGCCCGCGAGATCATGGCCGAGGCCGGGGTGCCGATCGTCCCCGGTGCGACGGCGCCGGCGAAGGACCTCGCCGAGGCCCGCGAACAGGCCGATGACGCCGGCTACCCGGTCGCCTGCAAGGCGGCGGGCGGCGGTGGCGGCAAGGGCTTCCGCGTCGCGATGACGCCCGACGACCTCCAGGAGGCCTACGAAGGCGCCGCCCGCGAGGGCGAGAAGTTCTTCTCCGACGCTCGCGTCTACGTCGAGCGCTACCTCGAAGACCCGCGCCACGTCGAGGTCCAGGTGCTGGCCGACTCGCAGGGGAACGTGATCCACCTCGGCGAGCGCGACTGCTCGATCCAGCGGCGCCACCAGAAGGTGATCGAGGAGGCGCCCGGCCCCCGCGTCGACGCCGAGATGCGCGAGCGGATCGGCAAGATCGCAACCGAGGCCGCCGCCGCGGTCGGCTATCACTCGGCCGGCACGGTCGAGGGGCTGCAGGTGGGCGACGACTACTTCTTCCTCGAGATGAACACGCGGGTGCAGGTCGAGCACTGCGTGACCGAGATGATCAGCGGCGTCGACATCGTCCGCGAGCAGATCCTGGTCGCCGCCGGCGAGGCGCTCTCGATCTCCCAGGAGGACGTCGACCTGCGCGGGCACGCGATCGAGTGCCGGATCAACGCCGAGGCCGCGCACAAGAAATTCGCCCCGTCGCCGGGCGCGATCACCAGCTACCGCGAGCCGGGGGGGCCGGGGGTGCGGGTCGATTCCGGCGTCGAAGCGGGCTCGGAAGTGACGCCGATGTACGACCCGATGGTGGCCAAGCTGATCGTCTGGGACGTCGACCGCGAGCACGCGACGCGGCGGATGCTGCGCGCACTCGGCGAGTTCGAAGTCGGCGGCTTGACCACGCTGATCCCCTTCCACAAGGCGATCCTCGCGACCGAGCAGTGGGCGCGCGGGGAGACCTGCCGTGACCTGATGGAGGACCGCGACTGGCTGAGATCAACGGCGGCGGAGACGGCGCTGGCGGCGGTCGCCGAGAAGGCACCCGAGCTGGTCGCCCGCGACTACAAGGTCGAGGTCTCGGGCAAGCTCTTCGACGTCAAGGTGATCGGCGAGGCGGGAGCCGGCGGCACTGCCGCGGCCGGCGGTAAGAAGCCGCCGAAACGCGAGCGCAAGGCCGGCGGCGGCGCTGCGGCCTCCAGCGAGTCCCTCCCCTCCCCCCTTCAGGGCACCGTCCTCAAAGTCGCGGTCGAGAAGGGTGCGACGGTCGAGGAGGGCGACCTGATCTGCGTGATCGAGGCGATGAAGATGGAGAACGAGATCACCGCCCACCGCTCCGGCAAGGTGACCTCCCTCAACGTCACCGAGGGCGCCGCGGTCGGCAACGGCGACACCATCGCCGTCATCGAGTAGGGCGAGATTCCGACGGGGTCGGTTGGAGGGGACGGGTACCCCCTCCTCACTCGCTTGCTCGCTGGATCGCTCGCGCCCGTCCGAGATTCGCGCCGGGCGAGAAGCGCAAAACGTTCGGAGGGGGTACCCGTCCCCACCACGGAGCCGTCTCCCTCGCGCAGCTTCTGAGGGACAAGGCGAACGGGAACCCGAAGCCGAACAGCGCGGAGAGCCAGCAGCGGAAGCCGGCGCTCCCGTATGTAGGAGGGTGGATACCCCCTCCGAACGGCTTGTACTTCTCGGTTGCCCGAACCTGGGACTGCCGGGGCGCGCCCCATCCGAGCAAGTTGAGAGAGGAGGGGGTATCCACCCTCCTCAACCGGAGCCCTACTTCTGCTGCTGTTTTTCTTTCTGTTTCTTCTTCTGTTCCCGTTCTTTTTCCCTGCGTTCCTTTTCTTTCTGCCGCTTGATCTCCAGCTGCTCCTTGCGCGTCAGCGGTAGCTCCGGGGTCGTTTCCTGGCAGGCGCGCCCGACGCAGTCCTCGAGGCGGCGGAGCTGGGTGTGGAGGAAGTTGCGGATCGGGGAGAAGTTGTTGTCGCGGACGATGTTGTTGAGCTCGTAGGGGTCCTTGGTGATGTCGTAGAGCTCTTTCTGGCCGTCGGGCCACTCGATGTACTTGTAGGGGCCGAGGCGAATCCCCTCGTAGTCCTTGGGCGGGGCGACGATCGAGGCCGTGGCGTCGTTGCGGCCGCTGGCGCGGGCCCTCGCGGGCTTCGAGGGTTCGGCGCCGTTGGCTTCGACGTCGTTGGTCTCGACGAAGGACTCGAAGAGGATCGGCCGGCGGCTGCGCAGGGTGGTGTCGGTTATGTAGGGGACCAGCGAGCGGCCGTCGATGCTCTTGTCCGCCGTGGCGTGGGCGAGTTCGAGGATCGTCGGCGCGATGTCGATGTTCGCCGCCAGCTCACCGGTCTGGCTGCCGGGTTTGATCCCGGGGCCGCGCATCAGGAACGGCAGGTGCGTGGAGGGCTCGTAGGCGAGGAACTTGCCGCCGACGAGGCGGTGCTCGCCGAAGAAGAAGCCGTTGTCGGAGGTGAAGATGATGTAAGTCGTGCGCAGGCGGTGCAGGCCGCCGAGCGTGTCGATCACCTGTTTGACGCCGTCGTCGATCGCGCGCAGCGACTCCAGCTGCTTCTCGTAATAGACGCGGTAGGTGTGGAGCTCGGTGGGAGAGAGGAACGGCGCTTCGCGGATGAAGCGGGGCTTGTCGCCGACGTTGCCCTCGTTGACCCCCTGGGAGCGCGTATGCGGCAGACGGGCGCCGGCGAAGGAGTTGTAGTGGCGGGTGGCGGGCTCGGGCCCGGCCGGGCGGCGGAAGTCGCCGTGCGGTGCGGTGTAGTCGAGCTGCAGGTAGAAGGGCTTGTCCGGCGGGGTGCCGGTCAGCTCTTCGGAGGCGATGCGGCTGAAGACGTCAGTCTCGTACAGGCAGGGCAGTCCGTTCAGTGGCGCGTAGGGACAGCCGAAGTCATCTCGCTGGCCGTATTCGCGCGTTTCCCAGCTGCCGAAGTCGCCGTAGGGCCCTTCGATGACGCCGTTGTTGTTGAGCGAATAGCCGTAGAAGTAGTGGTCGGTGTCGGCCTTCAGCGTCGTGTGCCAGGCGCTCCAGCCGGGCGGGACGGTGGCGCCGTTGTCGTACGGTTCGTCGCCGTATCCGTTGAGGAACTTGCCGATGTGGATCGTGCGGTAGCCGACCTGCTGGAGCCAGACGGCGAGGTTGTGGCTGTTCGCTCCACGGAAGGAGAAGCCCAGGTAGCCGCCGTTGGGCTGGACGTTGCCGCGAACGTTGTGGTTGTGGGCGTAGCGCCCGGTCAGGAGGCTGACCCGCGACGGGCAGCAGAGGGGGTAGGGGACGTAGTAGCGGTTGAGGGCGACCCCGCGTTCGGCGATCAGCCCCAGCGTGTTGGGCATCACCGGCACCGGGGCCCCGCCCAGGTTGACGGTCGCGTAGAGGCTGTCGAGCGTCTGGTCGTCGGTCTGGATCACGACGAAGTTGGGGCGTTCGGTCGCCGGCAGAAGCTGCGCCTGGTTCTTCCTCGGCGATGGCTCCTTCTTCACCGCGGCCGCCGCGCTGGCGCCCTGCTGGCTGGCGAAGATCAGGGACCCGAGCAGGGCCAGGACGCTCACGGCCAGGGCAAGCCGCGCGCCCGCGAGGGCACGCATTTGAGTCCTTGGCTGAGCGAACTTATCGATCAAGGGGCGCCTACCCGTCGAAACCGGCGCCTGCCGCCGGAGTTGCGCCTGAACGCTAGAAGACGCTCAGGACGCGCCGAGCTTTTTCGCTGCTTCGCGGAAGTTCTTCACCGTGGCGCTGGGGGCTTTGCGGCCTTCCAACTTCTCGCCATGGCGGTTGACCCAGATCACCGGCACGTTCATCTTCAGCACCGGCGCGATGTCGGTGGCGTAGTTGCAGCCGATGTGGAGCCAGCCTTTCTTGCCGCCGATCCGCCGCGCGCACTCTTTGAAGTGGACCGGGTCGGGCTTGTAGCTGCGCACCTGCTGCGCGGTGACCACGAGGTCGAGTTCGGTCCGCAGGTGGCGTCGCGAGATCCCGAGCAGTTTGTCGTCGATGTTGGAGATGATCCCGATCTCGTACTTCTTGCCGAGCCGGTCCATCGCCGCGTTGGCCTCGCGGAAGGGCAGCCAGTAGGCCACGCTGTTGGGCAGGAACTGGGCCCGCGAGGGCTCGACCTCCCAGCCCAGCTCGCCGGCGACCTTGACGACCGTGCGGCGCAGCACCTCGGCGTAGAGCTCGTAGGAGCCGGCCATGATTTCGGCCTGGACCTCCATGAAACGGGCGAGGAAGGGGCCTTCCTCGAAGCTGAAACCGTCTTTGGCCGCCTCTTTCTTGCAGGCGTCGACGATGCCTTTCTCCCAATCGATCAGGGTGCCGTAGCAATCGGTGGTCACCCAAGTGATGTTTTTGAGACTGGGAAGGGCCATCTGCGAGCGCGGCATTATGGCAAGCAACACCGCTTTGGGGATTCACCTACCCCGGACAGGCACGGCGGCGCGGCCCGGCGCGGTTCTCGGATAGTGTGCCCGGCCGCGCTCCCCAGCGCCACCTCATGGACCTCCTCGAGTATCAGGGTAAGCAGCTGTTCGCCGAGCACGGCATCGCCGTGCCCGGCGGCGAGGTCGCGGCGACGGTCGACGACGCGGTCGCCGCCGCGGAGCGGATCGGATACCCCTGCGCGATCAAGGCTCAGGTCCTGATCGGCGGCCGCGGCAAGGCGGGCGGGATCAAGATCGCCGCCGACGCCGGCGAGGCCCGCGAGTACGCCGACGCGATCATCGGCATGGACATCGTCGGCCCCCACGGCGAGGGCCCGTTCCGCGTCGACCAGGTCTGGATCGAGGGCGGCTCCGACATCGCCGAGGAGTACTACGCCTCGGTGATCCTCGACCGCGGCGAGAAGAAGCTGCTGGCGATG
>JBBDYP010000021.1:536-43573 GCA_040900615.1 Solirubrobacterales bacterium | reverse complement strand
AGTTCCACTGGGGCTGCGCCGGCATCGCCCTGGCGATCTCCGGCTCCGGCCTCGCGGCCGCCGGCATCGCCGCCTCGGGCACGCCCGAGCAGATCGCGCGCTGGGTCCCGGAGTGCTTCGGCAGCGACGAGGAGATCAAGCTCGGCGCCTACGCCGTGACCGAGCCGCAGGCCGGCTCCGACGTCAAGAGCCTGAAGACGACCGCCAAGCGCGACGGCGACGAGTGGGTCCTCAACGGAACCAAGGTCTTCATCACCAACGGCGGCATCGCCGACGTCCACGTCGTCGTCGCCACCGTCGACCCGGAGCTGGGCACCCGCGGCCAGGCGTCCTTCATCGTCGGCAAGGGAACCCCCGGCCTCAGCCAGGGCAAGAAGGAGACCAAGCTTGGGATTCGTGCCTCCCACACCGCCGAGGTCGTGCTCGAGGACTGCCGCATCCCGGTCGAGAACCTGCTCGGCGGCGAGGAGAAGCTGGAGCGCAAGCTGCAGAGGGGCCGCGAAGGGAAGAAATCCCGCGGCGCCGACGCGCTGGCGACCTTCGAGGTGACCCGGCCGTTGGTCGGCGCCTCCGCGCTCGGGATCGCCCAGGCGGCCTACGAGTGGACCCTGGAGTACCTCGATGGGCGCTCCGAGGGGGGCGTGCCGCTGCTGCAGGCGCAGCGCATCCAGCAGACGCTCGCCGATGTCGCCACCGAGATCGAAGCGGCCCGGCTGCTCGTCCAGCGCGCCGCCTGGATGGGCCGCAACGGCGTCCCGATGACCGGCGGCCAGGGCTCGATGTCCAAGCTCAAGGGCGGTGACGTCGCGATGTGGGCGACGACGACGCTGATGGACCTGGTCGGCCCCGACGCCTGGAACAAGGAGTACCCGCTGGAGAAGTTCTTCCGCGACGCCAAGATCTACCAGCTGTTCGAGGGCACGGCGGAGATCCAGCGGATGGTCATCTCCCGAATGCAGGCACGCGAGTACGCCGAGCGCTTCGCCTACGGCGCCGAAGTCGCCGCCAAGGCGATGGCATCCAAGCCGGAACCTGTCGCCGCGTAACCCGCCTGTCGATGGGCCGATTCGCTCTGACATAGAGAGGAAATCGGCCCATCGGCGCCCTATCCTCGGCGCGTGCACGATCACGGCGGACATGGCCACGGCTTCGGGGCGCACGCGCTGGAGGTGCGGCGCGAGGACAGCCGGCGGCGGATGTGGGTGGCGCTGGGGATCAACGGCGCGCTGCTCCTCGCCGAGGCCGTCGGCGGCATCCTCACCGGTTCGCTGGCGGTGCTCGCCGACGCCGGCCACCTGCTCTCCGACGTCGGCTCGATAGTCCTGGCGCTGATCGCGGCGCGCCTTGCCTCGAAGCCGGCAGCCGGGCGGCGCACGTTCGGCTACCAGCGCTCCGAGGTGCTGGCGGCGCTGGTCAACGGGCTGCTCCTGGTCGCGGTCAGCGTCGCGATCGCGATCGCCGCGATCGGCCGCCTCTCCGACCCGCCGGGGATCGACGGCGCCGGCGTCCTCGCCCTCGGCGCCCTCGGCCTCGCCGGCAACGTCGCCGCGACGCTGGTGCTGGCGCGCGGCCAGCGCGAGGACATCAACCTCGAGGGAGTGCTCCGCCACAGCGTCGCCGACGCCCTCGGCTCGGTCGGCGTCCTCCTCGCCGGCGCCTTCGTCCTCGCCGGCGGCTCCGACGTCGTCGACCCGATCGTCGGCCTGCTGATCGCTGCCCTGGTGCTCGCCTCGTCCTGGCGCCTGATCAAGGAGCCCTTCGACGTGCTGATGGAGTCGGCGCCCGCCGGCCTCGACGTCGAGGGGATGGGTGAGGCGATCTGCGGCGAGGAGGGCGTGCGCTCCGTCCACGACCTCCACGTCTGGACCGTGACCGCCGGCTTCGGCGCGATCGCGGCTCACGTCGTCGTCGCCCGGGGCGCCGATCGCGACCTGATCCGGCGCCGGCTCGAGCTGACCCTGGGGGAGCGGTTCGGCATCGAGCACACGACTCTGCAGATGGAGGAGGAGGCCGAGCAGGGCCTTCTGCGCGTGGAGAACGCCCCCGGCGACGGCTGATCGCAAGCCCGGTTGCAGGTCCGGCCCGCGTCGCGAGCCGGATATCGCGCTTGGCTAGCCTCGGGACGATGCTCCGGAATCGCCCCGTCGCGATGGCGCTGTCCGCTGTCGCCGCCGCAATCTGCCTCTCGCTCCTCGCCGCCCCGGCGGTCGGCGCCGACGACCTCCAGTTCAAGCTCGAAGCCAAGCAGTCGGAGCTGGACGAAGTCCGCGAACACAAGGGCGTCCTGACCACGACGATCTCGCGCTACGGCGAGCAGATCGACCGCCTGACCGGCGAGGTCGCCGACATCCGCAACCGCGAGGCTGCCGTCCGCGCCCGTCTTGCCGCCAAACAGGCCGAGCTCGACCGCGCGGTCGCCGAGCTCGACGTCGCCAAGGGCCGGCTGGAGCAGATCCGCTCACGGCTGAAGCGGGCGCTGGTGGCGCTGCGCGAGCGCCTGGTCGCGATGTATGAGACCGGCAGCCCGGACGTGATCGCCGTCATCGTCGGCTCCAGCGGCGTCGACGACCTGGCCGCCCGCGCCGAATACCTCGAGCGCCTGCGCGGGATGGACGAGGCGGTGGTGGGCCGCGTCCGCGAACTGCGCAACCAGGTGAAGCGGATCGTGGCGCGCCTGCGCGACGCCAAGGACCGGATCGAATCCGCGCGCGACGCGATCGCCTCCGAAGAGCAGGCGCTGGCCACTGCCCGCGCCGCCCTGCAGAGCCGCCAGCAGGCGCTGGCAGGCGCCCGCGCCAGCCGCGTCGCGGCCCTGGCGCGGATCCGCGCGCACGAGGAGGAGCTGGACGGCTCGGTCGCCGCGATCCAGGGCAAGATCGCGGCGCAGCTCGCCGCGACCGGGTCGGCACCGCTGCCGGCGGGCCCGATCCGGGGCGGCAGCGGCGGCATGATCTGGCCGGTCGACGGTGCCGTGGTCTCCGGCTTCGGATCGCGCACCCTCAACGGCACCTACGAGTACCACCCGGGGATCGACATCGCCGTCCCCGAAGGGACCCCGATCCGCGCCGCGGCGAGCGGCACGGTGATCTTCACCCAGCCCGAGTCGAGCAGCGGCGGCTACGGCAACTACACCTGCATCGACCACGGCGGCGGGCTGTCCACCTGTTACGCCCACCAGACCTCCTTCGCCGTATCGGAAGGGCAGTCTGTCTCCCGGGGCGCGATCATCGGCTACACCGGTTGCACCGGCTACTGCCTCGGTCCGCACCTCCACTTCGAGGTTCGTATAAACGGTGAGGTAACCGACCCGATGGGTTACCTTTAGAACCACGGGATGATTCGCCAGGCGCACACCTACCTGGTGGGCGCGATGTCGGGAGCGACGCTGATCGCGATCGCCATCGCCGTCTTCGTCCTGCTCGTCTCCGCTCAGGTCTTCCGGGACTGGCCGATCGCCGCCCTCGGTGGCGGCGACGAGAGCGCGGCCGTCTCCAGCGCGCAGCCGGCCACCGGCGCGGCGCAGGGCTCCGCGGCGAGCTCCGGTGCTGGAGCGGCAACGACGGGCGGCGGCGGTGGTGTGGCCAGGACGACCGGGGCGGATCCCGCACCGCCCGCCCGCTCCGCCCCCGGAGCCGCGGTCGAGGGCGGCTCGGGAGGCCCGGGAACCACCGAAGGCGGTGGCAGCGGCAGCGGTGGCGGCTCGGAAACCTCGCCCCCCGCCCAGAGCCCGAATTCCTCCAGCCCGTCCGGCAGCGCGAACTCGCCGGGGAGCGGCGGCGGTGGCAGCAGCACCTCGGGATCGTCCTCCTCGCCGTCCGGGGGAATCACCGGAACCGTCAACGACACGGTCTCCAAAGTCGATGAAACCGCGCTCGGTGGGACGCTCGACAACACCGGGGTCACCGGCGTGACGGAAGACGTCGTCAACGGCGTCGTCGGTCCCGAATCGACCGTCGGCAAAGTCGTCGACGAAACCGTCGGCGCGGTCGGCGGGCTGCTCAACGGCAACCACTGACCGGGCTTCCCGCCCAACCGTCACAATGCCGGTCCGATGGCTGAGCATGAACAGGCGGGGTCGGTCGCGAGCGGCGATCCGATCGAAGGTTCGGCGGTCTATCCGGCCGGAAGCCGGGTAAACGCGCACGGTCACCTCGAGGTCGCCGGCTGCGACACGGTCGAGCTGGCGGCCGAGCTCGGCACCCCCGCCTACATCTACGCCGAGGACGACATGCGCGCCCGCGCCCGCGCCTACCGCGAGGCGTTCGAGCGGCGCCGCGGCGACTTCGAGGTCCTCTTCGCCAGCAAGTCCCTGCCCTGCACGGCCGCCTACCGCCTCTTCGCCGAGGAGGGGCTCTCGGTCGACGTCGCCTCCGGCGGCGAGCTGCACATGGCGCTGAAGGCGGGCTTCGACCCCGACCGCATCCACATGCACGGCAACAACAAGACCGACGAGGAGATCCTCTTCGCCGCCCGCTCGGGCATCCGCCATCTGATCCTCGACTCCTTCGACGAGATCGAGCGCTGCGAGCGTCTGCTCGACGAGCAGCAGCGGGTGCTGATCCGGGTCACGCCGGGGATCAAGCCCTCGACCCACGACTACGTCCAGACCGGGCAGCTCGACTCGAAGTTCGGCTTCGGCCTCGAGGACGGGCTGGCGGCGCGGGCGATCGAGCGCGTGCTCGCCTCCGACAAGCTCGAGCTGGTCGGGCTCCACGCCCACATCGGCTCGCAGATCTTCGAGCTGGAGCCCTACACGCTGGCGATCCGCGCCCTCGGCGAGCTGGCCGGGGAGTGGTGCAAGGTGGTCAACGTCGGCGGCGGCCTCGGCGTCGCCTACACGGCGGAGGACGAGCCGCCCTCGATCGACGCCTACGTCGAGGTCAAGGTCCGCGGCGTGGCCGAGGTCTTCGGCGAGGGCGTCCGGATCCTCGTCGAGCCGGGCCGCTCGCTGGTCGCCAACGCCGGCGTCACCGCCTACCGGGTCGGCACCGTCAAGGAGATCCCCGGCATCCGCACCTACGTCGCCGTCGACGGCGGCATGTCGGACAACATGCGGCCGATGCTCTACGGCTCACGCTACGAGGCGCTGATCGCCGACCGCGCGGGCGCCCAGCCCGACACCCTGGTGACGATCGCCGGGATGCACTGCGAGTCCGGCGACATCCTCGTCCGCGACGCGATGCTGGCCGAGCCCGCGGTCGGCGACGTCCTCGTCACCCCGGTGACCGGTGCCTACGGCTACGCGATGGCCAGCAACTACAACGGCGTGCCGCGGCCCCCCGTCGTCTTCTGCCGCGACGGCGAGGCGCGGGTCGTGGTCCGGCGCGAGACCTATGAGGACCTGACGTCGCGCGATGTCTGAGGGCTCGAAACCCGTCCGCATCGGGCTGCTGGGGCTGGGCACGGTCGGCGCCGCCTTCGCCGAGCTGCTCGCCGAGCGGGCCGACGCGGTCGAGGCCGCGACCGGGCGCCGGCCTGAGATCTCCGGGGTCCTGACTCGGACCGAGGGGGATTTCGGCGCCATCCTCGAGCGCTCCGACCTCGTCGTCGAGCTGATGGGGGGGACCGAACCCGCCCGCGAGTTCGCGATCGACGCGATGCGCGCCGGGCGCCCGGTCGTCACCGCCAACAAGCAGCTGCTGGCGCAGCACGGCGACGAGCTGTTCGCGATCGCCCGCGAGGCCGGCGTGCAGCTGCGCTTCGAGGCCGCGGTGGCCGGGGTGATCCCGATCGTCCGCACGATCCAGGAGAGCTTCGGGGTCACCGAGATCTCGAAGGTGTTCGGGATCGTCAACGGCACCACCAACTTCATCCTCAGCGAGATGGCCGAGAGCGGCGCCAGCTACGGCGACGTCCTCGCCCAGGCGCAGGAGCTCGGCTACGCCGAGGCCGACCCTTCGGACGACGTCAGCGGCGCCGACGCCGCGGCGAAGATGGCGATCCTCGCCCGCCTCGCCTTCCATACCCCAGTCACCCTCTCGGAGGTCTCCTACGAGGGAATCGAGGGGATCCGGCCCGACGACCTCGCCTACGCCAAGGAGCTCGGCCTCTCGCTGAAGCTCCTCGGCGTCGCCGAACGGCGCGACGGCGGCATCAGCGTCCGCGTCTTCCCCTGCTTCCTCTACCGCGGCCACCCGCTGGCGCCGATCGAAGGCCCGTTCAACGCGGTCATGGTCGAGGCACCGGCGATCACCGAGGTGACGATGTCGGGGCCCGGGGCGGGCGGAATGCAGACCGCCTCGGCGGTGCTCGGCGACGTCGTCTCGATCCTCGCCGGCGACGCGCCGGTGCACGAGACCCGGCAGGAGCTGCCGATCGTCGCCGACGTCAGCTCCTCCTTCTACCTCTACCTCGAGGTCGCCGACCAGCCCGGGGTGCTGGCGCGGGTGGCGACGGTCCTCGGCGACCACGGCATCTCCGTCAAGAGCGTCGTCCAGCGCGGGATCGGAGACGATGCGCGCCTGGTGATGGTCGTCCACGAGTGCTTGGAGTCGCGCTTCGCGGCGGCCGTGCGGGCGCTGGGCGAGCTCGACGACCTGCGCGCTCCCGCCCGCTCGATCCGCGTCATCGAGGAGGAGTTCTAGATGTCGATGCCGCTGATCGAGCGCTACCGGGACCGGCTCTCGCTCGAGCCGGGGGACCCGGTGGTGACGCTGAACGAGGGCTCCACGCCGTTGATCGAGGCGCCGCGGCTCTCGGAACGGATCGAGACGCGGGCTTACCTCAAGTTCGAGGGGGCGAACCCGACCGGGTCCTTCAAGGACCGGGGCATGACCGTGGCGGTGTCCCGGGCCAAGGGGCGCGGAGCGGAGGCGGTGATCTGCGCCTCGACCGGCAACACGGCGGCCAGCGCCGCCGCCTACGCGGCCCGGGCGGGGCTGCGGGGAGCGGTGATCGTGCCGGAGGGCAAGATCGCGATCGGCAAGCTGGCCCAGGCGCTGATGCACGGGGCGCGGGTAATCGCCCTGCAGGGGAACTTCGACGACGCCCTGACAATCGTCCGCGAGCTGGCCCGCAAGCACCCGATCGAACTCGTCAACTCGATCAACCCGCACCGGATCGAAGGTCAGAAGACGGCCGCCTTCGAGGTCGTCGAGGACCTCGGTGAGGCGCCCGGGGCGCTGGCGATCCCGGTCGGCAACGCCGGCAACGTCACCGCCTACTGGCGCGGCTTCCAGGAGGTCGGCTCCGCGCCCGTCCTCTACGGCTTCCAGGCCGAGGGGGCGGCGCCGCTGGTCGAAGGCCATCCGGTCGCCAACCCCGAGACCGTCGCCTCGGCGATCCGGATCGGCAACCCGGCGCGCTGGGAGGAGGCGATGGCCGCCTTCACCGCCTCGCGCGGCCGCGTCGCCGCGGTCTCCGACGAGCAGATCCTCGACGCCTACCGCTGGCTCGCCGCCACCGAAGGGGTCTTCTGCGAGCCCGCCTCCGCCGCCTCGGTCGCCGGCCTGCTCGCCCACGGCCTGCCCGTCGTCGAGGGCGCCGCGCCGCCGGAGTCCGTCGTCTGCGTCCTCACCGGCCACGGCCTCAAGGATCCCGACACCGCCCTCGGCAAAGCCCCCGCGGTGATCAACTGCGACAACGACCTCAGCGCCGTCGAGCGCGTCGTCTTCGATTGACCGCGCGCCACCGGCTCGTCCGCGTCCCCGCCTCCTCGGCCAATCTCGGGCCCGGCTACGACGCGATGGCGGCGGCGATGTCACTCCACCTCGAGCTGGAGGTCGAGGAGACGGGGGAGTTCTCGCTCGACCCGGGCGGGCTCGAGGTCTCGACCGGGCGCGACAACCTCGTCGTCCGTGCCTTCGAGAGCCTGCACTCGGCGGATGGCATCGCCTTCCGGCTGCGCAGCGAGATCCCGCTGGCGCGCGGGCTCGGCTCCAGTGCGGCGGCGATCGTCGCCGGGCTCTTCGCCGCCGACCACCTCTTCGAGCTGGCGCTCTCGAAGGAGGACATGCTGGTGCGGGCGACCGAGCTGGAGGGCCACCCCGACAACGTCGCCGCCGCGATCTACGGCGGCTTCGTCGTCTGCGGCTCCGACGCGGGGGGCGCACCGCTGGCGTCGCGCTTCGATCCGCCCGAGGGCCTGGAGGGCATCGTCGTGATCCCGCCCGAGGAGGTCTCGACCAAGCTCGCCCGCGAGGCGATCCCGGCCGAGGTCCCGCTCGCCGATGCCGTCGCCAACGTCTCCTCGGCGGCGCTGCTGGTCCTCGGCCTGCGCAGCGCCGACCTCGACCTCGTCTCCCGCGGCCTCCACGACCGCATCCACCAGCCGCGGCGGCGCTCGCTCTACCCGCGCTCGATGGAGATCGTCGATTCCGCCGCCGAGTTGGGGGCGCTCGGGGCGACGATCTCCGGCGCCGGCCCGACCGTGCTGGTCTGGACCACCTGGCAGGACGCCGGCAACGTCGCCGCTGCGCTCGAGCAGCGCTGCGCCGGCTGGGCCGAGGTCCGGCGCCTGCCCTTCACGCCCCTCGGTGCCGACGTCCCCGAGCTCTGAGATGGACTGGGTCGTCCGGATCGGGCTGATCGAGCTGGCGCTCGGCGGCCTGCTCGGCTGGGCGATGGTGATCCGCCAGGAAAAGCCGGAGTGGCTGCGGAGGATCGGCGTCGTCGCCCCGCAGCGGGTCCGCCAGGTCCACCTCGACTACGTGATGATGGGCCTGATCCTGATCGGCGTCGGCCTCGCGGTGCCCGACCTGCCGACGGTGATCGCCGTCGCCCTCGTCTTCGGCACCGTCGTCAACCCCTTCCTCTTCGTCCCGCTCGCCTTCGACCCGGAGGTGGACGGGCGGCTCTGGTACCGCTCCCTCGCGGTCGTCTCCTTCGTCGGCGTCAGCGGCGGCCTCGTCGCCGCCGCGATCGTCGGCCCCACCTAGACATTTGGATGATGCCCGGTGATCCCCTCCGTGGCCGCGGGTAGCATCGCGGCATGCCCTCCAAGCTGAAGTTGAAATGGATCGCGGCGCTCTTCGCCGCAGCCGCCCTGCTCGCGCTTCCCGCCGCCGCGCAGGCGACCCTCACCTACGTCAAGAACCCGTTCAACTCGACGGTCTTCGTCGCCAGCGACGACGGCTCCGGCGCGCACAAGGTGGGCAAGGGATACAACGCCCATGTCTCGCCCGACGGGCTGACGGTGGTCTTCCTGCACGAAGGGAAGAACCACGCGCAGGAAATGTGGGCCGTCCCGGCCGCCGGCGGCGCCTCGCGCACGCTGCTGAAACCCTGGCGGGACAGCTACCTGCTCGCCTACTCGCCCGATTCGAAAACGATCGCGGCGATGCGCGGCCCTGAACTCGGCAAGCGCAAGCTGATTCTGATCGACGTCGCGACCGGCGCTCAGCGGCTGATCGCGACCGGTTTCTTCAGTGGCTTCAGCTTCTCGCCCGACAGCACCGAACTCGTCTACTCGATGGCCGGGAGCGAACGCTACCCGCCGCGCAGCGACATCTACCGGGCCGCCACCGTGGGCGGCAAACCGGTGCGGATCACCAAGGACCAGATCTCGCAGGATCCGCTCTGGGGGCCGAACGGGAAGATCGTCTTCGTCAAGATGCTCGGCGCCAAGAAGCGCAAGTACGGGCCGAAGAGCGAGCTGTTCCTGATGAACCCCGAAGGCAAGCAGGTGAAGCGGCTGACGCACACCAAGGTCGGCGCGCTGCTGGTGGGCCTGTTCCCGACGGACTGGTCGGCCGACGGCACGCGCCTGCTGGCCGAGTTCCAGGGCCAGGACACCAGCTACGCGGTCACGGTCAACCCGCAGACCGGCGCCCAGCGCACGGTCAAGAAGGCAGGGGAGGTCGGCTTCGTCGGCACCGCGCTCTCGGCCGACGGCACGACGGTGCTCGGCTTCACCGGCGGCTTCGAACCCGGCCCCAACCGCAACGTCGCCACGGTGCCCTACTCGGGCGGCAAGCTGAAGGTCCTGGTCGAGAACGCCTTCGAACCGGACTGGAGCCGCTGACGGGGCGACTTCTTCCTCCCCGTTGGGGAAGAAAGCGCCCCGCTACCCGAGCAGGCCGACCTGGCGCAGGATCGAGACGCTGTCCGAGGCGATGTGCGCTCGCACGTCCTCGCCGCTGGCCGACTCGCCGGCCGTGTGGTTGTCGAAGACCATGTCGGGCGCGCGTGCATGGCCATGATCGCGTCGAGGTCATGGGCGTTCCAGGCCTCGTTGTAGCGGTCGATCGCCTGCCGCAGCGCCTGCTCTGAATCCAGTCCCGGCTGGTTCATCTCCACCCTTTCCCCGTTGGAGCGGTCGAGGGTATGGTCGCATGACACCGAGCGAAGGAGGCGACTGCGATGGCGGGCGGCTACACGATCAAGCACCGCGACGAGTTCGAGTCGATGGAGGGGTCGGGCGAGGCGACCTGGAGGCTGGCGAGGAAGGCGCTCGGCACCTCCGCCTTCGGCTTCAACCTCGTCGAGATCGATCCCGGCGGCGAGATCCCCGAGCACGACGAGTCCGTGAGCGGCCAGGTGGAGCTCTTTGTGATCCTCGAGGGCGAGGCGACGCTGCGGATCGAGGGCGAGGATCACCCGGCGCCGGCGGGAACCTTCGCCTCGATCGAGCCGCCGGCGAGCCGCACGATCCTCAACCGCTCCGAGGCCCCGGTGACCGCCCTGCTGATCGGCGTTCACCCGGGCGGCGAGTACGAGCCACCCTCCTGGGCCTGAGCGCCGAGTTGCCGTTTTGTCCCGCATAGCGTCACAAAACGGCAACTCGGCGGCGTGGGGTGCGATCCGGCCTATAATTCCCCGACTTGTCAACCCGTCGCGCGCCCGCTCGAAGAAGGCGTGGAATCCGGGAGGTCACATGAATAGGTCCCAGTCAGCCACCGGCGCCAGCGTCGAGCGTTACTCGCCGGAGCGCCCCTACAAGCCACTGGTTTCGCCACCCAGCGTCGAGGACAAGGACGCCTGCGCGATCTATGCCTCGGTCCGCAAGGACGCGACGCCGAGCCACGAGCCGATCGAACTGGCGATCCCGGCGCTGCAGAAGATGCTCCACCGCGCCGGCAACGTCGACGGCGAGGGGGACGGCTGCGGCCTGCTGCTCGACATCCCGCGCAAGATCTGGGCCGAGGAGGTTCGCACCGGCGGCCACGACCCGTCCCTGACCCTCGGCGACTCCTTCGCCGTCGCCCACGTCTTCGTCGAGCGCTCCCAGGACCTCGACAAGGTCCAGCACGACGCCCGCGAGCTGCTCAACCAGGGCGGCTTCCGCATCCTCGCCGAGCGGATCGGCGTCGTCGACTCGACCGCCCTCGGCCCGACCGCCCGCGAGGAGGAGCCGATCTTCTGGCAGATCGCCGGCCTCGTCCCCGACGCCAAGCGCCGCGACCCGATCCTCTTCGAGCTGCTGATCGACCTCGAGCGCGAGCTCGAGGTCCACGTCCCCTCCTTCTCGGCGACCACCTGCGTCTACAAGGTGATGGGCGCGCCGAAGGTGCTGGGCGAGTACTACCCGGACCTGCGCGACGAGCGCTTCGAGACGATCGGCTGCTTCGGCCACAACCGCTACTCGACCAACACCTGGCCCTCGTTCAAGCGGGTGCAGCCGTTCTCGGCGCTCGGCCACAACGGCGAGATCAACACGATCGAGCAGCTGCGCCAGGAGGCGCGGATGCTGGCGGTGCCGATCCAGCCGGGCTCCTCGGACTCGCAGGACCTCAACCGCACGATCGACACCATGGTCAGCCGCGAGGGGCTCACCCTCGCCGAGGCGATGGAGATGATCGTGCCGCCGATCGTGGCGGAGATCCGCTCCCTGCCCGAGGATCTGCACAGCTTCTACATGTACCTGCACCAGGCGATGGGCCCCTTCGCGCAGGGCCCCGTTGCCCTGATCGCCCGTCACGCGGACGAATGCGTCTTCTCCGCCGACGCCCTCGGCCTGCGGCCGCTGTGGCAGGTCGAGACCGAGGACGACTTCGTCTTCAGCTCCGAGCCGGGCGTCGTCGCGGTCGGCTCGATGGTTGCCGAGCCGCTGCCGCTCGCCCCGGGCGAGAAGGCGCTGGTGCTGATCGACCGCGAGGAGCGCTGCTCGACCCTGCACCCTCACGCCGAGATGCTGCGGATCGTCCGCGACAGCTGGCTGCGCCGCAACGGCGTCGAGGAGGTCGCCGGCTACGACCGCGCCCTGGAGACCGGTGGCCCGCTTGAGGGCAAGGACGTCCCCGGGTACTCCGACGCCGGCCCCGAGGAGCCGGTCAAGGTCGCCGACCGCGTCCTCGCCGGTTTCGGCTGGCAGCGCGACGACGTCAAACTGGTCCAGCAGATGGCCTCCAACGGGGCCGAGCCGATCGGATCGCTCGGTTACGACGGGCCGCTGGCGGCGCTCTCGCCCGAGCGCCAGAACCTGGCCGACTACTTCAAGGAGACGGTCGCCGTCGTCACCAACCCGGCGATCGACCGCGAGCGCGAGGTCGAGCACTTCTCGACCCGCACCCTGTTCGGGCGGCGCCCGTCGATCGACGACGCCGGTGAGGACACGGGTACTGTCGAAACCTCGTTCCCGGTGATCCTCGGCGGCCACCACGGCCTGGCGCCGCTCTCCGACAGGACCTACCGCCAGATCGCCCGCGACCATCACACCTACCTGCTCGAGGACCTCTGGGAGGAGTTCCGCGGCCGCGCCGCCGCCGTCGACGTCTCCCTGCTGGAGTCGGAGACGACCGCCGGCGCGATCGAGCGGATCAAGCAGGAAGCGGTGAAGAAGGTCCGCGACGGGGCCGAGCTGCTGGTCCTCACCGACCGCACCGTCTACGACGGTGAGCGCCGCTACCTCGACCCGCACCTGGCGACCTCCGCGGTCGACCAGGCGCTGAAGCAGTTCCGGGTCGAGCGGGGCGAAGTCAACCTGCGCCGCCGCTGCGGGCTGGTGCTGCGCTCGGCGGCGATCCGCAACGTCCACGACGTGATGCTCGCCCTCGGCCTCGGCGCCAACGGGGTCTGCCCCTACACGATGGTCGAGGTGATCTGCGTCGAGGACTACGAGAGCGACGTCGGCAACCTCTGCGCGGCGCTGACCAAGGGGATCGAGAAAGTGATCTCGACGATCGGGATCCACGAGGTCCGCGGCTACGCGCGCCAGTTCTCCTCGATCGGGATCAAGCCCGAGCTGGCCGAGATCTTCCAGACCGAGGCCTTCGCCGCCTCGGCCTCCGGCGGCACCGGGTTCGCCGAGCTCGACGAGGACGCCAACGAGCGCGCCCGCGCCCTCAGCGGCGACGACGAGGCGGCCAAACCGGCGAAGACGTTCCGCTTCTACCCGAAGGTCTACAAGGCGGCGATCGCCACCGCGAACGGCTCCGGCGGCTACGAGGAATACTCGGAGAAGGTCCGCGACCTGGAGAAGCAGAACCCGATCTCGATGCGCCACATCATGGCGCTGAAGGGCGACCGGGAGCCGGTCGACCCGGCTGGCGTCGACGCCAGCGTCGGCCACCACGACTACCCGATCGTGATCTCCTCGATGAGCTTCGGCTCGCAGTCGGAGCCGGCCTTCCGCGCCTACGCGGAGGCGGCCAAGGCGATCAACATCCTCTGCGTCAACGGCGAGGGTGGGGAGATCCGCGACATGTACGGCCACTACCGCAAGTGGCGCGGCCAGCAGGTCGCCTCCGGGCGCTTCGGCGTCTCGGCGGAGATGCTCAACTCCTCCTACCTGGCCGAGATCAAGATCGGCCAGGGCGCCAAGCCCGGCGAGGGGGGGCACCTGCCCGGCAAGAAGGTCTCGGCCAAGGTCGCCGCGGCCCGTAACGCGGCGCCGGGCACCGACCTGATCTCGCCCTCCAACAACCACGACCTCTACTCGATCGAGGACCTGGCCGAGCTGATCGACGAGCTGAAGACGGTCAACCCCGACGTGCGCGTCTCGGTCAAGGTCCCGGTGGTGCCGAACATCGGCACGATCGGCCTCGGGATCGCCAAGGCCGGGGCGGACATCATCACCCTCTCCGGCTTCGAGGGCGGCACCGGCGCCGCCCGCCAGCACGCCCTGCGCCACGTCGGGCTGCCGTCGGACATCGGCACCCGCGCCGTCCACCGCGCCCTGATGGAGGCCGGCCTTCGCAACCGGGTCGAGATCTGGGCCGATGGCGGCTACCGGACCGGCCACGACATCGTCAAGCTGCACTGCCTCGGCGCCAACCGGGTCGGTTTCGGCACCCTGGCGATGGTCAGCCTCGGCTGCACGATCTGCCGCGGCTGCCAGCTCGACACCTGCCACGTCGGCATCGCCACCCAGATCGAGACCGTCGAGCAGGCCCAGGAGCACGGGCTGAAGAAGTTCACGCCGCAGGAGGTCGACCTCGCCGCCGAGAGCTGCGCCCGCTTCTTCTCCTCGATGGGCGAGGAGGTCAAGCAGGTGGTCGCCTCGCTCGGCTACGACCGCGCCCAGGACCTGGTCGGCCGCTACGACCTGCTGGAGCAGGTGGCGATGGGCGACCGGATCGACCTGGCGCCGCTGATCACGCCGCTGGAGGAGTTCCTCGACCTCGAGCCGCTCGACCTTCCGGTCGCCGAGGAGCTGGTCGAGGCGCGGGCCGAAGCCGGCCTCGTCGTCGCCCGGCCGATC
This sequence comes from Solirubrobacterales bacterium, assembly GCA_040900615.1. Taxonomy (GTDB): domain Bacteria; phylum Actinomycetota; class Thermoleophilia; order Solirubrobacterales; family 70-9; genus VAYN01. The sequence goes on along the minus strand of JBBDYP010000021.1, from coordinate 28,995 downwards.
CGGATGGAGGCCAAGCAGGCCTCGGGCCAGATCGGCGCCCTGGCGCCGGAAATCTGCTCGGGCCACACCGTCCGCAGCGCCTTCCCGCGCCCGACCGACGCCAACGACCGCGTGCTCGGCACCGAGCTGGCCGGGGCGATTGCCCGTTCGCGGGTGTTCGGGGACGGGCCGGAGTCAAACGACGAGGTGCTGGCGGATCTCCAGTTCAACGGCGGCTCCGTCGCCGGCCAGGGCCTCGGCGCCTTCAACGCCTACGGCGTCTCGATCCGCGTCGAGGGCGGCGCTCAGGACGGCGTCGGCAAGACGATGCTCGGCGGCTCGATCGCGATCCTCAAGGGCAAGGGCGCCAAGGGCAAGCGCGTCAACGGTTCGGTGGGCAAGTCCTTCGCCTACGGCGCCCAGCGCGGCCGGCTCTTCGTCCAGGGCTCGGCCGACTCGCGCTTCTGCATCCGCCTCTCCGGCGCCGACGTCGTCCTCGCCGGTGAGCCCGCACGGGACCTCGACGACAGCCGCGGCTGCATCGTCGACCGCGCCAACGCCAAGGGGTTCGCCTTCGAGTACATGACCTCGGGCCGCGCCATCGTCCTCGGCGACATCGGCCCCTGGGCCTGCGCCGGCATGACCGGCGGCCGCGTCTACGTTCGCCACAATGTCTTCGGCATCGACCGGGCCGCGATCGAACGCCGTCTCGGCAAGGGCGCCAAAGTCGAGCTCAAGGACATCGACGCCGAGGGCCTGATCGACATCGACGATCTCCTCAGTCACTACGCGACCGAACTGCGGGCGACCGGCCAGGACGGCGAGGCCGACCGCGTCCTCAACCTGGCCGCCGATGCGACCAGCAACTTCATGATGGTCGTCCCCCACAAGGTCCAGGCGGATCCGAGCATCTCGACCGAGTGATCTGACGTTGGCGGGGGGGGGGGGGGCCACCCGGCCCTCCCTCACGCACGTCCGCTCGGGGTCGAGATGCTCGGGTCGGGCTGCAGCTTCCGTGGTCCGCAAGCTTCTGCGAGACGGGGCTGCTGCGGGAGGTCTGAGCTTTGTAGCTACTGACCGAGCGCGCCCTTCGTGGGTGAGGGTGCGGTGCCCCTGCCGGCGGCTTGTACTTTTTTGCTTCGGCGAATCGCGGCCAGGCGGAGCGCGACCCACAAAAAAGTTGAGCCGGCAGGGGCACCGCACCCTCGCTTACGCAGAGTGCTTCGTCAGCAGATCCGCGATCGCCCGGACCTCTTGCAGGAGGCCGTCGAGCATGCGCTCGGTGTCGCTGTGGATCCGGTACTCGGCCGCCTCGCGGTCGGCCTCGACCTGGTCGACCCGTTTCTCCAGCTTGCGGGTGCGGTCGTCGATCTTCTGGACCGAGCGTTCGAGGCGCTTCTCGCTCTTGCGGACGCGCTTCTTGACGTAGAGGCGGGTGTCCTCGCGGAGGTTGTCGAGCTCGCGACGCAGGTCGTCGTCGATCGGGGCGCCCTGCTCGGCCAGCATCTCTTCGACTCCGAGGCGGACGCGCTCGATCTCCTCGTGCAGCTGGGCGCGGGCCCGGTCGGCGGCGGCGGAGATCGACGGGGCGCCCTGCGGCTGCCAGGGGTCGACCGGATTGGGAGCTGCGTTCACCGCGCCCATGCTAGGGACGGCGGTGGCCGGAAACGCCGGTCAGGCCTTCAGCGCGTAGAGCTTGTAGCGGCCGATCGCGAGCTCGTCGCCGTCCTGCAGGCGACCCCACTCGATCGCCTCGCCGTTGACGAAGACCCCGTTGAGGCTGCGGTCGTCCAGCACCCGCAGCCCTCTGCCGGGCTCGGCGACGATCAGCGCGTGACGGCGGGAGATCGTGGGATCGTCGAGCCGCAGGTCGGCGGAGGCGCTGCGGCCGATCCGCGTCCAGCCACGTTCGATCGCGAAGGTGACGATCGAGCCGTCGTCGTCGCGCATGGCGAGGTAATGCCCCGGCCGGGGCAGCGACCGCTGCGCCTCCTCGAGCCACTCCGGGGGGGCCACCTCGGTGGGCACCGCGAACTCGCTCGTGGTCGCGCCGTGTTCCTGCCGCGACTCGAAGATCGAGTCGCGGCGGAACCGGGAGGCTCCGCAGCGTGAGCATTCGGGGAGTCTGTCGGTCTCGTTCAGCGAGAGCTGGGAGCCGCAGCTGAGGCAGAAGTAAGTCCCCGAGCCGGGGATGAATCCGGTACCGAAGGTGTCATCTAGCGGACTGGAACGGACGCTGTCGAAGATGGTGGCCTCCTTCCTGCGTCTTGCAACGATCGTACCGCGACAGAGGCCCGCTGTCACTCAATATTGATGATCCAGTCCCCTCATCTTTTGATGACGCGCCCTCCGTCCCCCGGCCGACCTCTAGAATCGCGCCGCGATGGGCCCGATCAGAGCCGAAGTCGAGATTGACGTCCCCCGCGAGCGGGCCTTCGAGCTGATCGGGGACCTGGCCGCTCGCCCCTCCTTCACCGATCACTTCCTCTCCGGCTACCGCCTGACGCGGATCGACTCGACCGGAGTCGGGGCCGGAGCGAGGTTCCGGGTCGAGGCGCCGCTGCGCTCGGTCTGGATGGACACGACGATCGTCGAGCAGAAGAAGCCCTTCCGCATCGTCGAGCAGGGCCAGGGCGGTCGCAGCAACCGCATCCGCTCCCACACCGTCTGGGAGCTGACCGGCGGGGCGGGTTCGCTGACGGCGGTCCGGGTCACCCACTGGACCGAGCCGACCAACCCGCTCGACCGGGCGCTGGAGATCCTCTCGGCCGGCTCTGTCTGGCAGCAGCGCGGCTGGCGCGAGGCCCTGCGCAGGCTCCGCGACCTGCTCGAGTCCGGCCTCTCGGGAGGCGAGCGGATCGCCGTCGCGGGGGGCAACCGCTACGCGACCGGCCTCCCTTAATAGACTCTCGCCGCCGATGTCCCCGAACCGCAGATTCGTCCCGCCGCTCCTCGCCGCCCTGGCGCTCGCCGTGCTCGCGCTCGGCGTCGGCGCCTGCGGCTACTCGAGCGACTCCAGGGACGTCGTCGAGGGTGAGCCGGTGGAGCTGGGCGAGCTGAAGTTCAACGTCACCTTCTCCCGCTACCTCAACCCGAGCGACAACGAGGACTCCGCCTACCTCGTCGACCAGGCACCGGCCCCCGAGGGCTCCACCTACTTCGGCGTCTTCTTCGAAGTCCAGAACGAAAGCGAGGAGCCGCAGACGCTGCCCTCGGAGCTGACGATCACCGACGCCGACGGGCAGGCCTACGACCTGATCCCCAGCGAAAGCCTCTACGCGCTGCCGCTCGGTGGCGAAGTCGAACCGCAGGAACAGGTCCCGGTCCTCGACTCGACGCCGCAGCTGGGGCCGATCGAGGGCTCGCTCGCGATCTTCCTGCTGCCGGCCGAGGTCTCCGACAACCGGCCGCTGACGCTTCACATCCCCGGCGCCGACGGCGAGGGCGCCACCGTCACCCTCGACCTCTAGCTCCGCCCCGCGCGGCAGCTCAAAGGCCGGCGGAGAGAACTGCGGCCGCGGCAGGCGCGGCGACATCCCCGCCAGCGGCTTCGGCTTCGATCAGCAGCACACCCACCGCCAGCCTCGCCTTTTCCGCCGGCGCGAAGGCGGCGAACCATGCGTCCTTGATCTGGACCGGGTTTTCCTCGTGCTCCTGGCCGGGCTTGGGGCCGAGCTCGGCGGTGCCGGTCTTTCCGGCCACCTGGGCCTCGACGATCGCCCCCGCCGTTCCGGTGCCTTCGGTCACCACGCCGACCATCAGTTCGGTCAGTTCGCCCGCCATCTGCTTCGACATCACCCGCACCGGCTTGGCGTCGGGCCGCAGCTTCTTGTTGGCGACGACCGAGGTCGGCTGGCGGACCCCGTCGTTGGCGATCGTCTGGGCCACGCTCGCCATCTGCAGGGGAGTCGCCAGGACTTCGCCCTGGCCGATCGCCGAGACGCCGAGCTCGACTTCGGTGCCGATCTCGGTCGGGATGGTCGATTCTGCCGGCTCGACTTCGCCGACGATTCGCGGCGCGTAGAGGGTGGGAGGCGAGTTGAATCCGAACCGTTCCGCGGTGGCGACCAGGTCGTCGTTGCCGACCTGGGGGCCGAGCGGGGCGAACACGGCGTTGCAGGACTCGGCGAAGGCCTGGCGGAAGGTGCCGCCGCAGTACTCGCCGTTGGCGTTGTTGATGAAGCGGCCGCCGACGTTGATGCCGTCGGTGATTTCGAATTCGTCGTCGAGCGAGACGATGCCCTTCTGCAGCGCGCCCGTGGTGGTGACGAGCTTGAAGGTCGAGCCCGGCGGCTGCGGGGCGGAGAAAGCCTGGCCGGCGAGCGCCCGGACGTCGCCGTTGCGGGTGTCGAGCACGGCGATCCCGCCGACGCGCCCGGCCAGCGCCGAGACGGCGGCTTCCTGCAGGTCGGAGTCGATCGTCGTCTTCACCGGAGCGCCGGGTTCGGGCTCGGACTGGGCGACGATGCGGATGGAGGTGCCGGATTCGTTCACGGCCAGCAGCGAGCCGCCTGGCTTGCCCGCGAGGCGGGCGTTGAAGGCCAGCTCGAGGCCGCTGATGCCGACCGGGGTGTCGGGGGCGAATCCGTGCCGGGCCAGGGCGGGGAGATCCTCTTCGGGGGCGGTGCCGACTTCACCCGTGACGTCGATCGCCGCGGTGCCGAGCGGGTGTTCGCGAGCGTCGGCGGGCCCCTCGGCGAGCGGGGTGCCGTCGCCGGCGAGGATCGCCGCCCGCGGCGCCAGGTCGATGTTGCTCGCGAGGTGCTCGCCAGGCTTCAGGCCGGGGAAGACCAGGCTCGGGTCCCAGGCCACGCCGCCGTCGGCCAAGGGCAGTACCAGCTCGTTCTCGAGCCGACCGAAGGTGACGGTGGAGACGGACATCGGCACCGGCACGACCGTGTCGCCGTCCTCGGAGCCGGGATCCTGTGGGGAGCTCGGGTCGATGGAGCGAAGGGTCGCCACCTCTGCGGCTTCCCTGTAGGCGGTCGCGAAGTCGTCGACGTCGATCTTCGCCTGCGAGGCCGAGTTCAGCTCCCGGTACATGCCGGCGAAGTCGCGCGCCGCCCAGTCCTCGGCGAAGCGGCTTGCCGCATCCTTTTCCGGCGATCCAGGGACCCCGGTCGCGGCGCCGATCACGAAGGCCACGACCGCGATCAGCGCGAGGGGGAGGGTGCGGGTGACCAGGCGACGGCGCCGCTCCACCTCAGGTGACAACCGACTCACCAGTGGAAAGGTAATGAAGCAGTCTCCGCCGTGCTTCTATTGAGTGGTGACCGTCCTCGATTGGGCCATCGTCGCCTTCACCATCTCACTCGGGCTGTGGGGATACCGGCAGGGGCTGATCGTCGGAGCCCTCACCCTGGCCGGTTTCGGGACCGGCGCCTTCGCCGGCAGCAGGCTCGGGCCGCTCGTCCTCTCGCAGGGCTCGGAGTCCCCGTACGCGCCGCTCTGCGCTGCCCTCGGCGCGCTCCTCGCCGGGGCGCTGACGGCTGTCGCGGTGGAGAGCTTCGCGCTGGGACTGCGGGAGAAGATCGTCCGCCGGCCCTCCCTGCACCTCGCCGACGGCGCCGGAGGCGCGGCGCTGATCGCCTCGGTCGCGCTCGGGCTGGCCTGGGTCTTCGGCGCCGTCGCCCTGCACGCGCCGGCGACCGAACGGCTGCGCGCCGACGTCCAGGACTCGCTGATCCTGAGCAGCCTCAACCGGGTGCTGCCGCCGTCGGGACCGGTCCTCAACGTGCTCGATCGCGTCGATCCGGCGCCGTCGGTGGTCGGTCCGGCGACCCCGGCCGCCCCGCCCGACGCGGCGATCGCGTCCGACCCCCAAGTGCTGGAGGCGGGCAAATCCGTCGTGCGCGTGCTCAGCACCGCCTGCGGTCTCGGCATCGAGGGATCCGGCTGGGCGGTGGCCCCCGGCCTGATCGTCACCAACGCTCACGTGATCGCCGGCGCCGACGACACCACGGTTACCACCCGGGAGGGGGTCGAGCTGGTGGCGACGCCCGTGTACTACGGGTCGGACAATGACCTCGCCCTGCTGCGGGTCGGCGCCAGACTGCCGGCCCTGGAGACCTCCTCACGGCGCCCGGTGGGGGCGAGCGGCGCCGTACTCGGCTATCCCGAGAACGGGCCCTACGCGGTCTCTCCCGCTCGCGTCGGCGAGACCCGCGCCACGATCAGCGAGGACTCCTACGGCAACGGCCCGGTCGATCGCTCGATCACCGCGCTCGGCGGCGCTGTGCGCAGCGGCAACTCCGGCGGACCCCTGGTCGATGCCGAAGGCAGAGTGGTCGGCACCGTCTTCGCCGCGACCACGAGCGGCTCCGCGGGCGGCTTCGCGATTCCGGCCGAGCTGGTCGGCGACGCCGTGATCCAGGCGACCGGCGCGGTCGGCACCGGCCCCTGCACCAGCTGAGTAACCCAATGGCCGATCACTTACGTTCAGTAAGCTCCATTTCGGTGGAAGCGGTCACCTCGACCCAGGTCCAGGCCGGCAAGACCGGCGGAGTTTGCCCGCATTTCCATGCGGCGATCGAGTTGATCGGCAAGCGCTGGACGGGGGCAATCGTCTGCGCCCTGACCGAGCGGCCGATGCGGTTCGGCGAGCTCGGCAAGGTCGTCCCCGGGCTCTCCGACCGGTTGCTCTCACAGCGGCTTCGCGAGCTCGAGGAGGAAGGGCTGGTCCAGCGGGAGGTCGAAGCTGGGACCCCGGTGCGGGTGACCTACTCCCTGACCGAGGTGGGTCGGGATCTCGGCCCGGCGATCCACGAGCTCAAGACGTGGGCTCGCCACTGGAAACGCGCCGGCTGACCCTGACGCGCCTGGACCGGTGCATATCTGCGTCCTCGGTCGCTCGCGTGCGGAGCACGCTTCGCTCCCTGCGTCCTTGATCTGCTTGCTTCAGGCGCGTCAGGGCGGTCGTCTAGCCTGATCGCGTGGATCTGCCTGGGCCATTCCCCGTCGGCCTCTACGCGAAGAAGCTGCAGGAGGAGATGCGCAAGCGGGCGCGGGTGCTGCTGATCGGCGAGGTGACCGGGGTTGGCCGCAGCAAGAAACAGGCGTATTTCGAGCTGCGGGACAGTCAGGGTGCGGTTCCCTGCACGATCTGGCTGAACGACCTCGAGCGGGCCAAGCTGCCTGAGGGCGCGCTCCGCGACGGGGCCGAACTCGTCATCGCCGGCGGTCCCGACTACTACCCGGGCGGCGGACAGGCCTCTCCCAGCTTCAGCTTCCGGGCGACCCACGTGCGGCTGGCGGGGGAGGGAGACCTGATGGCCCGGCTCGAGGCGCTGCGCAAGCAGCTGCGGGCGGAGGGGCTCTTCGAGCTGCAGAAGCAGCTCTCCAGGCCGTTGCTGCCGAAGGCGATCGGCGTCGTCACGGCGGAGTCCGGAGCGGCCCGGCGCGACCTCCTGGCCGGCCTGCGCCGGCGCGGCTGGGGCGGAACCGTGATCTGGGCCTTCGCCCCGGTCCAGGATCGCCACGCGGCCCCGGCGATCGGGGCGGCACTGCAGGGGCTCGCGGCCCGGCCGGAGGTCGAGGCGATCGTCGTCACCAGGGGCGGTGGCAGCCTGGCTGACCTCTGGGCCTTCTGCGACGAGACGCTCTGCCGCACGGTGGCGCTGCTGCGGGTGCCGGTGGTCAGCGCGATCGGCCACGAGCGCGACTCGACCCTCCTCGACGACGTCGCCGCCGTCGCCTGCTCGACTCCCACCCATGCCGCCGAGGCGGCGGTGCCGCTCGACTGCGAGCTTGCCCGGCGCGACCTCGGCCGCGCCGGCTTCGCCCTGCGGCGCGCCGGGGAGGGCGCGATCGGCGCCCGCGCCCGGCACCTCGGAGCGCTGGCGCGGGGGCCGGCGAGGGCGCTGCAGCGCGAGCGCGGCGGTCTCAACCAGAAGATCCGCGAGATCCGCGCCGCCTCCGAGCGCGGTCTCGGCGAGCGCGGCGCCTTCCAGCGGCGGATCGCGACGATCGTGCTGGAGCGGGCGCGGCGCCGCGGGGCGGAGCGGACGGCGGCGGCCGTGGCGGCGGAGCGCCAACGCGGAGCCGCGATCGAGCGCTCGGCGACCAGAGCGCTGCAGAGGCGGCGCGAGGCGCTGAGAAGGGCCGCGGTGACCCTGCGAGCCCACGACCCCGAGCGCACGCTGGAGCGCGGCTACGCGCTGGCCGAGTCGGCCGAGGGGGGGCCGGTGACGACGGCTGCAGCCGCGGTCGCCGCCGGAGAGGTAAGACTGCGGTTCGCGGACGGTCGCGTCAAGGCGGAGATCGAGGGAGAGATTGAGCGAGAAACCCGATAGCTACGAGGCCGCGGTGGAGCGGCTGGAGGAGATCATCGATCGGCTCGACTCCGGCCAGGCCGGGTTGCGCGAGACGCTCGAGCTCTGCCGCGAGGGGCGCGAGCTGGTCGAGTTCTGCGCCGCGGAGCTGGACGCCGTCGGCGAGGGGTTGAAGGAACTGAACCTCGACGAGCTGGCCTCGAAACTGGACAGCTCCGCCGAGCCAGAAGCGTGAAGGGCCTATCCCGGTAGGGATTCCGCTTAACTTTTTCGCGGATCGGCGCCGGCTGGCCGCGGACCGTGGCGCCGAAAAAGTACAAGACGCTCCACCCCTACCGGGATAGGCCCTGTTCGCGCGGGCCCGAGCAGAGGCGGCCTAGCGCGGGACAGCCGCGGCAGAGGGGCCAGGTGCGATTTTCTTGTGGAGCCACCGGGAACTCGCCCTGGCCGATGCGGGCGATGGTCGCTTCGAGGCGGTCGCGGCCTGCTTCCATCTCGGTGGCGCCGAGGACCGTGACCACGGGCTCCTCGGGGCGCTCGAGGAAGACGTAGGCGACCTCGACCTCGCTCGCGCCAAGCGACTCTGCCGCCGCCAGCGCGTAGATCGATCGCTGGGTGGCGTAGCGCTCGGCGTGGTCCTTCGGCGCCGAGCCGTCGAGGCGGTCGGTCTTGTAGTCGACGACCAGCGGCGGCACGCTGTTGCGCTCGACCAGCAGGTCGATCGACCCCCGCAGCACGGTGCCGCCGGCGCCGAGCAGGATCGGCACCTCGGCCCGCACCCGGGTTGCGCCCGCGCGGATGCCGTCGCGCAGCAGGGGCGAGGCCAGCCAGCCGCGGATCGGGGCGAGGAGGGAGTCGACGAGATCCGCACCGCCGCCGTTCTCCGCGAGACCCTTCCCCTTCTCGCCGGTGTCCGGCGCCAGGGTGAGTCCGGCCGCGAGCGCGTGCCGGCGCGCCAGCTCCTCGGACGGCTCCGCCCAGGCGTTGGCCTGGCTCCACTCCAGCAACGCGTGTACCGCCGCCCCGCGCGCGGTCCGCTCCTCGCGTCCCGCCAGACGACTCCGAGCGTCGTCGAGACCCCCCCGGGCATCGGCCTCCCTTCGCGAGTTGGCGTTTTGTTCCGATATGCGAGACAAAGTGGCAACTCGATCGCGGAGGCCGAGGACGCGCTCCATGTAGAAGCGGTAGGGGCACTCCTCGTAGGCGGAGATCGCGGTGTAGGACAGGGGGCGGTTGGGGACGGTCGGGGGGCGGCGCTCGACAAGCGGCGGCGGGCCCTCGCCCAGCGGTCGCCGGGCGGCGGCGTCACGGCGGGTTGCGGTCAGCTCCGCCGCCCGCTCCGGCGAGGGGAGATTGACGCGCACCGAGATCTCGCTCTGGCCGAAGCTCGCGTCGAGGCCGGGGCGCGGCTGGGGCGGCGGCACGACGACCGAGGCGTCGGCGTCACGCCCGATGTCGAGCGCATCGACGATGCGCTCGATGATCGAGGTGCCCGGCTTCGTCTCGCGCCCCGGCTCGGGTCTGACGACGCCGCTCAGGATCAGCCGCTGGCGCGCCCGGGTGGCGGCGACGTGGAACAGCCGCAGGCCCTCTTCGGAGTCGCGCTCCTTCGCCTCCTCACAGAGCTCGCCGTAGTCGTAGAGGTTGACCGAGCCGGTGCCGAGCCGGCGCAGCTGCATCCCCACCCGCGGCGGTCGCTCGCGACCGAGGGTCAGCAGCGGCGGTCGCGAGCCGGCAAGCAGGCTGCGCGAGAGGTCGGGGACGGCGACGACGTCGAACTCCAGCCCCTTGGCGTTGTGGACGGTCATGATCCTGACCCCGTCGTGGCCCTCGGCGCCGGTCGCCGCCTGGGCCTCGGCGCCGCTCTCGGCGCGGGCGGCGAGGAAGTCGAGCAGGCCGCGCAGGTCGCGGCCCTCGCGGGACTCGAACTCGGCCGCGAGGCGCGCCAGCTTGCGGACGTTGGCGAAGCGGGCCTCGCCGGCCGGCCGCATCAGCACCGCCAGGTCGTAGCCGGTCTCGGTCGTCGCCGCCTCGATCAGCCCGGCCAGCGGCAGCCTCGGCCCGCGCTCGCGCAGCGAGGCGATCGTCGCGACGAACCCGTGCAGCAGGTCCAGCTCGGAGCCGGGGATCTGCTCCAGCCGCTCCGGCTCGGCCAGCTCCGCCTCGCCGCGGCCCGCGGCCCGCTCCAGGGCCGGCCAGACGTGGCGCCGCTTCCCGGCCGCGGCGCGCAGCAGCCAGAGGGTGTCGGGCGCGGCGCCGCAGGCGGGGGAGGCGAGGGCACCGAAGAGGGCCTGGTCGTCGAGCGGGTTGGCGATCGTCGCCAGCAGCGCGCAGACGTCGGCGACCTGCTGCTGGGACCAGTAGCCGCGGCCACCGACAACGTAGGGGCGCAGGCCGGCACGCTCGAGCGAGTCCTCGTAGGCGTCGAGGTGGGTGAAGGCGCGCAGCAGCACCACCATCTCGCCGCGGTCAACTCCGGCGTCGGCCAGCTCGCGCAGCCGGGAGGCGAGGAGGCGGGCCTCGGCCAGGCAGTTGAGCGGGGTGGCGCCGTCGATCGCCGGCTCCAGCTCGATCTCCTCGGCGTCCCAGCCGTCGCGCCCGGTCAGCATCAGCTCGACCGGCGGTCCCGCGCCGCGGGGCGGCTCCGCCGGCGCGGGGGCGCCGACCCGCAGCTGCCGGTAGCCCTCCCCGAGCAGCCTCTCGCCGAACAGGTTGACGGCGGCGATCAGCTCCGGCCGCGAGCGGAAGTTGCCGCTCAGCTCCATCAGCTCGGCGTCGGGCCGCGACTCGATCAGGCGGCGCTGCTGGCGGAAGACGTCGAGGTCGGCGTGGCGGAACCCGTAGATCGACTGGAACTCGTCGCCGACGACGACCAGCTCGCTGCGGGGGCCTCGCAGGGCGTCGACCAGCCGCAGCTGCAGGCGGTTGGTGTCCTGGAACTCGTCGACCAGGAGGTGGCTGAAGCGGCCGCGGTAGGCCTCGCCGATCTCCGCCCGCTCCAGCAGGCGCGCGGCGAGGATCTGGAGGTCCTCGAAGTCGACGCCGGCGCGGCGCTCCTTGGCCCGCTCGAAGTTGGCGGAGAAGAGCTCCAGCAGCTCGGCCAGGTGGCGGTACGCCTCGCCTCCCTCGCCGGCCTCCGCGCAGCGCGAGATCGCCGCGTCGATCGCCTCGCGGTAGGGCGCGACCGCCTTCGCCCTGCTGTCGGTGCGCAGGGCGCGCAGCTCGTCGAGGCTCGGTGGCTGCCCCGGCTCCGAGAGCCTCGCCAGCGCCCGTTCGAGCAGCTCGCGCTTGGGATCGCCGTCGCGCAGCTCCTCCAGGACTTCCGCCGCGGCCATGGCGGCGGAACGGATCGCCGCCTCGGGATCGGGAGCGGGCGGCTCCGGCAGCCGCGGCTCGGCCTCGCCCCGGCTGCGCAGCTCCGCGTGGGCCGCGGTGACGATCCCCCGCAGCCCGTCGACCTCGAACGCCGCCACGAGGTCCTCGCGCGCCTCCCGTTGCCGATGGGCCGATTTCCCCTCCATGTCAGAGGAATTCGGCCCATCGGCCGGCGGTTCGGGGGCGAGGAACTGGCGGAGGGCTTCGTCGAAGGCCTCGCGGGCGGCGCGGGTCGACTCGGGGGTGTCGAGGACGCGGAAGCCGGGGTCGATTCCCGCGGCCACCGGATGCGCCGCCAGCAGGCGATTGCAGAAGCTGTGGATCGTCGTCACCCAGGCGCCGCCGATCGTGGCGAGCAGCTCGCCGGCGCGCTCGGAGCCGAGTTCGGCCCGGCGCGCCAGCTCGGCCCGGATTCGCTGGCGCAGCTCGGCCGCCGCCTTGTCGGTGAAGGTGAAGGCGAGGATCGCGTCGGGGGAGACCCCCTTGTCGCAGACGAGGCGGCAGTAGCGATCGACCATCACTCCCGTCTTGCCGGTTCCCGCTCCGGCCTCGAGCAGGACGTCGCGGCCGCTGACGGCTATCGCGGCCGCCTGCTCCGGCGTGGGCGTCCGTTCGCTCATCTCTCCTCGACCTCCACGTCCTCCTCGTACTGCGGGGCGCGGTCGCGGCGGCAGATCGGGGCGAAGGTGCAGAACGTGGGGCAGACGTCATGGCCGCGGAGGCCGCGCCGCGGGCCGGGGTCGCGGCGGATCTCGCCGGCGCGGATGCGGGCGACGATCTCTCCGGCCCGCCGCCGCGTGTCCGCCAGCAGCTGCTCGAGCCCGTCGGCGTCGACGACGTCGCGGTCGTAGAGGTCGTAGCCGGCGAGGTCGACCGCCGCCTCCTCGGCGACTGCGCCGCGCGGCCGCCGCACCGAGGTGCCGCGCAGCGGGTGGTAGAGACCGCCGACCGGCTCCCCGCCCCAGTGCTCGGCGACCGCGAGCAGGTAGAGCTGCAGCTGCAGCTTCGCCCGCTCCTCGAACTTCTCCCGCGGCGTCACCGATCCCGACAGCTTGTAGTCGATGACGACCGTGCGGCCGTCCGGGGACCTGTCGACGCGGTCGACCGCCCCGTGCAGGCCCCAGCCGTCCAGCTCCAGCGTCGGCCTCTCGCTGTCGGCGTGCTCGCCGAAGGCCGCCTCCAGCAGCCAGGGCTCGAAGCCGCCGGTCTCGCGCCCGGCCTCCTCGGCGAGGAAGCGCTCCAGCAGGCGCTCGACCCGGCGCGCCATCGCCCGCTCCGCCGGGTGCGAGCCGAGTTCGCGCTCGCCGGCGATCTCCGCGACCAGCTCCCTGCCGCGGGAGATCCAGGCTGCGAGCGAGCCGGGGCGCGGCAGCGCGTCGCCCCCGGGGCGCTCGCGGTAGAGGCGCTCGAGGGCGGCGTGCATGAGGCCGCCCTGGACCAGCGGGTCGGGCACCGGATCGAGCGGCTGCGGGTCCAGCTCGTGGCCGGCGAACCAGCGGTAGGAGCAGAGGTCGAACTCCTCCAGCGTGGTGCCGCCGTAGGCGCGGACCGCCGCCAGCGACTCGAGCGCGGCGGGATTGGTGAGCGGCCCCGGCGCCCGCGCCGCCGCCTCCGAGCGCCGCGCCGCCTCGATCCGCTCGACGAGGCGCGCGGACAGCCTCCCCTCGACCCCGACCGCCGCCAGCAGCGCGGCGGCGTCGGCCGTGGGCCCGTGGCTGGCCAGGGCGCGCGCCAGCTCGTTCTCCGAGGGCGCCTCGGCGAGCGGGTGGACGACCCGCGCCAGGTCCCTGCCGCGGGTCATCGCCTCCTCGACCGGGTCGGGGAGCGCACCGTCGGGTGGCGGCGCCAGCAGCGCCCGCACGTCGTCGAGCAGCGGCGAGCGGGCCTCGGCGGCGCCGTTCTCGTCGCTATCGCGGTAGGAGAGGAAGAGCCGCTTGCGGGGCAGCGAGAGGCAGACCCCGAACAGGTAGCGCTCCTCGGCCTCGGTGTCGCGGCGCGGGTCGAGCCCGAGCGAGGTGCGCTGCGCCTCCGAGAGGAACGGGTCGCCGCCGCGGTCGCGGCGCGGGAACTCCCCGTCCTGCAGCGAGCCGACGAGGACGTGGTCGAAGCGCCCGGCTCGCAGCCGGTAGGGGCTGGCGATCCGCACCCGTCCCTCGACCGGGCCCGACCAGACGCGGAACTCCAGATCGGCGATCGTCGCCGCCAGCTCCTTCGCCCGCGGCGCCATCTCGCCCAGCTCCGACAGCTCGCCGAGCGCGGTGGCGATCTCGCCCGCCGCGCGCAGCTCGAGGCCGTCCCCGGCGCCCAGCGCCGGCCCGTCGACCTCGGCGCGCAGGGGCCGGGAGGCCATCGTCGCGGCGAGCCTTCCGACCGCCGCCGCCAGCGCCGCGGGCGAGCGCTCCGCCACGCCGCGAAGCCGCTCCAGGTCGCGCGGCGGCTCGCCGCCCTCGCCCTGCCAGAGGGTGAGCGCCGTCGCGGCGTCCTGGACCCGGCCCCGCTGCAGCGAGCGCTCCAGCCAGTCGACCCGCCCCTGCGAGAAGCCCGAGGGCCCGCGCAGGTAGCGCAGCAGGTCGGAGGCCCTCCCGGCCCCGAACTGCGCCTCCAGCAGGGCGATGAGGGCGGCGCCGACCGCGGTTCCGGCGACCGGCAGCTCCGCCTCGAGAGCGGTGGCGATGCCGTTGGCCTCCAGCGCCGCCGCGATCTCCGGCCCGCGGCGGCCGGGGTCGCGGAGGGCGATCGCGATCTCGGCCGGGTCGGAGCCCGCGTGGATCAGCCGCGACACCTCGGTGGCGATCGCCTCCGCCTCGCCCCTCGCCCCCGCCGAGCGCAGCAGCACCAGCTCCTCCGCGGTGGGTTGGGGCTCGGCCGCGGGGGAGCCGAAGCCGCGGGCGAGGTGGAACAGCAGGGGGCTCTCGGTGTTCCCCGGGTCGGCTGCGGCCGCGACCTCCTCCGCCGCGCCGATCCGGTCGCGCAGCCGGGCGAGGAGCCACGCGCGGGCGGCCAGGGCCGCGTTGGCCTCCTCGAACGGCATGGCGACCGTGACCTCGGTCAGCGCCGCCAGCGCCTCGACCAGCTCGAACTGGTTGGGGGTGAGGTCGTCGAGCCCGTAGAGGAAGACCGGGCGCTCGCCCCAGAAAGAGCCGTCGTGCTGCAACTGGGCGATCGCCTCGCGGGCGATGCCGTGGGCGTCGGCGCGGCCGGACCGCTCGCGGGCCTCGGCGTAGCCGGAGAAGAGGGAGGCGATGTCGCTGAGGTAGGCCGAGCCCTCGAGCGTCGCTGCGCTCGCCTCGACCGCCCCCGGGTCGACCCCGGCCCCCTGCAGCTCGTCGAGCAGCCGCGCGAAGGCGCGGGCGAAGCCCGGCCGCGAGGCGGACCGGCGCAGCGGCCCGAGTAGCCCCTGCCGCTCCTCGATCGCCACCGTGATCGCCCGCAGGCGCTGGGCGGGCGACAGCTCGGCCCCCGGCGGCGCCCCGGCGGCGGTCGCGACGGTGCGGAACAGCGCCCCGAAGGTCATCGCCGAGCCCCCGAGCACCGCACCCGCCTCGCAGATCTCGCGCTCGAAGGCGAAGACGTCGTCGACGTTGGGAACGACCAGGATCGGGTCGCGGTCGAGCACCGCCGTGAAGCGGCGCCGGACGAGGCCCGCCCTACCCGAGTTGGGCGGGCCGTGGATCAGGTTCAGCGGCACCCTCCCAGCCTATGGACGGGGGCGGCGCACTCCCCCGCAAACTGCGGCGTAGCCGCCCTGTTTTGCCGTCTACCGGCGCCTCTAGATTGCGAACCAGCCCATGTCCCTCTGCTTTGTCGATCCAGCCGATGCGGTTCGCGCCATAGCCGACTCGGTCGGCCGCGAGGCCCGCCGTCAGCTGCTGGGCGAGGCGGTGCGCGCGTGGGTCGACGAGATCCCCGACGCCGAGCTCGAGGTCCACTACGCGAAGGCGATCTCCGAGCTCGACGAGCACGACCTTTCGATGCTCGCCGCTTGGCACGGCTCGCTCGAGGTCGGCCACCCGGTTCCCAATCGCGACTTCCTGATGGGCGCCTTCGGCTCGCTCGGCGAGAACCGCCGCGAGGCCCTCAAGCTCGCCGCCGGCTTCCGCGGCGAGGAGGCCGTCGACGCGGGAGTCACCGAGGAAGCCGCGCTGGAACTGGTCCTCAGCCTGCTCTCCCCGCCGCGCCTGATGGCGCTGGCGGTCGAGGCGGTCGAGCTGTACGTCTGGGACCGCGCCGGTTCTGACAACTAGTTGAGTCGGCCCTCGGGTATGCCGAGCGCCGCGCGGATCTCGGCCATCGCCTGCTCGTTGTCCTGGAAGTGGACCGCGGTCATGCCCGCCTCGCGTGCTCCCTCGCAGTTGTGGGACATGTCGTCGATGAAGAGGCAGGCCTCGGCCGGCAGCCTGATCCGCTCCAGCGTCAGCTCGTAGATCTGCGCTTCCGGCTTGCGGCAGCCGACGAAGGCGGAGTCGACGACGGTCTCGAAGATCTCGTCGACGGGGAGCATCGCCCGCCAGGTCGGCTCCCACTCGCGGACGTTGTTGGTCAGCATCGCCATCCGCAGCCCCTCCGCCTGCAGCTCGCGCATCAGGCCGATCATCGGCTCGTTGGGATCAAGCCCGCCGAGGAAGATCTCGCGGAAGCGGTGGAAATGCGGCCGGTGCCCGAGCAGCGGCTCCAGCCCGTCGGTCACCCGCTCGAGGAAGGCCAGCTCCGTCGTCTCGCCGCGCTCCAGGGCGAAGAGCGGGTTCTCCCCGTCCTCGGTGGCGATCATCCGCATCGCCTCGCCGAAGTGCTCGGGCGAAATGCCGATCTCGTTCTGGAGCGCCAGGAACGAGGCGAGCAGCGGGGTCGTCAGGACGCCGCCGAAGTCGGAGACGATCGCCTTGATTTCAGGCATCGGCCCGCGCGACCTCGTAATGGCCGAGTCCCTCGCGACCCTCCACCGACCAGCGGAAGAAGGCGATCTCGGAGTTGAGTCCGTGCCGGCGCACGGCGATCGAGCTGATCAGCGTCCCGGCGCCCCGCAGCGGCCGGCCGTCGTCGGTGCTCGGCCACAGCTCGAGGGTGGCCCGGCGCTGCACGCCGTCCTCGCCGTACTCGGTCGAGAGCAGCGCCTCCTCGAACTCGATCGGGGCGGCGTCGGGGTCGCAGAGGACCGCCGAGACCTCCTCGTCGCCATGCTCCCGCCCGCCCGCCGGAAGCGACGAGGTGAGCGCGAGCAGGCCGCCGTCGGAGAAGACGATCCCGATCGCCCGTCGCATTATCTGGCCCGAATCGCTCATCGTCGGGAGCCTATCCTTCCCCCGCGATGAGCCCAGCCACCATTCGCGACGCCGATCCCGAGCGCGACGCCGCGGCCTGCGCCGCGATCTACGCTCCCCACGTGGAGGGCAGCGCCGTCTCCTTCGAGGAGGGGGCGCCCGACGCCGCCGAGCTCTCGGCGCGGATCGGGCGCGTCTCGTCGACCCACCCGTGGCTCGTCGCCGAGCTCGACGGCGAGGTGGTCGGCTACGCCTACGCCTGCCCCCATCGGGAGCGGCCCGCCTACCGCTGGTCCGTCGACGTCTCGGTCTACATCGCCGCCGCCCAGGTCGGTCAGGGGCATGGGCGGGACCTCTACACGGCCCTGTTCGAGCGCCTGCGCCGCCAGCGCTTCAGGATGGCCTGTGCCGGCATCACCCTTCCCAATCCCGCCAGCGTCGCCCTGCACGAGAGCCTCGGCTTCGTCGCGGTCGGGATAAACCGCGAGATCGGCTGGAAGGACGGCGCCTGGCGGGACGTCGGCTGGTGGCAGCTGGAGCTGGCCCCGGCCGCCGAGGAGCCTCCGCCGGAGCCGCTGCCACCGGGTTGACGCCGCCGCCCGGCTACCATGGGGCCATGCCCGACGAGCAAGCAGCCGTGCCCGAGGAGCAGGCCGAAGTCCTGACCGAGGAGGACGTCTACGAGGCGCTGGAGGAGGTCATCGACCCCGAGCTTGGTCTTGACTTCGTCTCGCTCGGCCTCGTCTACGACGTCGAGATCGAGAAGGAGGACGTCTACGTCACCTTCACGCTGACCACCCCCGCCTGCCCGATCGGCCCCCAGGTCTCAGAGCAGATGAAGGAGTTCGTCGGCGACCTCCCCGGCGTCTCCGCAGTCCACCCGAAGATGGTCTTCGACCCCGCCTGGTCACCGGAGATGATGACCGACGACGCCAAGTTCGCGCTCGGGTTCTGAGCACGGTTTCCGGGGTCACTGGGGGTCATAGGGGGTCAGTTTTGTCCCCATGCCGTCCCCACGGCGTCCCCACGGATTCCGGATTTGTCGAGGCCGATTCTCCTCGCAGTCACACTCTGCTTCTAGGTGCCGGCAACTGGTCGCCACTGCCCGGACCGACGCTGAGCAATTAGGGTGCTTGTGTGCAGAGGGGAGGCGAGGACACCTGGTTCGCGGGAATGGCCGGACTCTTTTTTGTCTTCCGTGTAAACCGACGACCTCTGGGCGAGGGAAATCTGTTCGAGAAAGAGCAGACCCCCTTTGACCATTTTCGCCGGGTTCTCGCTCCCGGCTTTGACGTCGTGACTGGCCGGGGCAATCAGCGGGTTTGGAAAGTCGGCGGCGTCCGCGTCAATGAGGAGCAGGAACTTCTAACGGGAAAGCTCGGATGGCTTCCAAAGGGCAAGAAGATCGTCGTGCCTACGTGGTCCGATGAGGAGCAGGACTGGACGAACGTGCCGACTCAGGCTGGTGGCGGAATTATGCCTTTCGGATTCGACGGTGAGAAGCGCCTGTTGGCTGTCCTTAGCGATCACCATTCGCGGCCGAAGTCGATTGCTGACGCGGTTGAATTGATCTTGCAGCAAAACGAGGAACAGCTAGTAGACAAGAGCACCGAGTGGGCAGTGGAGCCTGTGCTCGACAGACATGAGTTTGTGGAATGGCTGAAGGGACTGGACGTAGTTCACTGGACCAAATTCACCGCCCGCCTGCCTAATCCCGAGCCGATGGACCCGTTCGAGGAGTTGCATCAGCGCTTAACGAGCCGGCACGCCACGAAGATCACCGAGACCATGACTTCCGAGCACGACGGTGGATTGATTGGCATCGAGCACGACAAGGACTTCAGGCAGGCCATCGCGATGGGAGAGCAGGGTTTTGCGACGCTCGGCGGGAAAGGCCACCGGGAAGGGAAGGTAAGTTTCTTTCGACAGAATGAACAGGTAGCCCGCGAGAGCGTTGAGGATCTGCCGCCTACGTGGGATGACGTGTTCTCGTTGATTGGCGACCTGTTAAAGGGCAAGCTGAGGCGGTTCCTCGACGATGACCAGGCGGAGTGAAGCAGGACAGGGTTTGGCACTGGTCGGCGTCTGGCGGGCGCTCTGGCGCCTGGGCGACTACCGACTGAAGCACTTGCTGTGGCCCGAGGGCTTACCAGCTCTAGTAGTCGGCGTCGGGGGTGCCGCTGCTTTGGTCCGCGTTGGCAGCGTCGCCGACCGTATGGCCATGATGGACACGATCGTCCAGCTGGCAGTTGCGCTCCTCGCCGTCGTTTTTACGGCGCTGGCAATCATGGTTGCGCTTCCAGCGGGCAGCTACCTGCGGGCACTCCAGAAGGACGACGCCGAATCGGACGGCATGCAGCGGTTTCTTGAGCCCTTTTTGTTGACGCTCGGCGTAGAGGTTGCCGTCGTGCTCTTAGCGCTTGGCTACTCCCTTTCCGCCGACGCGGTATCCGCAACGGTCGAGCACGGTTCCTTCTACGCGCTCGGGTTCCTGGTGGTCTACGGCCTTCTCGATGTCGTTGCGCTCGCGCGCTCCATCGTTCGGCACGGAATTGGTCGAGCGCAAGACGCTGTCCGCGAGGCTCAGCGGGACGAGAAAATCACCGCTATCTCGGAGCACCGGTCGGGCGAGCGTTCGTAGGTTCTCACTCTGTGGATCGGGTTGGGCTGTCGAGATATGCGTCCAGCATCGCTCGCGCTTCGACCTCGCTCCCGGGCATCAGATGGCCATAGCGGTCGAGCGTGATCGTGATCGTTGCGTGCCCCAGGTAGGTGCTGAGGGTCTTGGGGTTCAGCCCGGCGGCGATGCCGAGGCTTGCAAAGGTGTGTCGCCCCTCGTGAAATCCGAGTCGGTCGAGTCCCGCTTCATCCCACTGCTTGTAAGCGCAGCGACGCAGAATCGCCGGATCGGTGGGCCACGTCGGGTTCTTGGCGCTCGGGAGTAGCAGTCCGTCGGCCGGATGGTTCAGCAGCACGAAGTGATCGGCCAGGAGCGCGGCGAGCTTGTCGATGATCGGCACCTTGCGGGGCTTACGGGACTTGGTGGGGACAAACTGCTTTGCGCCGGGGTCCCAACTGCGGTGAACGTGAATCCAGCCACCGTCAAGGTCGACGGCCGGAACGTCGAGGCCAGCAGCTCTCCAAGGCGCAGGCCCGCGTACACAGCAAGGCCGAGCGTCGCTCGGTCTGTGGGCCGCATGGCGGCGATTGGGGGCCGGAGCCGCCCAACGGCGGGCCTTGCCGCAGTCCGAGCCGGACACCTGGACTGAGAAGGGGGGCAAGGCGTTCATGCCCTTACTGTCAGATCTGGACGGCAAGCGCCCCCCGGAATTCCTGGCAGATCCCTGCTTGCTCAAACCAGGGTGGGGACCCGGCGGAAACTCGGCGCGGCGGTCACGCGGGATACCTCGCCCGCGCCGAGACCCGGCGACCCCGACAGGCTGCCGCTTAATGCAGCTCTGCGGAACGTCGGACTCCGGCATCCAACCAAATCAAGGTGGAACCACGCAGCGAAACGGAGTCAATGGCTATGCCGTAGCCGCTGTCCAGAATGCGCGGGTCAGCCGATTCGCACACTCCAATCTGCGGCCCTTGTGCACCAAGCTTCATGATGGCGGCCCAAGCCAGGCTCCCGTTCTTGGTCAGGAACACGCGTCGCACACGAGGAAGCTGCCCCGGGCGGTCGGCACCGCCAATCGAGCAATGCCTTGCCTTACCGGTCCGGATATTCCGCACTGCCGTATATACGCGAACAGTGTCCTGGCCCGTAAGACGGTCTTCAATCCCACCGGCCCAAAGTCTGGCAAGCGCAAAGGGTCCGGGCATAGAAGCCGCCCACACGTTCCCAGCGGCTCGCATCGGCCCCAATCGCCGCGGACGCTCATACGCCTCGCTACACGCATACACAGACGACGCCTGCTTCGCAGAGCCAGCAAGCTCGTAAAGGCGCATCTGCCTGTTTGCCGCCAAAGTTGTTGCCTCGGCCGGTCCGCACAACGGCGTGCTGTGTTGACTTGCAGCGGAAGAGCTCAATGCGAAAAACAGCAGCAGTCCGATGCAAAGCCCGAAAAGGCCCCAAAGCGGCCCTGCTTGTGATCTGACGACTTGCCACATAACAACCTCGCGCTGACTCCCTAGACACGAACTATACCTGAGCCAGCGCAGTTGTGGCGCGTAGGACATACCTCACTATTTGGATTAATTGCCCCGACCTCCCCACCGCGAGGGAACCATGCGGTAGAAGACCGGTCGCATACCAAAAGCGGCTGTGGCGGATCGAGGGCCGACGCAGGGGGTCGGGGAAAGACAGTCGCAAGACAGGGGAGGGCAGGGCGATGGATTTCAGATGGAGCGGTTTCGGCGCACCTGTTGCTGTCATCGTGGCATTGGCGCTCGGTGCTCCGCAGGCATCCGCGGAACCTCCACCCATCGGCCAGGCTACTGCCGAATCGGATTTGATGATCTATTCAACGGACGGGAGCCCCAACGCGCTGGAAGGCACCCCCACCTCACCTCCTGTCGGAACCTCGGGCTATCCAGTGGACGATTGGACTGGACCGATGCCGTTCAACATCGGCTACGTGCAACATCGCCCGCACGTATACGCCATTTTCTGGGGGAGCGACTGGAACAACCACCCCGGTACTCGTGAAAAGCTCATCGGCCTCTACCAATGGCTATCGGGTTCTTCCTACGCCCAAATTCTCACGCAGTATTTCGATCACAACGGATACATCTCGAACGAAACGGACCTTACGTCGTTCACGGACACTAGGATCGTCACGCCGTCCCAGGCGAACGCCACGGATATCAGGGCTGAGATCGACTGGGCTATCCAGAACCAGCCTGGATGGCAGTCGGTGAACTACGAAAATCAGTACGTGGTCTTCACGCCGCCGGGTACGCCGGTGGCGCCCGGCGCTTGCGGGTACCACGGGTGGTCCGGGCAGTATGCCTTCGCCTATGTGCCGTGGTCGCCCACTGAGTGCAGGAGAGGATTGGAACCTTGGGGGGCGATGCAAGTCACGGCCTCTCACGAGTGGGCCGAGGCGGCAACCGACCCAATCCCCCTGCCAGACTATTGGGGTTGGACGATCTCAGAAGTACAGGGAGAGATCGCCGATCTCTGTAACACCGGCACTGCGGCAGAACATGCCGAAGCTGCGTCTGGGACTTTCGTCGCCAAGCTGGCCGACGACTATCTGTGGGCGGCCAACGATACTCCGTGCGTCGCCCACGATGTCTCGCCGATCCGATACCAGATCAATACCGGCCCAACCTCGGTCGGGGTGCGCCAGGCCACTCTGACCGGTTCCGTCAACCCCGCCGGGTGGCCGGCGAAATACCAGTTCTCAGTCATCGGACCCGAAGGCACGACCTATATCCCTCCGCGAACGCAAAACCCGCCATCGGGTTACGGCTTCGCCCCATTGGGCGAAGGTTTTGGGAATGTGCCACTCAGCGCGGAAGTGACGAATCTGAAACCAAATACCACCTATACGGTGCGCCTAGAGTCCTTGGGAGCCCTGACCGAACCGATCATTATCACCGAGTGGGGGATTCCAAAGATCATGTCTGGGGGAGAGACCAAATTCACGACTCCCTATTGGCGACCCGTCGTCTCCTCGGAGCACGTTTCGAACGGCACCACCCAAGGGGCCACGCTGAACGCGTCGATTAATCCGATGGAGTCGCCTACGCACTACACCTTCGAATACGGCCTCAATGCGGTATATGGCAGCAAAGCACCAGTCCCCGACCAAGACATCGGTTCGGGAGGTGCACCGGTGCCCATCAGTCAGCCCATCACGAACCTTCGCCCGGAATCGGTGTACCACTATCGTGTCGTCGCGACGAACCAGGAAGGCACGACGTACGGGAGCGACCGGCAGTTCGCCACCAAAGCGCAACCGGCAACCTTCACCTCCGCCTTCGGCTCCACGGGCACCGGCAACGGCCAGCTCGATGCGCCGATCGGCACCGCGGTGGACGGCTCCGGCAACCTCTGGATCGTCGACAGCAAAAACAACCGGGTGCAGAAGTTCAACGCCAAAGGCGAATACCTGAGCCAGTTCGGCTCCACCGGCACCGGCAACGGCCAGTTCAAAAAGCCGGTCGACATCGCGATCAGCCCAAAAGGGGAGCTGTTCGTCACCGACGCCGAAAACAACCGCGTGCAGAGGTTCAGCGCAAGCGGTGAATACCTGGCCCAGTTCGGGACCAAAGGCACCGGCTATAACCAGTTCACTGAACCCTGGGGAATCGGCTTCGGCCCCAACGAAAAAATCTGGGTGAGCGATCGCGGCTACCAACGCGTCCTCGTCTACGTCTGGCCCTCGGAACTTTCCTGGCCGCCCTCACAGATTGGAGCCATCGGGGACTTCGCTCACCAAGGCTTCGGGCAGACCAGCCTCTCAGAACCCACCGACATCGCCTTCGACGCCCAGGGCGACGGCTGGGTCCTCGACAGCGGCAACAACCTGGTGAAGGAGTTCGGCTCAACTTTGAGCTCCCCCCCAACGACGGTGTTCGGCTCTGAAGGCAGCGGCGAGGGCCAGTTCAAAGCCCCGATGGCGATCGCCTTCAAGCCGGGCGGCACGATGCTGATCGTCGACAAGGGCAACGACCGGGTGCAGCAGTTCGGGCTGGACGGAGAGTACCTCGGGCAGTTCGGCACCCTCGGATCGGGCAACGGCCAGTTCTCGGAACCGAGCGGCGTCGCGATCGCCCCTAACGGGAACGAGTACGTGGCCGATACCGGCAACGACCGGGTGCAGAAGTGGAACCAGCCGTGGGTTCCGGAGGCCCTCACGCAGGCCGCCTCAGACATCAAAGAAAGGGAGGCCACCCTCAACGGCGCCATCAACCCGAGCGGCGGGGCGACCACCTACCGCTTCGAATACGGCACCAGCACCTCCTACGGCAAAGGCGCCCCGGCTCCCGCCAAAGACGCAGGCTCGGGCACCGAAACGATCGCGGTGAGCGAGCCGGTCGGGGGCTTGGCGCCGCTGACGACCTATCACTATCGCCTGGTGGCATCAAACGGCGTCGAGACGACCTACGGCGAGGATCGCAGTTTCAAAACCAAAGCCGCGACCGTGGCCTTCACCTCCGCCTTCGGCTCCACGGGCACCGGCAACGGCCAGCTCGATGCGCCGATCGGCACCGCGGTGGACGGCTCCGGCAACCTCTGGATCGTCGACAGCAAAAACAACCGGGTGCAGAAGTTCAACGCCAAAGGCGAATACCTGAGCCAGTTCGGCTCCACCGGCACCGGCAACGGCCAGTTCAAAAAGCCGGTCGACATCGCGATCAGCCCAAAAGGGGAGCTGTTCGTCACCGACGCCGAAAACAACCGCGTGCAGAGGTTCAGCGCAAGCGGTGAATACCTGGCCCAGTTCGGGACCAAAGGCACCGGCTATAACCAGTTCACTGAACCCTGGGGAATCGGCTTCGGCCCCAACGAAAAAATCTGGGTGAGCGATCGCGGCTACCAACGCGTCCTCGTCTACGTCTGGCCCTCGGAACTTTCCTGGCCGCCCTCACAGATTGGAGCCATCGGGGACTTCGCTCACCAAGGCTTCGGGCAGACCAGCCTCTCAGAACCCACCGACATCGCCTTCGACGCCCAGGGCGACGGCTGGGTCCTCGACAGCGGCAACAACCTGGTGAAGGAGTTCGGCTCAACTTTGAGCTCCCCCCCAACGACGGTGTTCGGCTCTGAAGGCAGCGGCGAGGGCCAGTTCAAAGCCCCGATGGCGATCGCCTTCAAGCCGGGCGGCACGATGCTGATCGTCGACAAGGGCAACGACCGGGTGCAGCAGTTCAACCCCAGCGGGGAATACTTGGGCAAGTTCGGCACCGCCGGATCGGGTTCGGGTCAGCTCTCCGAACCGCAGGGGATCGCGATCGGCTCGGGGGACACCGTCTTCGTCGCCGACACCGGCAATGACCGGGTGCAGAAGTGGTGCGGTCCCGCAGCACCCAAAGCGAGCACGAAAGCTGCCTCGGCGATCACCGCCAGCCAGGCGACACTGGCCGGCACGGTCAACTCCGGCTGCCTGCCGACGACCTACCGCTTCGATTACGGCACCAGCGCCTCCTATGAGCAGAGCGTCCCGGTGCCCGGCAAAGAAACCGCCGCCGCCACCGAGGACATCCAGGCGAGCGAGCTGCTCGGCGGGCTTGCCCCGGCGACGACCTACCACTTCCGCCTCGTCGCGACCAATGCCGAAGGCACGGCCTATGGCGAAGACAAAACCTTCGAAACCGGCGCCTCGGGCATGGCAGGCCAGCTCGCCGCCATGGCGATCACCCAGCCCTTCAGCGGAAGCGCGGCTTCGCAGAACCAGTTCTCCGTCAACTTCTCGGCGCTGGGATGGGCCTCGGGAACCCCCGCAAAGGGAGAAGACACTTCCTCGGGCTGGCGCCCGGTCCCCGCCTACCCGACCGTCAACGGCGCCTACCTCGATCCGACCCTGACCGACACTGGGCCCGGGATCGCCGCCGTGGCGACGATGGCCACCAACCCGTCGATCGCCAGCCGCTACTTCTCCCTCTGGCTCGACATGCCAAACCCCGCCGGCGCCCGCGCCGGTTATGAACTGCGCTTCACCAACGTCGCCGCCAACACCTACGACGTAACCCTCTCAAGGTGGGAAGGGGGCAGCCAGAGCACCCTCGCCTCCCAGTCGGGCTATTCCTTCGCGAACGGCAACTCCTTCGCCTTGGTCGACAAAGGGGCCACGGTCTCGGCCTGGACCAACACCGGCTCGGGCTTCAACCAGCTGCTGGGTGCCGCCGATGCCACCTTCAGCTCCGGCAGCGCCGGTATCGAGGGCGCCGGCAACATCACCCGCCTTGCCAACTTCAAAGCAGGCGCTCTGCTCACTCCCGTCAACGACATGGATGAAGCGCTGGGCGAACTCGCCCTGAACGACGCCTTCGCGACCGCCGAGAACCCGCTTTCGGGTGGCGGCGCTTGGGCCGCGCTTTCCTGGGCAAGCCACACCGGCCGTGTCTCCGGAGGCTGGGGCCCGTACAACGCCTACCCGACGGTCAATGGCGCCCACTGGCAAGAAGCGAGCTTCTCCGACACCGGCGCCGGGGTCGCAACGGCCGCCACCCTCTACGGGAACCCGACGATCGCCAGCCGCTACTTCTCGCTCTGGCTTGACATGCCCAGCCCGACCGGCGCCCAGAGCGGCTATGAGCTCAGGTTCACCGAAACCTCCTCGAGTGTCTACGAAGTGGCGCTCAGCAAATGGCAGGCCGGGACGAAAACCGTACTCGCCTCCCAGGTGGGCTACTCCTTCCCGACCAAAAGCCGCTTCGCCTTGGTCGACAAGGGCGGCACGGTCTCGGCCTGGACCGCCACCGGCTCCGAATACACCCAGCTGCTCTCCGGCGAAGACACGGCCTTCAACAGCGGCTACACCGGCATCGAGGGCGCCGGCAACATCACCCGCCTGACGGACTTCAGGAGCGGTCCGCTGGCGCCGTTTTAGGCCTTATGGAGCCATAGTCTCTATCACCAAGCGCGCCTACTGAATCGAATGCCGAAGTCAAAGGAGGAGCACCCTCAACCACTTCCGCCAGCGAGCGCGAATCCAGCGGCGCGCGCGGGGCACGCCCAAAAGGTCAAGCAGTTTCACGCGGCAATCGTCGCAGCGGGAAATGACGGCTCCACGCGACGCTTGGTCGGCTTGGCCGGTTCGAGAACCCAAACGACCTCACCGGCGACATGGCGCTCGCCCGCGCCGTGCGCGAGCCGGTCGAGCCGTTATGCGCAACTTCCGTCCGGGCGCTTAGGCTGCTTCTGACGATTTCAGGGCAACGGGAGGTAGAAATGGCAACGAGACAGCGCCACGACTGCTGATGTGGGGAGATGGAAAGCGCTGGCGGCAACTTTTCGGTTTGCAGGAGCCAGAACCTGCGCCGGCTGCCAGGTCAGGGCACTCCATGGAGGGACGGGTTGTAACCGGCGAGCCCGTGGACTGGAGTCGTTATGACGACTGCATGCGCCTCAATGTGGTCGGTGAGTCCTTCTACCAGGATGCGCTGATCCGAGTGAGCCACTGCCCGCCAACCGGAGAACACGGGTACGAGTGCAGCGCCGAGCTGGTGCGTGACCCGGATAGCCCGCACGACAAGAATGCGGTCCGGGTCGAGGTTGGGGGCGAGCACGTCGGCCATCTGCCACGGGGCAGCGCCAAACGCTTCAATCGGCGTCTGCGCACTCTCGAAGAGGAAGGCAAGCGCGCGACTTGCATGGCCTACATCGGGCGTGCGGAGGATGGCCAATACCTAGGAGCCTGGGTCGCTAACGCGACCTGAGGCCGCCGCCACGGCAACGAGGGGATCGGCCGGGCGCAACGACCGGCGGGACCCTCATTCGGTGCGGGCCGGCGGCGGCTTCGCGGCGCTCGACGGGCCGAGGACGCGGGGGCCGAGGCGGCTACGTTGCCCCGACCAGCCCCAACCCGCCGGCTCGGTGCAGCTTCAGCAGGTTGTGGACGGCGCAGTGAAAGCGCCACTGCGCTCGCGCCGCGGCCTTGCCGCGCAGGAGCAGGTGGCGCGCTTCCTGGGTGGTCTGCATCTGCCCGAACACCGGCTCGACGATTGTCTTTCGCCGTGCGTAGGCGGCGCGCCCGCGCTTGGTCTTGAGCTTGCGCGCCATCCGCTGCTTGGCGGTGGCGCCCTTGGGGATCGGGCCGCGCGGGGCGGGCGGCTGGGGCTCTGAGTGCTTGAAGCGGCCGGTCGCCAGGTGGGGGTCGAGCCCGTGCTCGGTGGTGACGGTGACGTTGTGCTCGGAGAAGTAGCCGGCGTCGCCGAGCAGCTGGGCGCCCTCGGGCAGCTCGGCCTCGATCGCCTCCAGGTTGGAGCCCAGCTGCTCCAGAGCGGGCTCCAGCTGGCGGGCGTCCGGGGCTTCGCCTGAGAGCTCGGCCGCGACGATCACCTGAGCGTGGGAGTCGACCACGGCCTGGGCGTTGAAGCACTGGTGGAAGGAGCCGTCGGCGGTCTTCATGATCTTCGACTCGGGGTCGGTGAAGTTGCGCTGGGCGGTCGGCTTGGGGGCGGGCGGGTCGTCGTCTGGGTCGGGCTTTCTGGGTTCCCGGCCTTCGGCCCGAAGCTCGGCCTGGCGGGCGCGCTCGCGCTCTTGCTCCTCGGCCTCCAGCGCCGCCTTGGCCTCGCGGATGCGCGCCAGGCGCGACTCCCTTCGGGCCAGCTCCTCCGGCAGCTCGTCGCCGCGGCGATCGGGCCCGTAGAGCTCGTCCTCTTCGCGGTCGGTGGCCTCGGCGTCGGCGAGGATCGCGGCGGCCTGGGCCTCGATCGCGGCGATCTCCTCCTCGAGCTGCGCCTCGGCGGTGCCCATCCGCTCATAGCTCATCGCTTTGTGGCGGGAGGCGTTGGCGCGCAGCTTGGTGCCGTCGATCGCCAGCGCGCCCATCTTCACCAGGCCGGCCTTCTTGCAGAGTCGCAGCGCCTGCACGAAGAGCCCCGCCAGCGCCTCCAGGTGGCGGGCGCGAAAGCGGGCGATCGAGCGGTAGTCGGGATGCTGGTCGGCGACCAGCAACC
>JBBDYP010000021.1:0-526 GCA_040900615.1 Solirubrobacterales bacterium | reverse complement strand
TGGGAAGACCTGTTCATAGCGGTCGGTACGCGGCCTGACCGCGACGTCGCGGTGGGTGGCCCGCTCGAGCTTGCGCGAGGAGACGGTGCCGGTGGCGTAGCCGTAGATCAAGAGCTTCAGCATCAGGCGCGGGTCATAGGGCGGGTAGCCGCGCTCTTCCTCATAGGAGGCGTAGATCGCCGAGAGGTCGAGCGAGTCCTCGACCAGGTCGGAGACGAAGTGGGCGAGGTCGCCCTCGGGGACCCAGTCCCGCAGGACCGGCGCCATCAGCAGCACCTGCTCGGGGTCGTAGGGGCGGAAAGTCTTGTCAGCGGCGACCGGGGCGCGCTCTGGCTCCTGTGGCCGCGCCTCCTCAACCTCGACCAGCCGCTCCTGCATCTCCGTCGCCGCCATCCGCTTCCTCCTGCTCGCTTGCAGGGCGAATCGTCCCGAGCGCGCCGGACGGCTCAGGCGGGGTTACTGACCCAGGCTCCTAGTAGTGCTTTGGTAGCTCTGTCGCAGGGTTGACCCAGCCGCCGGCGAATCC
>JBBDYP010000020.1:0-43913 GCA_040900615.1 Solirubrobacterales bacterium | reverse complement strand
AGGGCGCGCGACTGAATTCGCCCGCAGGGCGACCGGATCCCCTGCGCCGGCCAAGCACCCGGGATCAGCCCTCGCGGACGTTGCGGGTGGCGAAAACGACGCCGACGCCGATCGCCACCGCGGCGACACCGACGCCGATCCTGATCTCGCGCCGGTAGCGGCGCCGCAGGTAGCTAAAGGCGAACCGGACCGCCGCCTTGCCGAGGGTGTCGTACATCAGCCTCCCTCCTCCCCGCCGCGCTCTCGAATCCTGTGGGCCATCCGCGACTGCAGCGACCAGAGCTCGATGAAGCCGGGCGAGGCGGCCTGAGAGAAGAGGCCGCCGGACTCCGAGAAGCCAGCGAGCTGGGCGTCGTAGACCGCGTTCGGCGAGGACCGGGTGACGACCCGCAGACCGCCCTTGTACAGCCGCAGCCCGATCTCGCCGGTCACCTGGGCGTTGACCGCCTTCATGTAGGCGTCGAGATCGCTGCGCAGCGGCTCCCACCAGAGCCCCGCGTAGACCAGGTATCCCCACTTCTGGTCCAGCGCCGGCTTGAACTGGTTCTGGTGGATCGTCCCGACCAGCCGCTCCAGCTCCTCGTGGGCGGCGAGGATGATCGCCGCCGCAGGCGCCTCGTAGATGTCACGGACCTTGAGCCCGACGATCCGGTCCTCGATGTGGTCGATGATCCCGACCCCGTGGCGGCAGCCGATCTCGGCGGCCCGTTCGAGCAGCTCGACCAGGTCCATCCGCTCGCCGTTGAGTGCCACCGGCAGCCCCGCTTCGAATCCGACCGTGACCGTCTCCGCCTCGTCGGGGGCCTCCTCGGGACGGGTGACGAGCTGGAAGACGTCGTCCTCCGGGGCGTGCCCGAGGTCCTCGATCCAGCGACCCTCCGAAGAGCGGCCCCAGAGGTTGTCGTCGATCGAGTAGGGGGCGACCTCGGTGCCGCCCTTGACCGGGATGCCGTGCTCGCGGGCGTAGGCGATCTCCTCCTCGCGGCCCATCTGCCAGGAGCGCACCGGCGCGATCGTCCGCAGCTCCGGAGCAAGGGTCGCCACCGTAGCCTCGATCCGGACCTGGTCGTTGCCCTTGCCGGTGCAGCCGTGGGCGATCGTGTCGCAGCCGGTCTGACGCGCGTATTCGACTGCCAGCTGGGCGATCAGCGGCCTGCCGAGGGCGGTGAAGAGCGGGTAGCCGTTGCCGTAGACGGCGTTGGCCCTGATCGCCGGGACCAGGAACTCCTCCGCGAAGCGCTGGCGAGCGTCGACCACGTGGCACTCGACGGCGCCGAGCTGGCGCGCCTTGGCCTCGATCACCTCGTAGTCCTCGCCGGGCTGGCCGAGGTTGACGGTGAGGCAGACGACCTCGGCCTCGTAGCGATCCTGGATCCACTTCAGCATCACGCTCGTGTCGAGCCCGCCCGAGTAGAGCAGGAGGACCCGGTCCACCTCGGCGGGGTCCGCCTCGTAGCTGGCGGTCGGGCTCGAATGCGGGGGCGTCGCGCTCACGAGAGGCGCAAGTCTCGCACGAGCCGAGCCGGCGCGGCTGACCGAGTGGCAGGGGCGTTGCGGGGGGGCGTGGCGCAGGCGACCCGGTCGCCCTGCGGGCGAATTTGTCGCGCACGCTTCGCGCGCGGCTCCCGATGGTGCTGCGCGCCTATGGCGCGCAGATATGAGATTGCATTTCGCCGCTTCGCGACATTCGCCCGCAGGGTGACCGGATCCCCTCCACCGACGAGCTCCCGCCAGCTTCAAGCACTCAAGACGTTCCGCTGTTAGTTATCCGCGCATAGCGCGGCTAACTCACAGCGGAAGCAAGGGACGGGTGCCTCAGCGCTTCCGACTTTGACCCCACCAGAGGTGGGTGAAAGTCGGCAGCGGTCATCCAGGCGCTGGTGTCTGGGCGTCTCTCGGCCATGGCTTCGAGCGAGGGGGAGCCGATGCCCCTCGCCCACCCCTCGAGTCGAGCAGCACCGGCGCCCCTCGCCCACGCTAGGGCGCTTCGATGCCGCCGCTGCCGTCTTCTTCTTCGGGCGTCGTCGGTTCGGTCGGTTCCGTCGGTTCGGTGGTCGTCGTCGGTTCCGTGGTGGTGGTGGGTTCGGTGGTCGTCGTCGGCTCGGTCGTGGTCGTCGGCTCGGTGGTCGTAGTCGATTCGGTCGTCGTCGTCGATTCGGTGGTCGACGCGGTCGTGCCGCCGTCATCGCTGCCGGCGATCACGATCACCGCGACGATGAGGCCGACGATCACGGCGACCAGGCAGGCGACCACCAGGCGCATGTTGCCGTGAGGGTGCCCCCCGTCCGGTCCGCGGTCTTCGGGCCCCATCAGGCGCGTTGGATCCTCGTGCATCAGATGACCGACTTCCTGTCCGCGGCTGACCGGGGGCGCGGCTGGCCGAGTAGATCAAGGACGCAGGGCGCAGCCTTTGGTGGTGCCAAAGGCAAGCCCGAGGACGCCGAGCTACGAAGCGCCAGACGCGTCATCCGGGCGGTCGGGGATCGGGAGTTGGTCATCTATTCCTCCGGTCCGAGTATTGCGTCCAAGATCGCCGTGGTGTCCGAGATCTCGAACCCATTTCTGAGCGTGCGCTCGATCTCCCCTCGACTGCTCCCCGAAACCGCCATCTGCGTGACCAGGAGGCGCGCGCCGGCGGGCGTCCCGCCCTCGCCGTCGCGCCCGCGGAGATCGATCGGCGGCTGCGCGGGCTCGGGCTCGGGGTCCGTGGCGACGGCGGAGAGGTGCGAGCCGCGCGGGGCCGCCTCGGGTCGTCGGTCGGAGCCGAGCTCGGCCCTCGCCCTCTCAAGCGAACCGACCATGCCATCGGCCTGCTCCCTGATCGCCTCCGCCCGGGCGAGGAGGGAGTCGAGCAGCTCGGAGAGCGCGGCGAGGCGCTCGGCGACTACCCGGTCGGCGTCGGCCTGCGCCTGGGCGAGGTAGCGGCGCGCCTGGGCTTCGGCGTCGTCGATCACCGACTCGGCGGCCCGCTCCGCGGCCTCGACGATCGCGCCGATCCGCTCGGCTGCGCTGGAGGCGAGCGGGCGTGGCTGGGCTGGGCGTTCGGGCCTCACGAAGCAGACAACACTAGAAGCGATTCCCGGATCAGTCCAACGGCCTGCTCGATCTGAGCGGCATCGACCACCAGGGGCGGCAGCAGGCGCAGGGTCCCGGGGGCCGGGACGTTGACCACGAGGCCGCGCCGGAGCAGGTCGGCTCCAACCTCGCTCGCGTCGACGCCGTCCTCGAGCCCGACTCCGATCATCAGACCCCGTCCGCGCACTTCCCGTACGCCGTCGAGCGCCGCCAGGCCCTGGCGAAGCGTCTCGCCCAGCTCGCGCACGCGGCGCAGCAGCGCCGGGTCGTCGACGATGTCGAGGACGGCGAGCGCGGCGGCGGCGGCCACCGGGCCGCCAGCGAAGGTCGATCCGTGGTCCCCCGGCTCCAGCACCTCAGCCGCGACCGGGCCGGTGAGGCAGGCGCCGATCGGCACCCCGCCGCCGAGTGCCTTGGCGCTGGTGAGGACGTCCGGCCTGACCGGGGTCTGCTCGTAGGCCCACAGCGAGCCGGTCCTCCCCATCCCGGTCTGGATCTCGTCCAGGATCAGCAGCGCACCGACCTCGTCGCAGGCCTGACGGGCGGCGAGCAGCGCCTCGTCTGAGGTCGGGAAGACCCCCGCCTCGCCCTGGATCGGCTCGATCAACACCGCCGCCGTCCGCTCGTTGACCGCCTCGCGAAGCGCCGCCGCGTCGTTGCGGGGAACCGAGCGGAAGCCCGGCAGCATCGGCCCCAGGGCCTCGTTGCCGGCGAGCCCCGGAGTGGCCGAG
Organism: Solirubrobacterales bacterium; assembly: GCA_040900615.1. Lineage (GTDB taxonomy): Bacteria > Actinomycetota > Thermoleophilia > Solirubrobacterales > 70-9 > VAYN01. Next base: position 40,107 of record JBBDYP010000020.1, on the reverse strand, counting down.
AGGGCACCGTAGGTGCGGCCGTGGAAATCGCCCTCGAAGCTGACGATCTCCGGCTCGGCGACGCCACGGCGGTGGGCGTGCTTGCGGGCTACCTTGATCGCGCACTCGTTCGCCTCGGTGCCGGAATTGGCGAAGAAGACGCGGCCACCGAGGCTCGACTCCGAGAGGCGCTCGGCCAGACGCGCCATCGGCTCGGTGTAGAAGAGGTTGGAGACGTGCATCAGGCGGCCCGTTTGCTCCCGCACGGCGGCGACGACGTCGGGGTGACAGTGGCCGACCGAGCAGACCGAGATCCCGGTCAGGAAGTCCAGGTACTCCTTGCCGTCGGCGTCCCAGAGCAGCGACCCCTCGCCGCGGACGAAGTCGACCGGCGCCCGCCTGTAGGTCCGCATCAGGTAGCGGTCCTCGAGCGAGCGCACCTCGGCCAGGCTCATGGAGTCACCATCGTGCCGATGCCGGCGTCGGTGAAGAGCTCCAGCAGGAGGCTGTGCGGCTTGCGGCCGTCGATGATGTGGGCCGACTGGGCACCGCCGCGAATCGCGTCGACGCAGGCCTGGAGCTTCGGGCGCATGCCGCCTTCGATCCCGGGCAGGCGCTTTTCGACCTCGGTCACCGAGGCGCGGGAGATCAGCGAATCCTCGTCGCCGGAGTCGGCCAGCCAGCCCTCGACGTCGGTGAGGAAGATCGCCTTGTGGGCGCCGAGAGCGGCGGCCACCTTGCCAGCCGCCTCGTCGGCGTTGATGTTGTAGGACTGGCCATCGCGATCAGAGGCCGAGGAGGCGACCACCGGGATGTAGTCGGCGGCGATGTGGTTGAGGACGTCGACGTCGACCCTGTCGATCGAGCCGACGAAGCCGATGCTGTCCGCGTTGGGCACCGGCGAGACCTCGAACAGGGTCCCGTCCTCCCCAGCCAGCCCGACGGCCGGCTGGCCGTGGCGGTTCAGCCGCTGCACGATTTCCGAGTTGAGCTTGCCGACCAGCACCATCTTCGCCACCTCGACCGTCTCGGCGTCGGAGACCCGCAGCCCCTCGTGGAAGCGGACCTCGAGGTTGAGCCGCTCCATGTAGCGGGTGATCTCGGGGCCGCCGCCGTGGACGATGACCGGATTGAGGCCGACGTACTTGAGCAGGACGACGTCGGTGGCGAAGGCGTCGCGCAGGTCCTCCTCGAGCATCGCGGCGCCGCCGTACTTGATCACCACCGTGCGACCGTGGAACTCGCGGATGTAGGGCAGCGCCTCGAGCAGCGTCTCGACGCTGGCTCCGGCCGCCCGCGACTGCGGTGCCTGCTCGGTCATCGTCCGCTCCTCTCGCTGGGCCGTCTCAAGTCGTGTACTCCGCGTTGATCCTCACGTACTCGTAACCGAGGTCCGAGAACCAGACGTGGGCGCGGTGCGCGCCGCGGCCGAGCCGCAGGCCGATCTCCGCCTCCGGCACCCCGGCGCCGAGCTCGGCGGCGTCGATCGAATCGGCGCCGATCTCCTCCAGGTCCTCGCCGACCAGCGCCGCCCCGGCCGCCTGGGCGATCCGGCCCCAGTTGGGATCGCGCCCGAACAGGGCCGTCTTCACCAGCGGCGAGTTGGCGATCGCGCGAGCGACGCGCTCGGCCTCGGCCGCGGAGGCGGCCTCGCCGACCTCGATCCGGGCGACCCTGACCGCACCCTCGCCGTCGCGGACGATCTCGATCGCCAGCTGCATCAGGACCGCCTCGAGCAGGCCCTCCGGGAGTGGCTTGCCGGAGGCGCCGGTCGCCTGCAGCAGCACCGTGTCGTTGGTGCTCATCTGCCCGTCGACGGTGATCCGGTTGAAGGAGGCGCCGACCGCATCGCTCAGCGCCGCGCCGGGATCCTCGACGACGGCGTCGGTCTGGACGAAGCAGAGCATCGTCGCCATCTTCGGCTCGATCATCCCCGCGCCCTTCGCCTGGGCGGAGAGGGTGACGCCGCCGGCCCGCAGCGTGCACCGCTTCGGCCAGCGGTCGGTGGTGAGGATCGCGTCGGAGAAGGCGGTCCCGCCCTCGGCGGAGAGGCCGGTGGCGGCCACGGCGATGCCGCCCAGCACCGCCTCGACCGGAAGCGGCACGCCGATCGTGCCGGTCTCGGCGATCGCCACTGCCTCGGGGGCAAGCCCGAGCTGCTGCGCGGCTTCCTCGCACATCGCCAACGCGTCGGCATATCCCTTCTCGCCGGTCTCCGCGTTGGCGTTGCCGGAGTTGACCACCGCGGCGCGCACCCGGCCCTGGTCGCAGCGGTCGCGGCAGACCCGGATCGGCGCCGCCGCGGAGGCGTTGCGGGTCAGCATCAGCGCCGAGACGACCTCAGGCTCGTCGCAGACGAGCAGGCCGACGTCGGTGCGCCCCCCACCCTTGAGTCCGCAGTGGGCGCCGCCGGCGCGGAAGCCGGGTGCGAGCTGCCCGGGGTCGAGCTCCTCGACTCCCTCGGGAGCGTCCACCCAGCGCGACCTGAAGAAGTGCTCACCCGGCCTGCTCTGCTCCGCGTCCGCGGGCCGGGAGCTCACCGCAGCCCCTCGGTCTCGTCGAGCCCAAGCATCAGGTTGAGGTTCTGGACGCCCTGGCTCGAGGCACCCTTCCAGATGTTGTCGATCGCCGAGAAGGCCATCACGCGACCGTGCTCCTCGACGGTGACGTAGACGTGGCACTCGTTCGTGTCGCGCAGGGCGCGCAGGTCCGGCGGGCGGTCGAGGACCCTGACGAAGGGCTCGCCCTCGTAGCGCTCGGCGTAGAGCGCCCGCACCGCGTCCTTGGACACCGGCTCGGTGGTCTGCGCGAAGCAGGTCGCCAGCTCGCCCTGGTCCAGCGGCAACAGGTGCGGGACGAAAGCGACCGTCGCCGGGCTGCCGAGCGCTGCCAGCTCCTGTTCGATCTCCGGCCGGTGGCGGTGTCCCTCGGTCTTGTAGGGGAAGGCGTTCTCGGTCATCGCCGTGAAGTGGACGGCGTCGTCGCTGCTGCGCCCGTAGCCGGAGGTCCCCTGCATCGCGGCGATGGAGACGTCGGCCAGCAGTCCCTTTTCCGCCAGCGGCGCCAGGCCGAGGACGCTCGCGGTCGGGTAGCAGCCGGGGGTGGCGACGAGCTTCGCCTCGCGCAGCTCCTCGCGGTACATCTCGCTGAGGCCATAGACGCCGGTACCGAACAGCTCGGGGGCACCGTGCTCGCCGTACCAGCGCACGTAGGTGTCCATATCGCGCAAGCGAAAATCGGCGGAGAGGTCGACGACGAGCACGCCGCGCTCGCGCAACGCGGCCACAGTCGGCGCCGCTGCTCCGTGCGGGTAGGCGACGATCGCGGCGTCGACGCCCTCGACCTGCTCGAGGTCCAGCTCGGTCAGCTCGATCGGCACCCGGTAGCGGGGATAGAGCCGGTCGAGCCGCGTGCCGGCGTCGCTGCGCGAGGTCGCCGCGACAAGCTCCAGGCGGGGATGGCGCCAGACGATGTCCGCCGCGAGCGCGCCGGTGAAGCCCGAGGCGCCGGCGACCAGGACCCGCGCGGCGGGCTCGCCCGCGAGCGGTTGTCTGCTCAGGTCATTCACGCAGCGAACCTCCAATCTTCTCCAGCGACGCCTTGATCGCCTCCCGCAGGCCGGCGACCTCCTCGTCGGTCAGCGTGCGGTCGGCGGCGCGGAACTCGAGCCGCAGGGCGAGGCTCTTGCGGCCCTCGCCGAGCTGCTCGCCCTCGAAGAGGTCGAAGACGTCGGCCGCGCCCAGCAGCTCGCCGCCGCCGGCCCGGACCGCGGCGCGGACCTCGGTCGCGGCGACCTCGGCCCCGACGACGACGGCCAGGTCCTGGTAGACGGCTGGGAACGTGGTCACGTCCTCGTAGACCTCCTCGCCGACGGTTGCGGCGGCAAGCAGCGGCGCGGCGTCGATTTCGAACGCGACTGCGGAGTCGATGTCCCAGGCGCGGCAGACCAGCGGGTGGACCTCGCCGATCCAGCCGGCGGCAAGGCCGCCGATCGCGACCGCGGCCGCGCGGCCCGGGTGCAGGAAGGGCTCGGTGGCCGCCTCGAAGCCGAGCTCGACCCCGAGCTGACCGGCCAGCGCCTCCAGCACGCCCTTGAGGGCGAAGAAGTCGGCGGGCTCGCCGCCGCCGCGCCAGGACCGGGCGACCAGCGGCCCGGCGGCGAGGGCGGCGAAGCGGTGCGGCTCCGCCACCGGCGGCCGCCGTTCGCCCGGGAAGGCGCCCGGAGACTCGCCGTCCTCGGCCTTCAGGTAGGCGCGGCCGGACTCGAAGAGGGCGACAGCGTCGGCGTCGCGGGCGAGGTTCCGGGAGGCGACGTCGAGCAGCGAGCCGAGCACGGTCGTCCGCATCGCCGACTGCTCCTCGGAGAGCGGGTTGGCGAGCAGCACCGGCTCCGCCCGCCGGTCGCCGGCGGGGATCCGCAGCCGGCCAGTCTCGCCGGGGTCGGTGAAGCTCCAGCCGACGACCTGGTCGAAGCCGAGGTCGCGCAGGGTGTCCTCGGCCCGCCGCCGCAACCGCTGCTCGCGGCTGAGGCCACCGACCCCCTCCCCCGTCGCCGGCAGCGTCGTCGGCAGGTGCTTGTCGAAGCCGTGGACCCTGCCGACCTCCTCGATCAGGTCGACCTCGCGGTCGACGTCGAAGTGGCGGTCCGGCGGCACCTCGACCTCGAGGTCCTCGCCCGCGACCTCGACGCCGAAGCCCAGCCGCTCCAGATAGGCGACCTGATCGTCCTGCAGGATCGGCATCCCCAGCAGCCCCTCGACCCGCTTCGCCCGCAGGGTCAACCGCGGCGGCGGCGGGACCGCGGCGGCGACATCGATCGTCCCCGGCACCAACTTGGCCCCGCAGAGCTCGACCATCAGCCGCGAGGCGATCCGCTGCCCCCGCATGCAGAGCGCCGGGTGCAGCTGCTTCTCGAAGCGCGAGGACGCCTCCGAGCGCAGTCCCAGCAGGCGCGAGGTGCGCAGGATGTTGGTCCCGTTCCAGTTGGCGACCTCGAGCAGGACCCGGGTCGTCTCCGCGGCGACCTCCGAGACCTGGCCGCCCATGATCCCGGCGATCCCCGAGGGGCCCTTGACGTCGCAGACGAGGACGGTCTCGGCGTCGAGGGCGCGCTCGACGCCGTCGAGCGTCGTCATCTTCTCGCCCTCGGCCGCGGCGCGGACGGTCAGCGCCCCGCCGGGCACCTTGTCGAGGTCGAAGGCGTGCAGCGGCTGCGCGGTCAGCAGCATCACGTAGTTGGTGATGTCGACGACGTTGTTGATCGGCCGCTGGCCGGCCGCGGCCAGCCGTGCCTGCAGCCAGAGCGGCGAAGGACCGATCGTGACGTCGCTGAAGACCCGTGCGGTGAAGCGCGGGCAGAGGTCGGGCACCTCGACGGTCACCGCTGCGAAGTCGGAGGCCTCGCCCTCCCCCGCGGCGGGAGCGTCCTGCGCCCAGGGGTCGGGTCCGAGCGGAGCAGCCGTGATCGCGTGGACCTCGCGGGCGACGCCGTGGACTCCGAAGCAGTCGACCCGGTTCGGCGTCACCTCGATCTCGAGCACCGGCTCGGCCAGGGGCAGCACCTCGGTCAGCGGTGTGCCGGCAGCAGCCTCGTCGCCCAGGACCACGATGCCCGAGTGGTCCTCGCCGATCTCCAGCTCGGAGGCGGAGAGGATCATCCCCTCGGAGGCGACCCCGCGCAGCTTCGCCTTGCGCAGCTTCTCGCCACCGGGCATCTGCGCACCCGGCAGCGCCACGGCGACGGTCTGACCGGCGCCGACGTTGGGCGCGCCGCAGACGATCGTGCGCTCACCGTCGCCGACGTCGACCGTGCAGACCCGCAGCCGGTCGGCGTCGGGGTGCTGCTCGGCGGTCAGCACCTTGCCGACGACGAAGTTCTCGGGACTGGGCGGGCCGGCCGTCGTCAGTCGCTCGACCTCGGTCCCGGTCATCACCAGCCGCTCGGCCAGCTCCTCCGGCGCCATGCCCGGGTCGCAGTACTCGCGCAGCCATGAGTACGGGACCCTCATCCGAACTGCTCCAGCATCCGCACGTCGTTGTCGAAGAAGCGCCGCAGGTCGGGGACGCCGTGGCGCAGCATCGCCACCCGCTCGACCCCGAGGCCGAAGGCGAAGCCCTGAACCCGCTCGGGGTCGTAGCCGTTGTCGGCGACGAAGCCGAGCACGTTGGGGTCGACCATGCCGGCGCCGAGGATCTCGATCCAGCCCTGCCCCTTGCAGAGGTTGCAGCGCTCGCCGCCGTCGAGCGAGCCGCTGCCGCCGCACTGGAAGCAGGAGACGTCGACCTCAACGCTGGGCTCGGTGAAGGGGAAGAAGTGGGGCCGCAGGCGCACCTCGCGCTCGTCGCCGAAGATCGCCCGGCACATCGCCAGCAGCGTTCCCTGCAGGTCGGCGAGGGTGATGCCCTCGGCGATCGCCAGCCCCTCCATCTGGTGGAACATTGGGCTGTGGGTGGCGTCGGAGTCGCGCCGGTAGACCTTGCCGGGGACGATGATGAAGATCGGCGGCGGCTGCGCCTCCATCGCCCGCACCTGGACGGGCGAGGTGTGGGTGCGCAGCAGCACCTCGGGGTGCGACTGCACGTAGAAGGTGTCCTGGAGCATCCGCGCGGGGTGGCCCGGCGGGTGGTTGAGAGCGGTGAAGTTGTAGTAGTCGTGCTCGACCTCGGGGCCCTCGACGACCCGGTAGCCGAGCCCGACCATGACGTCCTCGATCAGGCGAGTGGTGCGGGCGATCAGGTGGGCGTGGCCGACCAGCCGCGCCGGCGCCCCCGGCAGGGTGACGTCGACCCGGTCGGCGGCGAGCCGGGCGTCGAGCTCGCTGGCGTCGAGCCGCTCGGCACTCTCCCCCAGCAGGGACTCCAGCTCCTTGCGGGCCTTGTTGGCGGCGCCGCCGACCTTGCCCCGTTCCTCCGCCGGCAGCTCGGCGATGCCGCGCAGGATCGTCGTCAGCTCGGCTTTGCGGCCCAGGTAGCGGACCCGCAGCTCCTCCAGCTCAGCGGTCGAGCCGGCGGCCCCGATCGCCGCCGTGGCCTCGCCCCTGATCTCCTCGATCCGCTTAGAGGTCATCCGAAACTCCGCGCGTGCGGCTGGCGAGCGCCGGACCAAGCGGGACAAGGACGCAGGGAGGCCGAACAGCAGCGTTATTTGGCCGACCGAGGACGCAGTAGCGCGCCGGTCCGCCGCCGCCAGGCGCGCGTGGGGGGTTTCCGGATGACCTCTCAAGCATCGGGCGTTGCCTCCGGCATGGCGGGCGACGATAGCCGCTCGCAGGCGATGGCGGCCGCGGCGGCGACGTTGAGCGACTCGGCACCGCCCGAGCGCAGCGGGATCGTCGCCTCCGCGTCGCACTCCGCGAGCACCTCGGCCGATAGCCCCTCGCGCTCGGCGCCGAGGCAGAGCGTCGCAGCCCCCTCGAGCCGCTCCAGCCCGCCGCCGCCGTGGGCCACCAGCGCCACCCGCGGCGCCGGCGTCGCCGCCAGCTCGCCGCGCAGCGGCGGCTGGGCGAAGAGCGAGCCCATGCTGGCCCGCGCCGCCTTCGGCGAGAAGGGGTCGGCGCAGCCGGGCCCGAGCACGACCGAGCCGTGCAGGAGCGCGTGGGCGGTGCGGACGATGGCGCCGACGTTGCCGGGGTCGGCGACGCCGTGCAGGTAGACGCAGGGCGAACCGGCGGACGCCCCCCACCGCAGCGGCCAGACGGCGATCGCGCGGGTGCCGGAGCCGAGCGAGGAGACGCCGCCGAGCAGCTCCGGATCGACCTCGTCTCCGCCCAGCCCCGAGCCGGCCGCAGTCAGCAGGAAGCGCGGCTCGGCCCCGGCGGCGAGGCCGGCGTCGAGCAGGTCCTCACCCTCGGTCGCGAACAGGCCCTCGCGCTCGCGGTGCTTGCGGTCGCGCAGCTTGCGGACCAGCTTCAGCTTCTCGTTGTGGGGACTGGCGATCATGGTGTTCGTCGGTTGCGTCTGTCTCTTCTTGTCTTCGGTTCTTCTCCTGGAACGAAAAAGCGGGCCGCAAACTGGCGGCCCGCCCGGGAAAGTGGAGTGTCGGTCTGCCGCTAGGCGGCCGCACCCTCCCGGGCTAGCTCCACAAATCGGCGGAAGGCCTCGCGGTCTGAGACCGCGATCTCGGCGAGCATCTTGCGATTGACCTCGACCTCGGCTTTGTTGAGGCCGTGGATCAGTTCGGAGTAGCTCATGCCCTCCATCCGCGCGGCGGCGTTGATCCTGGTGATCCAGAGCCGGCGGAAGGTCCGCTTGCGGTTGCGCCGATCGCGGTAGGCGTACATCCCCGACCGCTGCACCTGCTCTTTGGCGAAGCGGTAGGAGGAGTGCTTGCGGCCGAAGTAGCCCTTCGCTTCCTTCAGCACCTTGCGGCGCTTCTTGCGCGCGTGGACGGAGCGCTTGACCCGGCTCACTTCTTGCCACCTCCGAGCAGCGCCCGCACCGTCGGGGCGTCGTTCGGGGAGATCTCGACCGGCCGCGCCATGTTCCGCTTCCGCTTCGGCGACTTTTTCTCCAGGATGTGGCTGGAGTACGCGCGACGGCCCCGGAGCTTGCCGGTTCCCGTCTTGCGGAAGCGCTTCTTGGCGCCGGAATGGGTCTTCATCTTCGGCATCGGGCTCGCTATTCAAGCAGAGAAGAGTTCCCGAGCGTGGTTGCGGCCTCCGGCGTGGGTACGCTGCGCGGCGATGCGGATCCTCTACGTGGTCGGGACGCGGCCGAATTTCGTCAAGACGGCGCCGGTTATCGGCGCCCTGCGCCAGCGCCTCCCGGAGGGCCGGCACGCGATCGTCCACACCGGCCAGCACTACGACCGGTTGATGTCGGAGATCTTCCTCGAGGAGCTCGGCGTACCCGCGCCCGACCATCTGCTCGAGGTCGGGTCCGGCACCCACGCGGTGCAGACGGCGCGCACGATGGAGCGCCTGGAGCCGGTCCTGCTGGAGGAGAACCCGGACCTCGTCTTCGTCCCCGGCGACGTCAACTCAACCCTGGCGGCAGCGCTGACCGCGGTCAAGCTCGGCATCCCCGTCGCCCACATCGAGTCCGGGCTGCGCAGCTTCGACATGAGCATGCCCGAGGAGGTGAACCGGATCGTCGCCGATCGCTTCGCCTCCCACCTCTTCCTCCACAGCGACGAGGCGATCGCGAACCTGCGGGCAGAAGGACTACCTGACGAGCGCATGCACTTCGTCGGCAACACGATGATCGACACCCTGATCGCCCTGGAGGACCGCATCCGAGCGGCGGGGACCGCGAACCGGCTCGGGCTCGAGCCGGGCTCCTTCGCGCTGGTGACGCTGCACCGCCCTGCGCTCGTCGACGGCCCCCTGCTCGCCGAGACCGTCGGGCAGCTCGCCGCCCTCGCCCGCCAAATGCCGGTCGTCTTCCCGGTCCACCCGCGCACCCGCAAGATGATGGAGAGCATCGACGCCGACCACCCGGGCCTGTCGCTGATCGAACCGCTCGGCTACCTGGACTTCCTCTCGCTGCTCGCCGACTCCGGCGCCGTCCTCACCGACTCGGGCGGGATCCAGGAGGAGACGACCTACCTCGGCATCCCCTGCTTCACCCTGCGCGACAACACCGAGCGCCCGGTGACGATCCGCGCCGGCACCAACACCCTGCTCGGGCTCGACCCGGCAGCGATCGCCGGGATCCCGGCCGCGCTGGCCGCGCGCGGCGCGGCTCCCTCGGAGCCGCCGCCGCTGTGGGACGGCCGGGCGGCGGAGCGAATCGCCGACGTGATCGTGGCCGACGCCTAACTAGGCGTCGGTGTCAGCGGGCGCGTCGGCGGGCGCGGGCGCCTCGGACTCGGCGGGCGCGGGGGCCTCGGCGGGCGCAGACGCCTCAGTGGGCGCGGGCGCCTCGGGGGCGGCAGGCGCCTCGGGGGCGGCGCCGTCGGGCTGGGCGGCCTCGTCGAGCTTGGCGACCTCTTTGCTCGGGGCCAGCAGCATGCTCATGTTGCGGCCTTCCTGCAGCGGCGCCGACTCGATGACCGCGATGCCGCCGAGGTCCTCGAAAAGTTTCTGCAGCAGCGCCCGACCTCGCTCGGGATGGGCCTGCTCGCGGCCGCGGAACATGATCGTCACCTTGACCTTGTCGTGGTGCCTGAGGAAGCGCTCGACGTGGCCCTTCTTCGTCTCGTAGTCGTGGGTCGCGATCTTCGGCCGCAGCTTGATTTCGCGGATGTTGACCTGCTGCTGGTGCTTGCGGGCCTGCTTCTGCTTCTGCTCCTGCTCGTATTTGTACTTCGAGTAGTCGAGCAGGCGGGTCACCGGCGGCTTCGAGCCGGGTGCGACCTCGACCAGGTCGAGGTCGGCATCCTGGGCGCGCTTCAGGGCATCGGCGATCTCGACGATGCCGAGCTGCTCGCCGTCGGCGCCGATCAGGCGCACCTGGGGCACGCGGATCCGCTCGTTGATCCTCGTCGTGTCGCGCTCTGGGGGGCGCCGATCGAACCTACGCGGGACCGGCACTATCGAGAGTGGTGGTGGAGCTTCAAGAGGACGAGCGGTCGGGTCGCAGGCACGGGGCGCTCAGCGGCGGCGGTGATTTGGCGTGCCAGCAGTCAAGTGAGGCGGAGTATAGAGGCAGAAAGCCTGTTCGCAACCGCGAGGCTCTCAGGCGGCATCGGTCTCGCTTTTGACGCGGGCGGCGAACTCGGCGATCGACATCTCCCCCAGGTCGCCGTCGGCGTAGGAGCGAACGGCCACCGCGCCCGCCTCCTCCTCGCGGTCTCCGACGACCAGCATGTACGGGTAGCGACCGATCGAGCTGTCGCGGATCTTCTTGCCGATCGACTCGGAGCGGTCGTCGACGGCGACCCGCACGCCGAGTTCACGCAGTTCCTCCATCGCCCGCGCGCCGTACTCGTTGTGGCGGTCGGAGATCGGCAGGACGATGGCCTGCACGGGCGCGAGCCAGACCGGGAAGCGGCCCGCGTAGTGCTCGATCAGGATCCCGGCGAAGCGCTCCATCGAGCCGAGCAGGGCGCGGTGGATCATCACCGGGCGGTAGGGAGCGTCGTCGGCGCCGGTGTAATAGAGGTCGAAGCGCTCCGGCATCTGGAAGTCGAGCTGGCAGGTGCCGCACTGCCAGGAGCGGCCGAGCGCGTCGGTGACGTGGAAGTCGATCTTCGGCCCGTAGAAGGCGCCGTCGCCGGGGTTGAGCTCGTACTCGCGGCCCTGGCGGTCGAGCGCCTCGGTCAGCGCCGCCTCGGCCTTGGCCCACTGCTCCTCGCTGCCCATCGACTTCTCCGGCCGGGTCGAGAGCTCGACCCGGACGTCCTCGAAGCCGAAGCGCGCGTAGAGCTCGTCGATCGCCTCGCAGATGCTGGCCACCTCGTCGGTGATCTGCTCCTCGGTGCAGTAGACGTGGGCGTCGTCCTGGGTGAAGGCGCGCACGCGCAGCAGACCATGCAGGACCCCCTCGCGCTCGTTGCGGGAGACACGGCCGAACTCGGCCAGGCGCAGGGGCAGCTCGCGGTAGGAGTGGCGGTCGGAGGCGTAGACGAGGCAGGCGCCGGGGCAGTTCATCGGCCGCAGCGCGAAGCGGCGCTCGTCGTCCTCCATGAAGTACATCTCGTCGCGGTAGTTGTCCCAGTGCCCGGAGCGGTGCCAGAGCTCCTCGTCGAGGACGTGCGGGGTCGCGATCTCCTGGTAGCCGCGCTTGCGCAACTGCTCTTGGACCTCGGCTTCGATCAGGTGCAGGAGAGTGGTGCCGTTGGGCAGCCAGAACGGCATCCCCGGCGCCTCCTTGCGCAGCATGAAGAGGCCGAGCTGCGGCCCGAGGCGGCGATGGTCGCGTTCCCTGGCCTGCTCGAGCCGCTCCAGGTGCCCCTGCAGATCCTTCTTGGAGAAGAAGGCGGTGCCGTAGATCCGCGTCAGGCTCTCGCGGTTCTCGTCGCCGCGCCAGTAGGCGCCCGCGACCGAGTTGAGCTTGATCGCCTTGATCCGCCCGGTCGACGGGCCGTGAGGGCCGCGGCAGAGGTCCTCGAAGGCACCGTTGCGATAGAGCGAGACGGTCTCGACCCCTTCGTCGCGGATGAGGTCCTCGATCAGCTCGACCTTGTAGCCCTGTCCCTGGCCGCGGAAGATCTCGATCGCCTCGGCGGCCGGCACCTCGCGGCGGCCGAACTCCTCGTCGGCCGCGATGTGCTCGAGCATCGCCGCCTCGACCTTCCCCAGATCCTCTTCGGTGACCTTTGTATCGGGCGGGAACTCGAAGTCGTAGTAGAAGCCGGACTCGATCGACGGCCCGATCGTCACCTTCGTCCCCGGGTAGAGGTCCATCACCGCCTCGGCCATCACATGGGCCGCGTCGTGGCGGATCAGCTCCAGCGCCTCCGGATCGCGATCGGTGAGGATCGCCACCTCGGCGCCGCCCTCGGGCAGCGGTGCCGCGAGGTCGCGCAGCTCACCGTCGACGCGGACCGCCAGCGCCGCCTTGGCCAGGCCGGGGCCGATCGCGGCGGCCGCGCCCGCGCCGGTGGCGCCGGCGGGCAGCTCCAGCGGCTTCCCGTCGGGCAGGGTGACGGTGATCTTGTCGGTTGCGGCCTCCACGGCGGCCATGGTACGCAAGAGGCGCAATGCGATCTTGCGGCCCGTTGCGCAGGACGGCGTTGCGCTCACCTCGCGCACTGGCTCTTCCCCAGTGGCGAGACCTGCGTTTCCGTTCACATGGAAGGGAAATGCAGGTCTCGACGAGCGTCCTACCGGGCCGGGCCCTGGCGCGCCTGGCGGACGGCAATCAACGGGCAGGGACTCTGAGCGGCGACGGGGCCGGTGACTTCCCATAGGACGTAGGGCGGCGCGACGCGGTGAACGCGCAGGCCGGGGTATGGCGGTTGCGCGGCGCCGCCACGAGTGACGACGAAGCGAACTCCATCCGGCGGCGTACCGTCGCTTTCCGATTCGGACGCGATGCAGACGCGCCCCCCACGCAGCTCCCAGGCGATGTAGGGGACGCCGTGCTGGTCGGCGATCAGCGTGTCGGAGGCGATGACAAGCGTCGAGTCGGCTGCGACCAGCGGTCGCAGACCGGTCAGCGCCGGCGAGTAGGAGGTCGGGCCGACCGGGGCGTTGGCGAGTGCGAGGAGCGAGCAGGTGCCGGCGGCGAGAATGAACGCCGTCGCGGCCAGGCCGGCGAGCGGGTAGCCGGCGAGGCGCCTCTCCCCCGTCCTCTCACCGCGATCGAGCAGCGGCAGGAGGATCGTCAGCGCCACCAGCGGCGCACCGACCTCGATTGCCTTCGCGGCGGTGTACGGCGTTCCGCCGGCGCGGGCCCCGGCATAGGCGATCCCCGCGGCGGCGAGCCCGGCGAGCAGAGCGAGCTCGCGGCGGCGCCAGCAGCGGCCGATCCCGTAGAGCAGCAGGACCAGTGCAAAGGCGGCGCCGAGGTAGTAGCCGGCCGCGGGAACCGCGCCGTCTCCGGGAGCCAGGCGGAGGTCGCCCGAGGGCCAGATGCCGAGCGCCTCGAACGGCGAGACCTGGCCGAAGAGGTTGCCGAGACCGGGGCCGTTGGGATCGAAGGTCTCGAAGTTGTGGAAGTCGATCATCCGCCCGATCTCGGGGGCGATCAGGACCAGGAAGGCGAGGGACGCCAAGAGGACGGAGCGGGCTGAGAGGCGGTGCTGGTTGAAGGCGAATTCCGCCAGGGTCCAGATCACGGCGGTGCCGATCAGCCAGATCAGGCCGGGGAAGCTGTAGGTGTAGACGGCGCCCGCGGCGAGGAGGGCCGCCGGGATGTAGCGGAGCGGGAGGTCTCGCCAGGCGCGGGTCGACTCCCTAAGGGAAAGCACGAAGGCGAGCAGGAAGAGGGCCTCCATCGTCTCCTTGAAGGCGCCCTGGGCGAAGTAGGAGGCGACCACGTAGGCGAGGCCGACGACGAGGGCGGCCGCGGTGCGGGGGATCGGCCTGAGGGACGAGAACACCGCCAGCGCCGTCAGCGGCGCGAGGACGGCGACGGCGACGGTGAGGCCGCTGAAGCCCTGGACGAGGCCGACGCCGAGGCCCTTGTCGAGGGCGACGACGATCGAGTGCGGACCGAGTGGGTATCCCTGGTGGAGGAGCTGGGATCCGTGACCGTGGGCGAGGCGGTCTGCGGCCAGCAGGTGCTGGGACATGTCGGGGTTGAAGCTGGTGCCGAGGATGCCGAAGTGGCCTTCCACCGCGAACGGCAGCGTGGCCGCAAGGAGCGCCACAAGGGCCACTGGCCATCCGGCCCGGAGCGCCTCGGTGCCGCCCTCCAGCCGTCGCCAGAGGTAGGCCACCGAGGCGACCACGAACGCCAGCACGACGATCGCGGAAATCGTTCCGTGCCCCGGCAGGCGCACCGTCGCCCAGCAGATCGCGCAGAGCAGCGCCAGCCCCACGGCAGGCGACAGCCACGACCAGCGCCGCTGCCCGCAGAGGGCGATCGCCGCCTGCCCGACCGCCAGCGACGCCCCGCACACCGCCACCAACGCTGCATAGGTCCCGATCAAGTGTGTCCGGCGCCGCCAGGCGTGCGTGGGGGTTCTTGGACAGTCACCTAGGCCGCGAGCCTAGACTGCGGAGATGGCGTTCGTACCGCCCGCCCGGCATCTGCTGCGCGCCAAGGACCTTGCCGACGCCCGCTACTTCGAGCTGCTCGACGTCGAGCAGCTCGCCCGCGCGGCCGGCCTCTCGCGCGCTCATTTCAGCCGCGAGTTCCGCCGTGCCTTCGGCGAGTCGCCGCATGGCTACCTGCTGACGAGGCGACTGGAGCGTGCCGCGGCGCTGTTGCGCGCGACCGACAGCTCGGTCGCGGAGATCTGCATGTCGGTGGGGCTGCAGAGCGTCGGCTCCTTCACGACCAGCTTCAAGCGGGCCTATGGCAGGACTCCGACGGAGTACCGCGACTCCTTCCCGCCCGCTTCCGCTGCCGCGCTCGTCCCGACCTGCGTCGTCCGCGCCTACGGCCGTCCTCAACACCGCACGTTTCGAGAAGACGGCGCGCCGGGACCGACCTAGCATCGCCACCAACCTGAATCCCCGAAGCAGGAGGTAACCGATGAAGATCGCCAACGCGCAGCTATGGGTGCACGACCAGGACGAGGCTCTCGCCTTCTACACCGAGAAGGTCGGGATGGAGGTCCGCTCCGACGTCACGCTCCCCGAGATGGGCGACTTCCGCTGGCTCACCGTAGGTCCGGCCGGTCAGGAGGACGTCGCGATCGTCCTGATGGCGATCCCGGGGCCGCCGCTGATCGACGCGGAGACGTCCCAGCAGATCGAGACGCTGATGGCCAAGGGCATGGCCGGGACCGTCTTCCTCACGACCGACGACTGCCAGGCCTCATACGAAGAGCTGAAGGCACGCGGGGTCGAGTTCACCGAGCCGCCCGAACAGCGTCCCTACGGCATCGACTCCGGGTTCCGCGATCCGTCGGGCAACAGCCTGCGGCTGACCCAGGTGATGATGCCGGCGACCGCCTGAACGGCGTCGGTCCGCGAGAGTGGGCGTTACTGGGCTCGAACCAGTGACCTCTACCTTGTCGAGGTAGCGCTCTCCCAACTGAGCTAAACGCCCGGGAGACCTGAATCTAGCAACGGCAAGTAGGACACCGGCGGCCGATGCAACTTTTCTGGGTCTCCGGTGTTTATAAGGACGTCGCACGAGCAGCGACAGCTAGAACTTCCAAGCTCGAGGACCGACGAGCCAGCGACTTCGAACTCTCTGGTGGTACGTCCTTCGGAAACAAGGGGCCCCTTCTCAGGGGCCCTTTTCCGTTCCCCGGCAGATCGGCTCAGACGTGGTCGCTGGGGAGGTGCCAGCGGCGGGGGGCGATCAGCGCGTCGCTTGCCGCGGGGCCCCAGGAGCCGGGCTCGTAGGTCGCCGCGGGTGACGGTGCCTCCAGCACCGGCGCCGAGATCTCCCAGAGGCGCTCGATCGCGTCCGAGCTGGTGAACAGGGTGCGATCGCCGACCATGACGTCGTGGATCAGGCGCTCGTAGGCGTCCAGGGCCTGTTCGCCCCCGCCGAAGGTGTCGGCGTAGCTGAAGTGCATGTGCGCCTCGCCGAGCTGCATCGCCGGGCCGGGGACCTTGGCCAGGAAGGAGGCCGAGATGCTGCCGGGATCCCCCAGCTCGAAGGTCAGGTGGTCGTGGCCGAAGGACTCGGCGATCTGGTCGCAGTCGAGCGGGAACATGCGGCGCGGCGGCTGGGTGAAGGCGATCGTCAGCAGGTGCCGGTTCTGGGCCATGCGCTTGCCGGAGCGCAGATAGAACGGAACGCCCTCCCAGCGCCAGTTGTCGACGAAGGCCCTGATCGCGACGAAGGTCTCGGTGTCGGAGTCCGGCGCGACGCCGTCCTCCTCGCGGTAGCCGGCGTACTGACCGCGCACGATGTCGGCCGCTGAGAGCGGTGGCATCGCGTCGAAGACCTTCTCCCGCTCGATGCCGAGCGTCTTCGGCTCCAGCGAGGTCGGCGGCTCCATCGCGACGAAGCCGATCACCTGGAACAGGTGGGTGACGACCATGTCGCGGAAGGCGCCCGTTTCCTCATAGAAGCTCCCCCGCATCTCGATCGAAAGGGTCTCGGGGACGTCGATCTGGACGTGGTCGATGTGGTTGCGATTCCAGACCGGCTCGAACATGCCGTTGGCGAACCGCATCGCCAGCAGGTTCTGAACCGCCTCGCGGCCGAGGTAGTGGTCGATGCGGTAGATGCAGCGCTCTTCGAAGACCGAGCGCAGCAGCGCGTTCAGCTCGCGCGCCGAGGCGAGGTCGGTGCCGAACGGCTTCTCGGTGATCACCCGCGCCCCCTTGCCGATTCCGAGCAAGCCGATCTGCTCGACGGCCCCAGCGGCCGCCCGCGGCGGCAGCGAGAGGTAGATGAGAACCCTGGGCTGGCCACCGAGCTCGGCGCGGGCGGCGTCGACGGCCTCGCCAAGCACCGAGAACCCCTCCCCCACGGCGACGAAATCGAGCGACTCCGCGAAGCGGCCCCACGCATCTCGGTCGAGCGAGCGGCGCTGGGATCCGTCGACGGACTCGCGGGCCAGCTCGCGGAACTCCTCGACGTCGATCGCCCTGCGGGCGGCGCCGATGATGCGGAACCGCTCCGGCATCAGGCCGACCTGGGCGAGGTGGAACATCCCCGGCAGCAGCTTCCGCTTCGCCAGGTCCCCCGTCGCCCCGAACAGCACGATCACCTGGTCCTCGGGGACTCGCGCGGCCGACCTCTGCGCGATCGCGGTTGCCGTGACGGCGCTCACGCCATCAGGCTGACAGATGGGGATCGTGGGCTGGAGGGCTCCGGCGACCTATGCTGGCGCTGACCGATGGCTCACGGCGAAACCAGCAGCGGCGTCGAGTTCGACTCGCAAACCCTCGACCCTGTCGAGCGGCGCTTCTGGCGTGACGTCTGGGAGGCTGTGCCCGCCGGGGTCGCCGCCGAGAGGGAAATCGAGCTGCGCGATTTCGGCCCTGTGCAGGCCTCGGTCGTGAGAACTCTGCCCGGCGTCGGGATGATGAACCTGCTCCTCGGTGCAACCGAGCCGGGCGCGGTGGACGGCGGCCACCTCGCCTCGGCGTCCGACTGGGCGAGGTCGCAGGGGGTCCAGTGCTGCATCCCGGTGACGCCCGGGATGCCCGGCACCGCCGCCGCCGAGGACTGGCTGGCGCGGAACGGGTTCACCGAGGGGTACGCCTGGATGAAGTTCGTCCGCGACGCCCACCGGCCGCGCTTCCGCGCGCCCGAAGGCGTGGAGGTGATCGAGCTCACCGGCGGCGCGCAGGAGCCGTTCGGGATGATCGCGGCGACGGGGTTCGGCCTGCCGGCCTGGGCTTCGGACTTCTTCGCCCACCTTCCCGGCCGCGACGGCTGGCGCTGCTACGTCGCCCGCGTCGACGGCGAGACCCAAGCCTGCGCCGCGATGCTGATCCACCAGGGCGTGGCTGAGTTCGGCGTCGCGGCGACGCTCGAGCCGGCCCGCGGCCGCGGCTGCCAGCTCGCCCTGCTGCATCGCCGCATCCGCGACGCCGCCGAGGCGGGCTGCCAAACCCTCTTCGTCGAGACCGGCGAGCGGGTCGAGGACCGGCCCGCCGGCAGCTACCGAAACACCCTCCGCGCCGGCTTCGAGGAGGCCTACCTGCGCCCGAACTGGCGTCCCCAGCCGGCCTCCTAGGTCGGATCGGAATGCTTGATCGGCCGGGACGGCGCGGCTAGCGCGGTGTCGAAACGCGGTTGATCGCGGGCCATGGCAGCGGGGTCACGTCCCGCGTCCCCCTGCCCTGCCAGTAGGTGACCTGGCCCAGGTTGATGAACACGGGGCTGCCCGAGCGGTGATGCGTCAGCGCAACCGGCATCCCGCCGTTCTCGTTGAACGCGGATTGAACCTCAGCCTCATCCTCCCGGACCATGATCTGGTCCCGGCCGACGAAATGAATGATGGTCGGCATCCCGGGGAACCCTAGTGTCCGCGCTCGCTTGGCTGTCAACCCCCCGAACCGGGGGAAGTCCGGTCTGTGCGCCACTCGCTGGCGAGTATCGAGTAGACGACGCTGTCGAGGTACCCGAGGCTGGTGCCGCGGTTCACCCAATCGACCCTGTGATAGCCGATTGGCATGACCCCCTACTGGGGAGTCAACAGCCGGATGAGCACGCGGCCGTGCTTCCAGAAGGCAAACTGGAAAATCGAATAGGCCGTCGTGGCCGCCATTGCTGCGATGAGGGCGGTGGCCAGCGCTTCACTTCCGACGAATGAGCCTGGAAACCCAACGTGGGCAAGCAGCAGGAGCTGCCCAGAGGCGAGGACCACTCCGTTGAGCTTGGTGACGGGCTCCGATCGTGCAAAGGGCTGCTCATGAGCAAGACCGGTAATACGAATAAGAGCGAAAAGGACCCGTGACCCCAGGAGGCCCGCAACGAACCAGAGAGGCACCGCGCCCGCGCCGAGCAAGACAAGAAAGCCGGAAATGAACGCGAGGTCGTCCATCAGCGGGTCGAGGGCTGCGCCATCGGTCCGGACCGTGGCACCTCGACTGTGCCCCCTGCGAGCCACCCAGCCGTCAAGGGCGTCGGTGATCCACATCGCTGAAGCGACGGAGAGCACGACGACGGCCGACGCCCCGGCCAGGCTCATGAGGAAGATGGCAACCGCTGCGAAACCCCTTGAGAGCGAGAGGATGTTCGCCGCAACGAGCATCCTCTTTGGCCCGATCGTCAGCCTCGGCTTCGGCAGGCTGACGTGGCGGCTACCGAGGTCGACTGGTGGATTGGCAGTTCGCATTTAGTCCTCGGTCTTGGCCGCGGGCTGCGGAGCAGCGATGACGCGAGCCAGATCGGACAGCGCTGACATGCGCTCGGCCTTGGGCTCGATCATCGATATCACAAGACTGGAGAAGTGGTAGTGGTTCGTGTTAACGAGGCGTTTATGGAAGCTCACCAGCGCCTCCGCGGATCCTTCGTAGACGCCAAGGAAAATCCGGGCGACGAAGCCAGTGAGCAGGGCCGACATTATGCCGAGGGCACCGGCTGCGACCTTAGCCGGCGTCGCGGAGTCCGGATGCACTACAAGTAGGGTAGCGACAACTCCCACAGTGGCAAGTCCAAACCCAATGCAGACGACGCCAAGCACGAAGGACTGCTTGTTTTGGCGCAACGTCTGGTCGTAGTACTGATTGAGCTCGGTCTGGTGCTTGAAGAAGAGGGTTGCCGCCCGCTTCTCATGCCCTCGACTAAACGACGTGAGAACGTTCTCGTACTCCAGGATCTGCAGCTGGGCGTTCAGACTCGCCACACGGGCTCGAACGAACAGGAGCGTGATCAGCAGGAAGAGCTGCGCAAAGATCAAGCATGCACCGAGGACCCAGTGGAGGGAACGGATCGTGCCGCCTTCCCACTGCGGGACGGTGAGCAGAAACACGATCGGAATGCCCGCCGAGCCAAAGATGATGAGAGTTCGCCATAGCCGAAGGCCAGTGCGCTCTCGAGCCAACGCGCGCCCCCTGCGATTGATCCGCTCGATCGTCGCAGAGTCGTCGGCGCTTGAGTCATATTCGTGCATCCTCGGCTCGTTGTCGGCGCCAGCAACGGCATAGAACATGGCCGCCCCGTTGCGATACAGCCAGCCTGGAATCTGCCGCATGTCGGCATTGATCCGCTCGAAGATCGATTTAGGTACCTCAGGGGTTTCCTCCATAGCTCAGGCTTTTAGCACCTTTCAAGGAACCCTTGGCATCACAAGGACATTGCGAAGCGGGACATCCCGGGATCGCGGCGGTAGCCGATCGCTTCCCAGAACGCGATCGGGCCGGGTTCGTCATCACTGACCGCCGCGTTGACCCTGGTCGCGCCCAGCGCCCGAAGTCGCTCGTGCCCCGAGGCGACCAGGCGGCGACCCACGCCGCGGAGGCGGTCGTCGGGCAGCACGACGAGCCTGTAGATATGGCCCCGCCAACCGTCCCACGCAGCAACGGCGGTACCGACAATCAGCCCGTCGAAATGGGCGATCAGGAGTGCATCGGGATCATGGGCCAAAAGACGCTCGACTGCGGGAACATCATCGGGGGCGGTCGCCGCTGGGCTTCGTGCCACGCTCCATAGGAGCAGCACGGTCGGAACGTCGCCCGCACGAACGGATCGCACACCCAACTCGGCGGCGCTCGCTCTAGTCATCGAACGTCCTGAGATTCAGCCCCATGTCTCGCTCTTGCCCTGGGTCATTGATCCAGGCTATCGCTGCGGCTTGGCGTTCTCGCTCATGGGCCCCGACCCTGGGCACAGTGGTCCACCCAAACAGCCGGCTACGGCTGGAAATCGCGCGATGCGAAAGGCGCCTACCGGAATCGAACCGGTGTAAACGGCTTTGCAGGCCGCTGCGTAGCCACTCCGCCAAGGCGCCGAGACCCTGGGGAAGCCTAGCGGCGCGGGGGCGGGGTTGGCGGGTGGGTCGGGAGTGTTGTTCGCGCCGCTCGCGGCGTGGTCCGGGGGGCGGAACCCGCGAGAGAGTTCGGGCCGGCGACCGGATGGGCGCGATCAGGAAGCACCGCGAGCTGATGAGCTCGTCGCTGGAAGAGGCCCAGGCGGCGATCGAAGCGCTCTGAGGGCCGCGGGCGCTCAGCCCTCGTAGCCCTCGACCGTGCCGGCGTCGCGGGGGCTGGCCTCGTCGGGGTCCTCGCCGTACTGGCGCAGGGCGCGGCGCTGGCGCAGGTAGTCCCAGGCCTGGTCGAGCTGGACCTTCAGCTCCTCGAGACGGGTGTGCTCCTGGTCGGTCAGGCCCCCACTCTCGTGGCGGTGGAGCAGCTGCTCCTCCTCCCGGACGAGCTCGTCGATGCGGCTGAGAACCTGTTGGTCGTCCATCGGCACAAGCCTACCCAGGCGCGGCGCTCGCTAACGGCGGATCGCCCGCAGGTGTTCGCGCAGGCCGATGCCGAACCCGGTCGGGGTGCCGTCGTAGTTGCGGATCAGGGTCGGCCCGTTGCGGCAGGTCCAGCCGCCGTGGGCGTTCCAGGTCCAGCCCACGTAGGAGACGCCGTGGCGGTCGGCCCAGCGCATGTAGGGGTCGATGTAGCCGTGGCGGCAGTCCCCCTCCCCCATCTCCCCGGTGACGACCGGGTGGCGGCGGGCGATCCGGGCGAGGTCGGCACGGCAGGTCGAGTAGCAGGCGGCGAAATTGTAGGTGTGGTTGGAGGCGACCAGGGAATCGAGCGGGTCGGGCGGGAGGTGGGCGAGCCAGCCGTCGAGGTCGCGGGCCCAGCCGACGCCGCCGAGCAGCAGCGGCTGCGGGGCTCCCGTCGAGCGCACGGCGGCAACCAGCTCGCGCATCCCCGCCGCGCGATAGGTGCCGACCCGCCGGTCGTGGATGTGGCAGCCCCACTCCCAGCAGCGCCAGCCGACGTAGTGGGGCTCGTTGTAGAGGTCGAAGAGAACGGCGCGGTCGTCGCGGTAGGCGGTCGCGACGCTGCGCCAGAAGTTCGCCGCGTGGTCGGCGTCGGCCATGGGGATGATCCCGGTCGCCTGGAAGGCCCCGGGGGCGGCGACGTGCAGGTCGAGGATCACGTAGAGGCCGGCGCGCTCGAGCCGGCTGACCCAGGCGCGGATCGCCGCCTGGTAGCGGTCGCCGCCGAGCGTTGGCGCGATTCCGTTGATCCCCAGCCAGCAGGTCTCGTTCAGCGGCACCCGGACCGCGTTGATGCGCCAGCTCTTCATCACCCGGATCGAGGCCGCGTCGCTGGGGCCGTCGAAGAAGCCGTACCCCTGCTGGCAGGAGTACTCGGTCCCGGAGCGGGCGACGCCGAGCAGGCGAATCACCTCGCCCCGTCCGTCGACGAGATGGTTGCCGCGAACGCCGATCCAGGGGGCGGCCTGGCTCGACGGCACCGCCGCACCGAGAGCCAGAAACGCCGCGAGCGCCAGGACCGCGAGGGACCTGCGCAGACCGGTCAGGCCGGGGCCTTCTCCGGCTGGCCCTGGTCGGCCTCCCGCTCCGGCGACCCCGCGCGGGAGAAGCGCATGACGCCATCCTCGATCGGGCCGCGGCGCAACGTGCGCAGGTCGAGCGGGTAGTTCTGGCGCAGCTTCCACGGCTCCTTCGAGCCCTGCTTGGGCAGCCTGTCGAGGGCGCGCAGGACGTAGCCCGAGTTGAAGTCGAGCAGCGGCACCTCGGTCAGCGACGGATCGTTGGCCTCCGGGGCGCACTTCGAGTAGCCGCCAGCGTCCATGTGATTGATCAGGCGGCAGACGAATTCCGCGACCAGGTCCGCCTTCAGGGTCCATGAGGCATTCGTGTACCCGACCGTGAAGGCGAAGTTGGGGATGCCGTCCAGCATCATCCCCTTGTAGGTGAAGGCCTTGGCCGGGTCGCGCTCCTCGCCGTCGACCGAGATCTTCATGCCGCCGAGGAAGAGCAGGTTGAGCCCGGTGGCGGCGACGACGACATCGGCCTCGAGCTCGGTCCCGGACTCGAGCTTGATCCCGGACTCGGTGAAGGTCTCGATGCGGTCGGTGACGATCTCGGCGCTGCCGTTGGAGAGCGCCTTGAAGAGGTCGGCGTCGGGAACCACGCAGAGCCGCTGGTCCCAGGGGTTGTAGGGCGGGTTGAAGTGGGTGTCGACGTCGTAGCCGGCCGGCAGCGCCCTGGTCACGCCGCGGCGCACCAGTTTTTTCATCAGCTCCGGCCGCTTGCGACTGAGCCTGTAGCTGAGGCTCTGCAGCAGGACGTTCTTCCAGCGCACGATCGGATAGACGACGCGGTGGGGCAGGAACCGGCGCAGGCCGATCGCGATCCGGTCTTCGCCCGGCAGCGAGATGACGTAGGTGGGCGAGCGCTGGAGCATCGTCACGTGCCCCGCGCCCTTCGCCATCGCCGGGACCAGCGTCACCGCGGTGGCGCCGCTGCCGATCACCACCACCCGCTTGCCCGCGTAGTCGAGGCCCTCGGGCCAGTGCTGGGGGTGGATCACCTGCCCGCCGAAGTTCTCCAGGCCGGGGAAGTCCGGCATGTAGCCCTGGTCGTAGCGGTAGTAGCCGCTGCAGACGAAGAGGAAGCCGCAGGTCAGGGTCACCGTCTCGCCGCTGTCGGTGCGTTCCGCCTCGACCGTCCAGCGGCCGTCCTCGCTCGACCAGCGGGCGCCGACGACGCGGTGGTGGAGACGGATGTTCGCGTCGATCCCCCCCTCGCTCGCCGTGTCGCGGATGTACCGGAGGATCGAGGGGCCGTCGGCGATCGACTTGGCGTCGGTCCAGGGCCGGAACCGGTAGCCGAGCGTGTGCATGTCGGAGTCGGAGCGGATGCCGGGATAGCGGAAGAGGTCCCAGGTGCCGCCGATGTCGCCGCGTGCCTCGAGGATCGCGTAGCTCTTGCCGGGACAGCGCTGCTGCAGGTGGTGGGCGGCGCCGATGCCGGAAAGACCGGCGCCGACGATCAGCACGTCGAGATGTTCAGATGACAATCTGGTCTCCCTGGTCAGGTTTGCGCAGGCTCGAGCACCTGGAAGGCTATTCCCGCCTTCCGCAGCCTTGTGAGAAGCATGTCACCCATCGCGACCGCGGTCGTAACCTGGCCGGCGGTGGGCGGCAGCTCGTCGAAGGCGAGGCAGAGGCCGGACTCGGCGAGCATCTTGGAGGTCTCGGTGTAGCCGGGATCGCCGCCGGAGACCTCGGTGACGACCCGCTCCCCGCCTCCCTCGCCGACGAAGGTCACCTGGAACCAGCTCCTGGAGCGCTCGGATTCGCTCGGCCCCTCCCCCGGGGATTTGATCTTCAGCAGCAGCTTGCGGGCCGGCGGCAGCGGCGCCAGCAGGGCGACCGCCCCGATGCCACCCGCGAGCGCCGCGATCGTGCCCAGGTGCTTGGCGACCAGGTGGTGGCCGTAGGTGAAGTTCGGCCCGTAGCGGTCGAGCGCGGCGGCCGAGCGGCGGACGACCGCGCCGTCGATGCTCGGCAGCGGCACCGCCCAGCCGCCCAGCTCCGGGACGCGGCTGATGCCGGGTCGCGAGGAGTGGACCTCCCGGCCCGGCGGGCGGGCCTCGGAGCGGCGCCGCTCTTTCGCCGCGGCGAGCGTCTGGCGTCCGCGGGCGAAGGCGTTGATCGCCGAGTGGTAGGTGCCGCCGGAGAAGTGGGCGCTGGAGCGCACGTAGCCGTTCACAGTCAGCGGCACGCCCTCCGGCAGCTGCTGGACGGTGAAATAGGCGCCGAGGTCGTGCGGGATCGAGTCGAATCCGCAGCAGTGGACGATCCGTGCCCCGCTGCGCTCCGCCTCGGCGTGGTGCATGGTCCACATCCGGTCGACGAACTCCGGCTCGCCGGTGAGATCGGCGTAGTCGGTTCCGGCCGCAGCGCAGGCGGCGACCAGCGGCTCGCCATGGAGGGCGTAGGGCCCGACCGTGGTCACCACCACCTTCGCGGCCTCGGCCACCTTCGTCAGGGAGGCGAGGTCCGAAGCCTCGGCCTCGAGCAGGTCGGGCGCCGGGACGGACGAGGAGATCTCCGCGAGCTGAGAGGCGACCGCCTCGAGCTTGGCCCGGCTGCGCCCAACCAGAGCCCAGCGCAAGCCGGGCGGCCCGTTCTCGGCCAGGTACCGGGCGGTCAGACCCCCGGTGAAACCCGTCGCCCCGAACAGGGCGAGGTCATATCCGCGCTCCCCCTCCACCCGGCTCATTCTGGCAGGCGTTCGAGCGGCGCCCACGGCAGATGATCAACGGACTGCGGACGCCGTGGCCGAAAACCAGTAAACGACCACAGCGCCCGATGCCGTCTGCGCCTCAGGCCAGCTGAGACCGCAGCTTCGCCGCCGCGACTACGCAGCGCGAAAAGGGCGTCCCCTTCTCGCCTTTGACGTGCTTCTTGCTCGTGCCTTTGCACGCCTGCTTGGCGGTTAGGTCTCCATTCGTGGCAGCCTTCGCCATTGCGGTCACGCAGCGGCTGAAGGGCGTGCCCTTCTCGCCCTGGACGTGTTTCTTGCTCTCACCCTGGCAGTAGCGGCCATACGCCTGCGCCTTTTCGGGGAGGCCAGCGCCGGGGCCCGGGGTCGGTAGTTCCGGTGCGTAGTGCGGTCCCTTGCCCTGGCCGGGGTTGCCCTGGCCGGGGTTGTCCGGCTGGGTAGCCAGCGCGACGGCGGGCGCCGTCGCGAGGGCGAGCGCGCCTACGACCAAAGCGATCTTCAGGTGAAGCTTCATGTTCCTCCTTCGCCTCATGGCGCCCTGGCGGGCTCCGCTTGCGTTTCTCGGGGCTGAAACGGAGGAGGCCCGGGTTTGTCAGGGCAAACCCGGAGGGAGCCGGGGTCAGTGCCCCGTTTCAGGGGAGGCGGCCGCCCCCCGAGGTTTCCGGTTCCACGGGCGTGGGGACGGCCGGCGATCGGTTGCCGTCGGGGGCCTCGGGGGCGGCTGGTTTCTGGCCACCAGGGGAGGGCGGCGGGGTCGGATGAGGCGGTTTGGGCGGGCGGACCGGGTGTTCCTTGACCTGGCCACCGCCCGCCTCCTTCCCTCCTTTGTGGCTCGCCGCGGTCTGCTGCCCAGGGGCCGACGAGCTCGGCGGAGCGCCGTGCCGGCCGGCATCGTTTCGATGGGCCGCGGAAGCCCCCGGCGAGCCGCTCGGCACGTCTTCCTGGGCGGCCCCGCCGGCGTTCTCAGCCGCTGCGGGCGCTGCGGCCGCAGCGCCAGAATCCAGGCCGCGCTCGGCCGCCCGCGGGGTCACGCGGCCGCCAACCGCGCCACCCTTCGCCCTGCTTGAGCGCGCAGGCGCCACCGCACCGCCTCCCCGGGCCGCCCCGGCGCTCTCTTCGGAGCTTGCGGGCACCGCCTTCGAACCCCCGCCCCCGGGCAGGCCAACGTCGATCAGACCGCCGCGGTCGGCCGCGGAGACACCGACCGCCGCGACCACGGCCACCGTCGCCACCGACTTCGCCACGGCCGAGGTGCCCAGCAGCTGCCCAGCTCCCCCGCCCAGCGTTCCGAGCAGGCCGCCACCCGAGGCGTGAGCGCCGACGATGCCCTGGAGGATCCCCGCCGCGGCGGCGGCCGGCAGGGGCGCCAGCGCGGCGAAGTCCGAGCGCCTGCGGCGCAGTTCGTCGCGAAAGTCGCGGCAGCTCTGGCAGCTGCGTAGATGGGCACGGACATCGCGGCGCCTGGTCACCCGGCCATCGGCGTCGGAGAGCGCCCTGGTGACGCTGTCGCAGCTCAACTCACGCCCCTCCTCCATCTGCCGCAGGCTCAACCGCGCCTCGTAGAGGGTCTGCCGGGCGACGGCGGACGTCGTGTCCAGCGCGGCGCCGATCTGGTCGAAGCCGAGGCCGGCCAGCTCGCGCATGACCAGCGCCCCCCGCTGGCGATCCGGAAGCTCCTCCATGTCGGCCACCAGGCGACGCAGGCGGGCGCGCTGCTCGGCCTGCTCGGGCGGCTGGGGACCGAGGGCCGCCAGCTCGGGATCGAGCTGATCCGCCCGCTTGCGCCCGCGCAGCAACTCGATCGACTCGTTGTGGGCGATCCGGTAGAGCCACGGCTTCAGCTGGATCCGCCGCCGCTCGTCCGGCAACGCCCCCATCACCTTCACCATGGTGTTCTGGAGCGCGTCCTGGGAGTCCTGGGAGTTGCCCACGATCGCCAGGCAGAAGCGGTACAGATCCTGGTGGTAGCGACGGAAGATCGCCGCAAAGGCGCGCCGGTCCCCCTCCGTCGCGCGCCGCACGAGGCCCTCGTCGGAGAGCAGGCGCGTCGCGCCCTCGGCAGGTGGCAACCCGCTCGGAGCAGCTGCGTCGCTCATCTGCGGGCTTCGCGATCATCGAAGCGCATACCTCAAGGTTAGAGTGAACGGCTCGCCACCTAAACGGTTTGGCCAGGGCCCTTGTCAGGCCAAACTTGGCGCTACCCTCGACCCGTGGCCTCCCCCACCACTCGCGATAGACGGCGTCGGCAGCGGTCTCGAACGTACCGCGGATGGGTGGCCCTCGGGGCAATGATCGCGGCCGGCGCGCTCGCAGCGCCCGCCGGCGCGTCTGACGCCCGCGACACTCCCCTGCCTCCGGCAATCGCGGAGATCATGGCCAAGCCGCAGTACGCGAACGCCAGTTGGGGGCTGCTCGAGCTCGACCCGGCGGGGGCGGTGCTGCGCTCACAGCGGGCCGACGAGATGTTCATCCCGGGCTCCAACGCCAAGCTCTTCTCGGTCTCGGCCGCGTGGAAGCTGCTCGGAGCCGAGCACCGCTTCACGACGCCGGTCCACGCCCTCGGCCAGCGGGCCCGCGGCACGCTGAGGGGGAACCTCGTCCTCGTCGGCGTCGGCGACCTCTCGCTCGGCGGTCGGACCCCTCGCTCGGGAGGCATTGCCTGGACGAACCTGGATCACTCCGACGCCGCCGCCTTTCCCGGCGCCACCCTGACGCCGCAGGACCCGTTGGCCGGCATCGAGGACCTCGCGCGCCAGGTTCGCCGGGCGGGGATCACCCGCGTGAGGGGCGACGTCGTGATCGACAACCGGCTCTTCACCGCCGCCTTCGATCCGCGGCCGACGCCGGTGATGATCAACGACAACCTGATCGACCTGGTCGTAGCTCCCAGCTCCGCGGGCCGCGGCGCACGGGTCTCCTACCGGCCGCGGGCAGCCACGCTCGAGGTGGACGCCGACGTGCGGACGGTGGGCGCCGGCAAGCCGAGCCAGCTGAGCGTCAGCGGCCAGGCACCCGGCCGCGTCAGCATCACCGGCACGGTCGCGGCGGGGTCGCGGCGGCTGGTCCAGATCGCGCCGATCGCGGGCCCGGGGGCATTTGCCCGCACGGTCTTCATCGAAGCCCTGCGCCGGGCCGGGGTGCGGGTCGACGCGGCCGCGGGAGGGAGGAATCCGGTGGCGGAGCTGCCCCCGAGAAAGTCCTACCGACGGGCGACCAGAGTCGCGGCCTACGTATCTCCGCCCTACGCCGACTACGCCAAGCTGATTCTCAAGGTCAGCCACAACCTGGGCGCCAACCTCGGCGTCTGCCTCCTGGCCGTGAAAGCGGGACAGCGGGACTGTGAAGCCGGCTTCGCGCCGATGCGCTCGTTCTTCAAGCGAGCCGGCGTCGATGTCACGCAGGTGGTGCTGGCCGACGGCAGGGGCGGCGATCAGGTCGATCGCGCCACCCCCGTCGCCGTGACGCAGATGCTGCGCTACTGGCTCGGCCAGCCCGGCTTCGAAGCCTTCCGCGAGAGCCTGCCGATCCTCGGCGTCGACGGGTCCCTCGCGGAGGTCTCAGTGACGGGCCCGGCCCGCGGCAAGGTGTTCGCCAAGACCGGCACCGCCGTGGGTGGGGATCCGCTCAACAACCTCCTGGCAGTCCAGGCCAAAGCGCTGGCGGGCTACTTCCAGCAGGCCGACGGCGGCTGGCACGTGTTCAGCGTCGTGGTCAACGACGGAGGCGGCAGCAGCGGCCTCGAAGCCACCCTCGACGCCAGCGAGGACCTCGGCGACATCGCCACGGCCCTCTGGCAGCAGGCCAACCCGTAGGCCCGCGAGAAGCGGCTGAAGGGATTCGAACCCTCGACCCCCTGGATGGCGAGCGCCCCGCTAAGTGGCGAGCGGCGTTGCGATCGCCAGATAGACGGCGATCGAGAGGAGATCCTGGATGATCGTCGCCAGGGGGCCCGATCCGAAGGCCGGATCGCTTCCGAATCGCGCCAACATCCTGGGCAGGATCGTCGCCACGGAGGTCGCGATCGAGCAACTGGCGGCGAGGGCGAGGGCGACGGCGAGGGCGACGTCCGTGTCCCCCCATCCGAGCAGGACGAAGGGGAAGAAGACGACCCCGACCAGCGTGCCGATCAGGGTGCCGGTGAGCATCTCGCGCCGAACCACCGTTCGCACGTTGATGTCGGCGCTCATCCCGCGGATCAGGAGCGTCTCCGTCTGCGTCCCGACCGCATCGGCCATGTAGACGACCGCCGGGACGAAGAAGGCGAGGAGAATCTTCTTGTCGAGCTGCTCCTCGAACGAGCCGACGAGCAGGGCCGAGCCCATCGCGCCGATCAGGCCCACGAACAACCAGGGCAGGCGATGCAGGATGCGGCGACTGATGCGCTCTTCGGCTGAAAGGCGGGCCCGGCCGGTGCTGGCCAGGTAGCCGCCAAGGCGAGCCGCGTCCTCATCGTGCTCCGTGAGCAGACGACCGATCAGCTTGTCGGACGGCACCAGCCCGACGAACGACCCGTCTCGGCCGACGATGGCCAGATTCCTCTGCCGGCGCCGCACCATCTGCCAAGCGGCACCCTCCTCGGAAGCCCCGGGCTCCAGGGCCACCGGCCGACCGTCGACCAGCTCTTCGATCGAGGTCTCGTCTCCGGCCTCGAGGAGATCGGTGAGGGCGACGAGGCCAACCAGCCTGCCGTCGACGAGCACGACCACCTCGTCGACGAGATCGAAGGACCCGCCGACCATCGAGCCGCGCGCCTTCGCCGCCGAGTCGGTCGGCGCAGCCGTCGGAACCCGTGCGGTCGAATACTCGTGGATCTCCTCCGTGAACCGCTCACGCGAATCCTCCATTCGGAGAATCCTCGCGCCCCGGTCGGTCGCCACAATGGGCGTGGACATACCCCGATATGCGGCGTTTCGGGCACTTCTGGCCAGAAGTGCCCGAAATCGCCGGGCGTGGTTCCAGTGCCGCCTTCCGGACACCGCTCTCCGTTAGAAATCCGCAGGCAGCAGCGAGAACGACCCACCCTGCAGCGGCGCTATGGCGCGAAAATGGCGCTCGTCGAAGCTGAAAAGGCGCCGGGTTTCGTAGCGCTCCGCAAGAACCGCGATCGAGCAATCGGTAAGACCGAGGCCGAGATCGGAGTAGCGGGCGTCGAGCTCGGCGACCACCCGGTAGTCGCCCGCTTCCAGGCAGGCGACGTCGTAACGCGACGCGGCGAGATCGCTGAGGAAGGCCCGTCGGGCCGCGTGGCCGAAGCGGACGCCGAGCAGATAGTCGACCTCGGCCGCGACCGGCGCAGGAAGGACCAACGGGCCGCCCTCTTCCTCGCGGATCCTCAGCAGCGCCTCGAGCCGCGGCTCCTTGGCGTCCGCCAGTGCGACCAGCGGCGCCGCGTCGAGAATCAGCGTCACTCGCCGAAGCCGCGCATCAGCTCTTCCTCGGGGATCTCCGAGATCGGCCGAGCATCCGTGTCGATGCGCTCGAAGTTGCCGGCGAGAGCGAAGTTCCGGTCCCGCTTGGGCGCGGGCCGGTAGCAGGAGATCGCCTCACGGACGATCTCCGCCTGAGGACGGCCCTCCGCGCGGGCCAGACGGGCGAGGCGCTCGGCCTGCTCGTCATCGAGGTAGATGCTGGTCTTGCGCATGGTTAAAGCAGTATAGGGCACGACGTAGGGCAGTCGCTTTCGTCGGTCCGACACGCGGAAGTGGTCCCCTAGATCACAGTCTCCGTCAAACCCAGCCTGGCTCATCGGGCACTTCCGGCCAGAAGTGCCCGAACACAAGGAGGCCGGTTTGATCGGCCCCATCGAGCCGCAGAGCGATCGTCCCATGGGCGCTGGAAGATCGCGTGCGTGCCGACCCGGCGCCAGATGATTCCGGAGCCGCCGGGAACCAGCCCGCAGGGCAGCGAGCTGAGCGCGAAGAACAGGGTCGGCGCTGATCGAGCCCGTGCGGGGTCGGCCGTCCTCCGACCGCGGGCGACCCTATTGTTGCCCGCCCTTGTACGACGCCCCTCAGCACCTGATCGGCGGCGGGGCGCGTGCCGGATCGCTTCCGGATTGGCCCGATGCCCGACCCCTCCGCTCGTGGCAGGAGGAGGCGACCGAGGCCGTGCGGGCGCACTCGGCCACCAGCTTCCTGGCCTCGGCTACGCCGGCGGCCGGCAAGACCACCTTCGGCCTGCACATCGCCCACCGGATGCTGAGCGCCAAGTTCGTCTCGCGCGTTGTCGTGGCCGGCCCGACCACCCACATCTGCCGCCAGTGGGCCGCCGACGCGGGCCGCTACGGCATCGACCTCGAGCCGAACAGGCCAAACTCGGACGGGCCGGAGTCGGCCGACTTCCACGGCGTCGCCGTCACCTACCAGACGATCGCGGCCGGGCCGGATACGCACCGGCTGGCCGCCGGCCGCCGGCCGACCCTGCTGATCGCCGACGAGCCGCACCACATGGGCGATCAGGCCGCCTGGGGCCTGCGAGCCCGCAGGGCCTTCGACGGCGCCCGCTTCCGGCTGCTTCTCTCGGGCACGCCCTTCCGCTCCGACAACTCGGCCATTCCCTGGGTCACCTACGACGAGGACGGCCTCAGCCGGGCCGACTACGTCTACGGCTATCCGCAGGCGTTGATCGACCGGGTATGCCGCCCGATCACCTTCCTGCCGTATGACGGCGAGATGGAGTGGCTCTCGGACGGTCGGCTGCGCAGCGCCGACTTCGACCTCGCCTTGCCGGCGGCGGAGGCGGCCCGGCGCCTGCGGACGGCGCTCAGCCCGGAAGGCGAGTGGATGGGCGAGGTGCTGCGCGACGGCGATGCCAGGCTGAGCGAGGTGCGCGCCGACGGGCACCCTGATGCGGGCGGTCTGGTCATCGCCTCCGATCAGGATCACGCGCGGGCGATTGCCGCGCGGCTCGGGTCGGTCTCGGGGGAGCGACCCGAGCTGGTGATGAGCGACGAGCCCGATGCCAGCCGGCGCATCGCCGATTTCGCCTCCTCCGATCGACGCTGGCTGGTCTCGGTCCTGATGGTCTCAGAGGGCGTCGACATCCCCCGCCTGCGGGTCGGTGTCTATGCGACGGCGGCCCGGACCGAGCTCTTCTTCCGCCAGGTGGTCGGTCGCTTCATCCGGACCACCCCGAGGCCGCGCCGCCAGATGAGCTACCTCCTGATGCCGGCCGACCCGAGGCTGAAGGCGCTCGCCCGCGAGATCGAGCTGGAGCGCCGTCACGCGCTCGACCTCTCGCCGAACGCCGAGGAGGAAGAGGGCGAGGAGATGGACGACTTCGATCCGGGGCGGCCCGAGCCGGGTGGAGGCTTTGCCGCCCTCAGCTCGGGCGACGCCGAACTGGACGAGGCGATCATGAGCGAGACCATGCTTCAGCTCTTCCCGACCGATGACCTCGAGCCGGGGGCGAAGAAGGCGACCGCCCTCGCCAGGCCCGAAGCCGCGTCGGAGGACCTCGAACCCGAGCGGGAGTCGGCCTATGCGACCCGAGAGCGGCTGCGCGGCGAGCGCAGGCGCCTGGTCGCCGACGTCGCCCGTCGCACCAGCAAGTCGCACCGGGAGGTCCAGGCCCGCATCAATCGCGACACCCGGGTCCGCTCGGTCGCCAGCGCCACCATCGAGCAGCTCGAGCGCGGCAACGAGGTCCTGCGCCGTGAGCTGTGGCGCTGAGAAAACGAAAGCGGCTGAAGGGATTCGAACCCTCGACCTTCTGCATGGCAATTACAGGGGCCACCGGGAACCGCGAGGCGCGAATGTGTAACCGTTCAGTCCCGTGACCCCTCGGGCACGGCCTCGCGATGACGATCGGCGGCGGGCTGCGGCTCAGGCGAGCGCCGGTAGCGGCTGCCCGCGGGAGCGGGCGGTCCCTTGGCCGGGACCCGCTTGGCGGCGAGCCTGAGCGTCACCTGCGTCTTGGCGCCGAAGGCGGCCAGGGTGCCTCCGCCGCCGCCAGCAACACCGGGGTCGTCGGCGGGCGGGGGAGCGAGCTCGCGGAGGAAGTGCGCGATCGAATCGCTGCCCTCGGAGGCCACGTAGACCGACCTGCCGTCCGGGCTCACCGCCACCCCGAAGGCGCCGCCGAGCGGGGCGCCGGGCGCGTCGTCGCGGGTGTCGCGCGCCGGGTAGTCGGCCGAGCGCGAGCTGACCTCGACGTAGCCCTCGAGCCAGTGCTCCGGCGCTCCGATCTCCCGCCAGACCTCCTCCGGCGGGCGCTCGATTTGGATGCTCTCGCTGAAATGCGGCATTGCCTCCTCCTAGCTCCTAGAAAATTAGGCGACGTCGCGCACCGCGAGTCATTCGGCCGGAGCGGGGCCCGAAGCCGCGCCTAACAGGCTCCAGCCGGAACGTCGTCGCAGAGATCGCGGAAGTCGTAGGAATGGTGATAGCCCTGCAGGCCGCGGATCCGTTTCTGCAACCGGCTCTCGGGAAACCACTCGATTGAGAGATGGGCGACCACCGCGTATCTGGCGATCACGCCGTAGTCCCGCAGCGGCGAATAGCTGCTGTCGAAGCCGGTCTGGCGATTGAAGGCTCCACGCCCATTGTGGAAGAAGGCCGCGGGCGGTTCTCGGAAATCGGCCTGCCAGGGAGCGTAACTCTTGGTCTCGGCCTTCCGGACCCGGCCCCAGTTGAGCATCGAGACGCCATACATGCACTCCTTGGCCTCCTCCTGGGCACGCACGCCGGTGGAAACGTCGGTGCCGAAGAGGTCGGCCGTCGGGGAGCCGGTGAGCCTCTTCTTCCTGAGCAGGACGCAGGACCCGGGCTCGGCGACCGGTTCGGGGGGTTGCGGAGGGCTGTTGAAGACGTCCATCAGGCTCGACTCGGTGAAGCTGAAGGTATGTTCGTGGGCGGAGGCAGCGGAGACGAGGTCGCCGAAGCCGCGCTGCTCCCGGTAGCGGAAGATCCCGACCATTTCCCAGGCCACGAGCGCGTGTTGATCGCCTTTGATCGACTCGGAGCTGTAGCGCTCCCTCAGCTCCGCGTGCGAGCGGGCCTTGAGCAGGAAGCAGCAGCGGGTACGCGTCTCTGCCGAAGCGGCCGACGGGACGATGGCCGACAGCGACGCCGCGAGCGCGGCAAGCACCATGAAGCCGACTGCGGCGTGACGCTGTGGCAAGGGCAAGGCTCCACCGTACACCCGGTGCGCCGTCCCGCCAAAAGGCCTCAGCCGAGCACGACCTCGGCGTCGTGGCGCGGAGTCTCGGTGATCGCGCGGCGGAAGGGGCGCTCGGACTCGGGCCGGGCGGGGCGGATCTCGCGGCGCTTGACCAGCTCCCGGAGGACGACCGACATCTCGAATTGGGCGAAGGAGGCACCTAGGTGAATTTGGGAGTTAGGCGCTCCGGGACTTCCTCCGACCCGTGCGCTCACCAGGTGCTGATCCGACGCTCGGCCAGCCGCCTTTCCCGCAGCAAGGTGGCTTCTCCTCGCGCCTCCGCCCCACCGCGCCGATCGCGAGCGTCTTCGAAAGCTCGGCATAGAAGGCGCGGCTATCGTGACGGCCGACTGCGACGACGATGGCGATGCCGGGTTCAAAGGTGGTGATGACTCGCCAGTCGTCGACCAGTCGCTTGCAGCAGTACTCCGAGTAACCACCATCCTCGGCGCCAAGCAGCCGGTAGCCGGCGACCTTGCAGCCCTGTCTTCGCAGTTCGGTCTCAAAGGCCGCGTAGCTCCTGCGCGCCGTGCCCCGCATTCCCTCGATCACGGCCACAGCCGCCGGCGTTGCCCGCAGCGCAATGTCCTTACCCGCCATCGCGGCGGACCTTATTCAGCGCTCGATCAGTTCGCCGTGCCGCAGCTGCTCCACGCCCTCGCGCACCCACTCCTGGCCGAGCAGGTCGCGGTCGTGAAGGAAAGCGGCGAGCGCCTCGCTCCAGCGTCTCGCCGGGTAACTCTCGCGGACCGTGTCCAGCACCCGCTCGACCTCGATCACGCTGCGCTGGGCGATCTCCACCGGCTTGTGATCCTCGACCCGCTCCAGCAGGCCCTCCGAGAGCCACTTGCGAACCGTCGGCTCGCTCACCTCCAGGCGCTCAGCCGCCTGAGAGACGGACAGGCCGCCCGGCAGGTCGAGCGCCTTCTGGACTCGCGCGCTCAGCACCTCCACCCGTTCGAGCACGCGCTCGAGCTCTGACTTCGAGAGGGAGGCGACGCGCAACTCGGAGACTGCGTCGGCAAGCTCTTCGGCCTCGAGCCGTGCGAGCGCGGCACGCCGTCGGAGCTGCGTGGGAGCCGTACTGGAAGACATGTGCGAAGGCTAGCAGGTCGTTTCGGAAATAGCCATTGTTTTCGCAGCGATATTCGCCTTCACGATAGTAGACAACCTGCCCTACCCGCGCATCTCGCTGAACGCGAGTAGCGAGGCAGGACATCGAACGCGGTGCCTCGGAAAACGGGGGATGAATCCGGCCGAACAAGCACCGGAATCCGACAAGGGGGTCAATCGCCCAACAAAGTGAACCGCCGCCGAGCAGCCGGACAGCGTCAGGACCCGACGCTAGATTCATCGTGTGTTTGTCCGCCTACTCCGGTTCGCCTTTCGGCGTCCTCCCACGCTCTTGTTCGTAGTAGCCGTCGCCCTTACCGCTCTCGGATGCGGCTCGTCCGGCCCTTCCGAGGGCAAGGCCCAAGAACTGCTCCAGGAGCATACGCAGCTCAGTTCGGTCGAATGCGTCAGGTCCACCAGCTCAGACCGCGAGTTCGACTGCACCGGGGAAATCGACGGGAGCCCGGTCACCGTTGCAGCAACCGTCGCTGAGTCCGGCAACACGATCGTCGTCACCCACTGCCGCAATGCAGAACCATCGTCTTGGTGGGAACCCTGCGAAGAAGTGATCCAAGGGAGCCCTTCCCCCTGAGGCTTGCCTGCGCTTGTTCCGCCAGTTACCGCTCCGACCGCTCGAATGCAAGGCAGGCACTAATTCGAATTAGTGCCCGAAATGAAGGCGATATGCGGGGACGGTTCCAGTTGATTCTGGATTCCCCCGTGGAGGCCGACCGGCCCACGTGCAGGGGATTCGCGAAAAAGCGGCTGAAGGGACTCGAACCCTCGACCTCCTGCATGGCAACTACGCCAGCGGGCCGCAGGTTTCCGTCGCAGAAACCGCCGTTTGCGGGCACTATTCGAGTTCTCGAGATCGGTGCGCGGTTCGCCGATGCGGCCGGATATGTGCAGATATGCAGCGTTTCGGGAACTCCTGGCAAGAAGTTCCCGAAACCGCCGAGGACGGTTCCAGTAGTCATCTTCAGCCGGACACCCCCCCCATCGTCACGGCTCCATCTACGGTCGTCTTGATCGGATCGAACCGGGGACCGCCAAACCGAAGAAGGCGGCACAGGTATACGAGGCGAACGCCTGCGGTGGTTGGCGATCTCGACGAACCCGACCGTCGGCGTCGTTCGTAGTGTCATGCCTTCGAACGGGTCTGCCGCCAAGGTCGTGAAACGCGATGGGGCCAAGACGCTCACCGGGCCTTGGGTGAGCCTCCGCGTCAGGGGCATGAACGCATATCTCAACAATGCGAAGGTGAGTTTTCGCCGATGCCCGCCCGGATCTCGTGTCGGTCCCGGGCGGGCAGGGCGGTGCCAGAATGATGGGTGTGCAACGGGGTGGTGTCGATGAGACTCGGTCCGAAACGCTCCTGCGTCGACTGCGTTCGATCCCCCCGCGCGTGCTGGGCCTGTTGCTGGTCACCACCCTGCTGCCAGCGCTGCTGGTCGTCGGCCTGGCGATCGACCTCGGGCGCTGGGCGGTGTCCCGGGTTCGGCCCACCGCGACGCGGCTTGCGCTCTTCCTCTGGGTCTACCTCGTCGCCGAGGTGGCGGGCCTGGCGGCACTGGCGGCGGCGTGGGTTGCCAGCCTGGGCGGTCACCGCGACGCCTGGCTGCGCAGGGCCACCCTGCGCCTGCAGCAGCTCTGGGCCGCGGCCCTCTTCGGCGCGGTGCGGACGCTGTTTGGCCTGCGGCTGGAGGTGACGGGTGGCGAGAACGTCGCTCCGGGCCCCGTGATCGTGTTGGTCCGCCACGCGAGCATCGTCGACAACCTGCTGCCGGCCAACCTGATCGCGCGTCCGCACGGGATCCGCCTGCGCTACGTGCTGAAGCGCGAGTTGCTCGCCGATCCCTGTCTCGACGTGGCCGGGCGGCGCCTGCCGAACTACTTCGTGCGCCGGGGCACGGGCGAGACCGAGGAGCGGGACCGAGTGGGCGCGCTCGCCCACGGCCTGGGACGGGACGAGGGCGTGCTGATCTACCCCGAGGGAACCCGCTTCACGCCGCAGCGGCGCGCCCGGGCGATCACCCGCATCGCCGAGCGCGACCCGCGACTGGCGGCGCGGGCCGAGCGCCTGCGCCACCTGCTGCCGCCGCGGCTGGGCGGCGTCGGAGCGCTGCTCGACGGCGCCCCCGCAGCGGAGGTCCTCGTCGTTGCGCACCATGGGTTCGACGGCCTGCGCTTGGTATCCGACATCTGGCGCGGCGGCCTCGTCGGGCTCACGGTCCGAGTCCAGATCACGCGGGTTCCGCGCTCCGCGGTACCCGCGGCGGGCCCGGCGCGCACGGACTGGATCTACGACCTCTGGCAGGACGTCGACGACTGGGTCGAGCGGCGGCGCCAAGCAGACGACCTCGCAGGGGCGGCGACGTGAGCACGGGGGGTCTGCTCGCGATCGAGGCGGGTCTGGTGCTCGCGCTTCTCACGGCGCTCTGGGCGGTGAGCCTGGCGCTGCGGGACGCCTCGATCGTCGACGTCTTCTGGGGTACCGGATTCGTGTTCGTAGCGTGGATCGCCTACGCGCTCGCGGACCGCAGCCAGGACCGCGCCCTGCTCCTCGCCCTGCTGGTGACCGTCTGGGGGCTCCGCCTGACCGCCCACCTCGCCCACCGCAACCTCGGCAAGGGCGAGGACTACCGCTACACGGAGATGCGTCGCCGCCACGGCGACGCATGGCCGCTGCGCAGCCTGTTCGTCGTCTTCTGGCTGCAGGGCGCGCTGATCTGGGTCGTCTCCCTCCCCGTCCAGGTGGCGATGGTCGACCCCACGCCGGCCGGCCTCGAGCTGCTCGACTGGGTCGGAACCGCGGTGTGGGCGGTCGGGCTGACCTTCGAGGCCGTGGGCGACTGGCAGCTCTCACGGTTCAAGGCCGACCCGGCGAATCGTGGCAAGGTCATGGACCGCGGCCTCTGGCGCTACACGCGCCACCCCAACTACTTCGGCGACTTCTGCGTCTGGTGGGGGATCTGGCTGGTCGCCCTGGCCGCCGGCAGCACCTGGTGGACGGTCGTGGGCCCCGCGGTCATGTCCGTCCTCCTGATCCGGGTCAGCGGCGTCGCCCTGCTCGAGCGCTCGCTGAGCCGGAGGCGCGAGGGCTACGCGGACTACGTCGCCCGTACGAGCGCCTTCTTTCCGCGACCGCCGCGCCGCGGCTGACGTCGAGGACGAGCGTCACCGTCCGCCGCCCGCCTGCTCCTCTGCCAGCGCCCGTCGCAGCGCCTCGTCAAACGACTCGGGCTCGATCCCGAACGGCTCGGCCCCGCTAGGGTCGGTGACCACGGTCGCCGTCCTCAGCCCCTCGACCAGCGGCCGGGCGACCTTGGTGTCGACCGGGGTGACAAGTCCCAGCCAGAGCGCCGAGAGCCAGGGCGTGATCAGCGGCATCGGCAGCTTGCGGGGCGGCGCCTTGCCGAGCGCCAGCGCCATCCGGTCGAGCATGTCCGCGTAGGAGAGGATGTCGGGCCCGCCGATCTGGACCTCGCGGCCGGTGGACTCGGGCACCGCCGGCGCCCGCAGGAGGTACTCGATCGTCGCGTCTATCCCGATCGGCTGAGTCGGCGTGCGCAGCCAGCTCGGCGCCACCATCACCGGCAGCCGCTCGACCAGGTAGCGCAGGGTGCGGTACGACTCGCTGCCGGCGCCGACGACCATCGCCGCCCGGAAGTAAGTGAGCGGCGGCCCCTCGGCGGCGAGGATGCGGGCGGTCTCGTGACGGCTGCGCAGGTGCTTGGACTTCGTCTCGCTACCGAGGCCGCCCAGGTAGACGACGCGCCCGATCCCCGCGCGCTTGGCCATCCGGGCGAAGTTGCCGGCGGCGACCCGCTCGCGCTCCTCGAAGCCGGCGCCGCCGGCCATCGCGTGGACCAGGTAGTAGGCGACGTCGACTCCCTCTCCCACGCCCTCGAGGCTGGCCGCGTCGGTGACGTCGGTGACGCGGAGCTCGGCGCCCAGCTCGGCCAGCCGCGCCGCCCGCGCCGGGTCCCGGACCAGGCACCGAACCGGGCCCGAGCCGGCCAGCGCCGCCGCCAGCCTGCCGCCGACGAAACCCGTCGCTCCTGCGATCAACGTGCTCTGCGGGATCAGCCAACGCTACCCGACCGGAGCTGGCGGCCTGCAAGACTGGCGCCCGTGCGCGAGCACCTCCTGCAACGCAGCCAGCGCGTACCCGTCCCAGCCGAGCGCGCTTTCGACTTCTACGCCGACGCCGTCAACCTCGAGCCGATGACGCCGCCGTGGCTCCACTTCCAGGTGACGACGCCGGGCCCGATCACGATGGGCGCCGGCACGCTGCTCGACTACAGGCTGCGCCTGCACGGGTTCCCGATCCGCTGGCAGACGCGGATCGAGACCTGGGAACCGCCTCTGCGCTTCACCGACACCCAGGTCCGCGGCCCCTACGCGCGCTGGGAGCACACCCACATCTTCGAGCCCGACGGCGAGCGGGCCTGCACGATCCACGACCGCGTCCCCTACGGGCCCCTCGGCGAGCTCGCCCACACCCTCTTCGTCCGCCGCGACCTCGAGCGGATCTTCGACTTCCGCCGCGACGCCCTCGCCGCCCACTTCGCCACCACGTACTAGGTGTAGAGGGGAAGGTTCAAGCCTCCGTTGCGGAGGGCGAGTTGCCCCTGTGCAGGGGATTCCCGAAAAAGCGGCTGAAGGGATTCGAACCCTCGACCTTCTGCATGGCAAGCAGACGCTCTAGCCAGCTGAGCTACAGCCGCACG
>JBBDYP010000019.1:0-7315 GCA_040900615.1 Solirubrobacterales bacterium | reverse complement strand
AAATCGGTCTCGCACTGGACTTCGACCATCGCCCCGACCTTGTCGTTGGCGTGGACGTAGGAGGCGACGACGCCCTCGTTGGTGCCGCGCCCTTCGCGCTTGGCGGCCGAGGCCTGCCCCTTGACGCGCAGCAGCTCGACGGCGCGATCGACGTCGCCCTCGGCCTCGGCCAGCGCGGCTTTGCAGTCCATCATCGCGGCCCCGGTGCGATCCCGGAGCGCCTTCACGTCAGCGGCGCTGATGCTCACGACTCACCTTTCTCTTTCTCGGTCTGCTCTGGAGTGGGCGCCGGAGCCTGCTCCGTCGCCGGAGCTTTCTCCGCGGCGGCCGGAGCCTGCTCGGCTTTTGCCGGAGCGGCCTCTGCGGGGGGCTGCGCTGGAGTGGCCGCCGCTTTGGCCTGAGCCTCCGCGGTCGCCCTCGCGGTTGCCTCCGCTTCGGCGGCTGCCTTTTTGGCTTCCTCGGCCTCGACCCGTGCCTTCTCCTCCTCCTCGCGTTTCTTCCGCTCTTCCTCGTCCTTTTTGCGCCGCGCCATTTCCTCGGCGATGCGCTTCTCCTCCTGCACCCGCCAGGCGCTCGAGCCCTCCTCGACGGCGCTGCCGATCGTGCCGATCACCAGCTCGCAGGAGCGGATCGCGTCGTCGTTGCCGGGGATCACGAAGTCGACCGGCGTCGGGTCGCAGTTGGTGTCGACCAGGCCGATGATCGGGATCCGCAGGCGGGCGGCCTCGTGGACGGCGATCTCCTCGGTTTTCAGGTCGGTGACGAAGACGGCGTCGGGTAGGCGCTCCATGTCGCGGACGCCGCCGAGGTTGAACTCGAGCTTGGCGAGTTCGGCCTCCATGCCCATCCGCTCCTTGGTCGGCAGCAGGTCGAGTTTGCCGTCCTCTTTCCAGCCGTTGAGCTCGTGGAGGCGGGCGATCCGGCCCGACATCGTGTTGAAGTTGGTCAAGAGGCCGCCCAGCCAGCGCTTGTTGACATAGGGCATCTGGCAGCGTTCGGCCCATTCCTGGACCACGTCGCGGGCCTGCTTCTTGGTGCCGACGAAGAGCACCGTGCCGCCGCCGCTGGCCAGCTCGCCTGCGAACCGGCGCGCGTTCTCCAGCAGCGCCTCGGTCTGC
This sequence comes from Solirubrobacterales bacterium, assembly GCA_040900615.1. Classification (GTDB taxonomy): domain Bacteria; phylum Actinomycetota; class Thermoleophilia; order Solirubrobacterales; family 70-9; genus VAYN01. The sequence goes on along the minus strand of JBBDYP010000019.1, from coordinate 6,197 downwards.
AGCAGGTCGATGATGTGGATCCCGTCGAGCTCGCCGAAGATGAAGCGGCGCATGTTCGGGTTCCAGCGGCGCGTCTGATGGCCGAAGTGCACTCCGGCCTGGAGCAGCTCCTTGAGGCCTGCCTCTGGCATTTCGTTCTCCTTGTTTGGTGAAGCGCTCCCGTCCCGCTTGCCGGGACCCGGCGCCGAGCGCCAGGCAGGATCCGGTTCGCTGCCGAACGGGGGTTGGTCTAGGACCGCCGATTGTAGAGAGACTCGGCTAGGCGGCGCGGGCCGCGTCGAGGGCCGCCGCGAGGTCGGCGGGCAGCTCGGACTCGAAGCTGAGGCGCTCGCCGCTCTGGGGATGGAAGAAGGCGAGCCGGTGGGCATGGAGGAATTGGCGCTCGAGGCCGTAACGGCGAGCGCCGCCGTAGGTGACGTCGCCCGTCAGCGGATGCCCGATGGCGGCGAAATGGGCGCGTATCTGGTGGGTGCGCCCGGTCTCCAGGCGCGCCTCCAGATAGGTCTCGAGACGCAGAAGCTCCAGCACCGTGAAATGCGTCCGCGCTTCCCGCGAGGCGGCGCCGGAGACCGCCATCCGGTGGCGCCGGCGCGAGGCGCGGCCGATCGGGGCGTCGATCGTGCCCGTGCGAGAGCTCAGCCGCCCGCCGGCGAGCGCCAGGTAGACGCGTTCCACCTCGCGACGCTGCACCTGTGCCTGCAGGGCGGCATGAGCCTCGTCGGTGCGAGCGACGACGAGCAGGCCGCTGGTCCCCTTGTCGAGCCGGTGGACGATCCCCGGGCGCTCGGGGTCGCCGCCGCCGCCGAGGATGTCGCCCAGCTCGTCGACCAGGGTCGGGCCGCGGTGGGACGGCGCCGGGTGGACGACCAGGCCGGCGGGCTTGTCGACGACCGCGAGGGCCTCGTCGAGGTGGACGATTCGAAGCTCCGGGTCAGCCACCCTCGGGCTCCCGGTCGGCGTCCCGCAGGTAGATCAGCACCAGCAGGATGACGCCGGCCGTGATCGACATGTCGGCGAGGTTGAAGGGCGGCCAGGGCGGCAGGTCGATGAAGTCGGTGACGGCGTCGGCGCGGATCCGGTCGGCGAGGTTGCCGATGGCGCCCCCCGCCACCAGCCCGACCGCGATCCACATCCCCCTCCTGGTCGGGTCCCGGGAGAAGAGGAAGGCGACCACTCCCAGCGCCGCCAGCGTGACCAGGACCAGCGGCGCCCCGGCGCCGCCGGCGATGCCGAAGGCGACGCCGCGGTTGTGGGTCAGGGTGAGCCGGAGCGGGCCCAGCACGTCGATCTGCTCGCCGATCGTGACGTGAGCCTCGACCGCCGCCTTCGCGGCCTGGTCGGCGACGACGACGATGCCGCAGAGGGCGCCTGCGAGGCACCAGGCGCGGGCGGCCGGCCCGGTCACCCTCGGATCAGGCCGACGACGATCGCCTGCGCGACGAAGAGGACGATGATCCCGATCATCGGGCTGAGATCGAGAGCGAAGCCGCCCCCTCCGATCGGAGGCAGGAAGCGCCGGAAGACGTTCAGGTAGGGGTTGGTGGTCTCGGTGATGAAGTCGAGCACCGAACGCAGCCATGGCCTGTAGGGCACCCGCGGGATGTAGGAGATGAGGATGTTGGCGAAGATCAGGATGATGTAGACGACGAAGATCGCGCTGACGTAATCGGCGACGTCGCCGCGGGTGAGTGCGAGCGGGATCATCTGCGCATCCTCTCCAGCGAGGCCTCGACGGCCGCCTCGAAGGCTCGGCGCGCGCCCTCGCGGTCGAGGGCATCCAGTCCCGCCTCGGTGCTGCCGCCGGGCGAGGCGACCGCGCTTCGCACGTCCGCCGGGTGGCGGATCCGCAGCAGTTCCGCGGTGCCGGCGGTCGTCTCCACCACCAGCTCGCGGGCCAGCTCCTCGTCCAACCCGGCCGCCGCGCCGGCGTCGGCGAGCGCCTCTACCGCGAGCGCCAGATAGGCCGGAGCGCAGCTCATCACCGCCGTCGCCTCGTCGAAGTCCCCGTCGGGGAGCTCGACCACGTGCCCGAGCGCCGCGAGCTTCTCCCGCACCTCGGGCGACGCCCCGCCGGCTACGCAGAGCACGCCCTTGCGCACCTCCACTCCCACGTTCGGCATCACCCTCAGCACCTCGGCCTCCGGAAAGGCCTCTTCCAGCCGCACCAGGGAGACCGCCGCGAGGATCGAGACCACCTGCCTCGCCGCCCCCAGCTCCGGCGCCACCTCCCCCAGCTTCGCCGGCTTCACGGCCACGACCACGACGTCGGCCCGCTCCGCGATCTCGGCGTTCGACAGCGCCTCGCCCCCCAGCTCCCCGGCCAGCGCTCGCGCCCTTCCCGAGCCGCTGTCGGAGAACAGCATCGTCTCGAATTCCCCCGCCCAGCCGCGAGCCATAGCGGCGGCCATGCTTCCGGAGCCAATGAAGCCAACGATCATGGCCCGGGAGACTATCTCCGGGCGGCGCCCTAGGACTGGTTGAAGAAGCCCTTGTCGATCAGCCTCGCCTTTTCCTCGGCGGAAACCTCGACGTTGCGGGGCGTCAGCAAGAACATCTTCTCGGCGATTCGTTGCATGCCGCCGTCCAGCGCGTAGGTGAGGCCGGAGCAGAAGTCGATCATCCGCTTCGAGAGCTCGTGATCGGCCGTCTGCAGGTTGAGGATCACCGGCACGGTCCGTTTGAACTGATCAGCCACCTGCTGGGCGTCGTTGAAGTTGCGGGGGATGACGAGGTGGACCTGGATGTCGCCGCCACCGTTGCCGACCGGGCGCAGCGTGCGCGTACGGCTGGCGGCGATCGGCTCGTCGTCGGCGAAGATGTCGTCGATCTCGTCGCGGCGGGGGCGGCGCGACGTCGGCAGTCGCCTGACCGAGCCCTGGTCGCGCTCGCGGCGCGCCTCGAAGACTTCCTCCGAGCCGGTCTCCGGCTCGAACTCGTCCTCGTACTCAGGCCCGTAGTCGTGGTCCTCGGCCAGGCCGAAGTAAACGAGTGCTCTATGCCAGGTGTCTCGCAGTGCCATCTGTATCGCGTGATTCGGCCTTGGGCGGCCGACTCCTTTTACGGATTAGAGCCAGATTAGCGCCGATTCACACGAATATGACGGTGCCCAGGCGGATGATGGTCGCCCCCTCCTCGACGGCGATCCGCCAGTCCTGGGAGGTCCCCATCGAGAGGCGCTCCAGGCCGTGCGCTGCGGCCAGCTCGGCGAGGCGGGCAAAATGGGGGCGCGAGTCCTCCGGGTCCTGACTGAAGGGCGGCATCGCCATCAGGCCGCCGACCCTCACCGGGCAGCGGTCGAGGAAGTCCGGCAGGGCGTCGGGGGCGACGCCTCCCTTGCCCTCCTCGCCGGCGACGTTGACCTCGACCAGGATCTCCGTATCCGGTCCACCGTGGCGGCCGAGCTGCTCCAGCGCCGAATCGGTGGCGACCGAATGGATCAGGCGGCAGAGCGGCAGGATCTGCTTCACCTTGCGGCTCTGCAGGTTGCCGATGAAGTCCCACTCGAAGGCGTCGCCCCAGCGCTCGTGCTTGGCGGCGAGGTCCTGCTGGCGGTTCTCCCCCACCAGGCTGACGCCGGCCTCCGCCAGGGCCCCCATCTCCTCGAGCGGCACGTACTTCGTGGCGACCAGCACCTCGACCCGGTCGCCGGTCACCTCCCGCACCTTCTCCAGGTTGGCGGCCACCTTCGCCGAGTCGATGCCGTGGATCAGTCCCGCCATCTCAGCCCCGCTCCGGTTCGATCCAGGCGATCCCGGCCTGGCGGCCGGTGCGGCCATCGTCGCGGCGGTGCGAGAAGAGGAGCTCCTCCTCGCAGCTGGTGCAGAGGCCGGCGCTCTCGACCCGCTCGACCCCGGCCTCGCCCAGCAGCTGCCGGGCGATCTCGGTCAGGTCGAGCATGCGTCGCTTCGCGATCCCGTCGCCGCGGCCGGCGAAGGCCGTGAGGACCTCCTCGCCGACCTCGTAGCAGCAGGGGCCGATGCCGGGCCCGATGGCGGCGTCGGTGGCGCCGATCGCCTCGGCCCCCGCGGCGATGATCCCGGCCGCCAGCCCGCGCCAGCCGCAATGCAGCATCGCCACCCCACGCGGGCCGAAGAGCGCGACGGGCAGGCAGTCGGCGACGAAGACGAGCGCCGCCATGCCGGGCTCGGTCACGACGTGTCCGTCGGCCTCCGGCAGTCCTTCTCCAGTGGCGCTCCGCTGCGCCTGATCCGCGCCAAGCGCGGCAAGGGAGCGGTCCAGCGGAGGGCCCGGGGACAGATGGGTGATCAGCTCGGCGCCGTGCACCTGGAGGGCGATCGCTATCCGCTCCGGAGGAAAGCCCAGCGTCGCGGCGAGCCGGCGCCGGTTCGCGATCACGGCCCCGGGGTCGTCGTCGGTCAGCAGGCCGAGGTTGAGGCTGTCGAAGGGCCGCGCGCTGACGCCACCGAGGCGAGTGGTGAATGCCACGCGGGCGCCACCGAGGTCGGCCTCGAGCCATCGCAGCCCGTCTGCTTCACGCCACTCCATCCCCCAAACAAAGCAGAACCGAGGCCGATGGGCCTGAGACGTCCATATGCGGGACGTTTTCGGCCCGTCGGCGTTTGCGGTCTAGTCGCGGCGCGCGGCGGCCAGGGCGGCGGCCAGCTCCTCCTCGCGACCGTGGATCTCGCCGTCGAGCACTCCCCGCAGCGCCGCGTCCAGACCCCGACCCAGCGCCGGCCCCTGTGGAACTCCGGCGGCTATCAGGTCGCCGCCGTCGATCTGGAGGCGCACCTTGCGCCACTCGCCCAGATAGCTGTCGAGCCACTCGGCGCCCAGCGCTCGCGCCAGCGCCAGCTCGACGGGATCGCGGCCGCGGGCGAGCGCAACCGCCTGCGACGGTCGCTCAGGATCGGCGGCAACCAACTCACTTTCCCCCCCGGGCGACCCGAGCGCGGCGGCGAGAATCGCGTCCGCGCGGGACCCGGCCAAGTCGCTCCAGGCCCTGTGGCCGAACAGCTCGGAGACAGCGTGGGCCAGCTCGATCCCGCCCTCGCGCGGTTCGAGCAGACCCCACTCGGCGAGCAGCTGAAAGCCGTGCGGCGCCGCCCGTTCGGCGGCTAGCCGGGCAAGCTCGGCCCGGCGCCGATCCGCCGAGACCGTGTCAAGGACGGCGGCGCGCAGCAGCTCCTCGGTCTCCGGCTCCAGCTTGAAGCCGAATCGCGACGCGTAGCGGGCCGCGCGGATTGCCCGGGTCGGGTCGTCGCTGAAGGAGCCGGCGTGGAGCACGCGCAGCAATCCGCGCTCGAGGTCGGAGCGGCCGTCGCAGGGGTCGATCAGCCGGGGCTCTCCGGCCAGCGGGATCGCCATCGCGTTGATCGTGAAGTCGCGGCGGGCCAGGTCGGCCTCGATGTCGGTCGCGGGGGCTACCTCCGGCAGCGCGCCTGGGAGAGGGTAGGTCTCGGTACGCGCGCTGGCGATGTCGATCTCGTGTCCACCGAGCTCGACCTTGGCCGTCGCGAAGCGCTCGTGCTCGGCGAGCGCCGTCACCCCGAGCGAGCGCACAAGTGCCCCCGCGTCACCGACCACCACGAGGTCGATGTCCGCCCGGCCGTGGCCGAGCAGCTGATCGCGGACGGCCCCGCCAACCAGGTAGACGGGATCGCTGGCGGCGGCCCTGATCGCCTCCAGCTCGGGGTGGGCGCTTCGCAGCGCTTCGACAAGGCTCTCGATCGGCGTCACGTGGCTCGGCATCGTCCCTTCCCTACCATGATCGGCTCCGCGGATGGCCAGCCGGCAGACAGGGAGGCCCGAGGGGCCGGACGTCCCCCGCCCCGAATTCCGCCACGAGATGGAATGGCTCCTTCGACGACGGCTACCGGCCGCAGTTCACCTTCGCCCTGCCGCAGCTGCGCAAGCACGGCTGGCCCGGCGTGCTGAACCTCAAGGCCGAAGGCTCGGACCTCTACCAAAGCAACGTCAAGGCGATGATCGGCGCCGGCTGGGAGCTTGCCGCCCACACGATCGACCACTCCGACCTGACGACGCTGGACGCGGCCGCCCTGAAGGAGGAAGTCGCCGGTTCCCGGGCCATCCTGCGCCGCGAATACGGGGTTCCGGTGAAGGACTTTTGCTACCCCGCCGGCCGGTTCGATGCCGCTGTGATCGCCGCCGTCGAAGAAGCCGGCAGATGCGTATCCGGTTGGCTCCGGTTGCGCCCGCATGAGTCCGTCGAGAGC
>JBBDYP010000018.1:22739-44252 GCA_040900615.1 Solirubrobacterales bacterium | reverse complement strand
TGTAGCCCTCCCAGGACATGAAGGCGACCAGGCAGTTCTTGCCGAGGGCGATCTCACCGCCGCCGGTGGAGGAGCCGTCGGCGAGGACGTCGCCCTCCTTCACCATCTGGCCGCTCTTGACGATCGGCCGCTGGTGGATGATCGTGCCCTGGTTCGAGCGCATGAACTTGTGCAGGGGGTACTCGTCCTTGTGCGAGCCGCTGGTGACGACGATGCGCTTGGCGTCGACGTGGCTGATTTCGCCGTCGGTCTTCGCCAGGACGACGTCGCCGGTGTCGACCGCGGCGCGGCGCTCCATGCCGGTCCCGATCAGCGGCGGGTCGGGCTTCAACAGCGGCACCGCCTGGCGCTGCATGTTGGAGCCCATCAGCGCCCGGTTGGCGTCGTCGTGCTCGAGGAACGGGATCAGCGAGGTCGCCACCGACCAGATCTGGGACGGTGAGACATCCATCAGGTCGACTTCCTTGGGGGCGGCCGTGGCGTACTCCTGCTCGCCGGCGCGGACCAGCACCAGCGGGCCTTTCAGCTTGCCGGTCTTGGGGTCGAACTCGGAGTTCGCCTGGGCGATCACCTTGTCCTCCTCCTGGGTCGCGTCGTAGTGGACGATCTCGTCGCTGACGACGCCGTCTGCGACCAGGCGGTAGGGGGTGGTGACGAAGCCGTGCTCCGACACCTCGGCGTAGGAGGCCAGCGAGCCGATCAGGCCGATGTTCGGACCCTCCGGCGTCTCGATCGGGCACATCCGCCCGTAGTGCGTCGGGTGCACGTCGCGGACCTCGATCGGGGCCCGCTCACGGGTCAGGCCGCCGGCGCCCAGCGCCGAGAGCCGCCGCCTGTGGGTGAGGCCGGCGAGGCTGTTGGTCTGGTCCATGAACTGGGACAGCTGCGAGGAGCCGAAGAACTCCTTCATCGCCGCCACGACCGGGCGGATGTTGATGATCGTCTGCGGGGTGATCGCGTCGGAGTCCTCGGTGGTGAGGCGCTCGCGGACCACGCGCTCCATCCGGTAGAGGCCGATCCGGAAGGCCTCCTGGATCAGCTCGCCGACCGTGCGCAGGCGGCGGTTGCCGAAGTGCTCGTACTCGTCGAGGTGCTCATAGACCGGCTCGCGCGGGTAGGTGATCGCCTCCGCGGCATAGTCTTTGATCGGGTTCTCCTCGTCGATCTCCTCGGGGATCCCGAGCAGCTTCGGCAGGGAGACCAGCTCCTTGACCAGGGCGATGATGTCGTCGTGGGTGAGGACCCGCGTCTCGAGGTCGATGTCGAGGTCGAGGCGGGCGTTCAGCTTGTAGCGGCCAACGCGGGTGAGGTCGTAGCGCTTGGGGTCGAAGAAGAGCTGCTCGAGCAGGCCCTTGGCGGCGTCGACCGAGGGCGGCTCGCCCGGACGCTGCTTTTTGAACAGCTCGATCAGGGCGCCCTCTTCGGTCCGGGTCGCTTCGGTGTCGGACTCGATCGTGTGCCGCATGTAGATCGAGTTGTCGAACATGTCCAGCAGCTGTTGGTCCTCGACGTAGCCCATCGCCCGCAGCAGCACCGTCACCGGCAGTTTGCGCTTGCGGTCGATGCGGACGAAGACTTTGCCTTTTTTGTCGACTTCGAGCTCGAGCCAGGAGCCGCGAGCCGGCATCAGGTTGGCGATGAAGACCTGCTTTTCGGGGTCCTTGGGCGCCATCACGTAGGCGCCGGGGGAACGGACGAGCTGCGTCACGACGACGCGCTCGGTGCCGTTGATGATGAAGGTCCCGCGCTCGGTCATCCACGGGAAGTCCCCCATGAAGACGGCCTGCTCGCGGATCTCTCCCGTCTCCTTGTTCTGAAAGGCGACGGTCGCGGTCAGCGGCCGCGAGTACGTCATGTCCTTCTCACGGCACTCCTCGATCGAGTGCGGCGGCTCCTCGAACTTGAAATCGCCGAAGACGATCTGCAGGTTCCCCGTGTAATCCTCGATCGGGGAGATGTCGTTGATCGTCTCTCGCAGTCCACCACTCTTCGGATCCGTCAGTTCCGCGAAGGAACGTCGCTGGATATCGATCAGATGGGGGACTTCGAGGGGGTTCTCTAGGCGGGAAAAGCTCCTACGGGTTACGGGGGCAGCGTTAGAACGTGCCAAAGTCGGCGACTCCTCGGGCGGTCAGAGGGACGTAGATAAAGCGCAAATATGGGCAGGGGTACTCAAATGGCGCGCGACCGCGAAAAATAACACACGGGCACACGCGGCCTCAAGCTTGGCTCCCAGCCTGGGATTCGCGCTGGCGAAACGGGCGTTCTATTTGAGCTCGACCGTCGCGCCGGCCTCCTCAAGCTCAGCTTTGAGCTTGTCGGCCTCCTCGCGCTCGATGCCCTCCTTGATCGCTTTGGGGGCCTCGTCGACGAGAGCCTTGGCCTCTTTCAGGCCGAGGCCGGTCGCGGCGCGCACGACCTTGATCACGGGAACTTTCTGTCCGCCGACCTCGGTCAGGACGACGTCGACGGTCGCGGACTCTTCCTCGCCACCGCCGTCACCGGCCGGGGCTCCGGCGGCTGCCGGGGCTGCTGCCGCGACCGCGGTCGCGGACACGCCGAACTCCTCCTCGAGCGCTTTGACCCGCTCGGAGAGCTCCAGGACGGAAATGCCTTTCAACTCCTCGATCCAATCCTCGGTTGAGGTCTTAGTTGCCACCTTGCTCCTCCTTTTGAGTCTGAAGCTGTTGAAGTTGGATCGCCAGGCCCGAGATCATCGAGCCGAGCCCGCGCACCAGGCCGGTCAGCGGGCTGGCGACCACGCCGGCGAACTGGCCGTTCAGGACTTCGCGCGACGGCAGGCGGGCGATCGATTTGAACGCATCCTCGTCGAGCGACGTGCTGTCCATGAAGCCGCCCTTGTAGGTGAGGACCTCATGCTCTTTGTTGAAGATCGAGATCGCTTTCGCCGCCTGGGCGGTGTCGCCGCGGACGAAGGTGAGGGCGGTCGGGCCCTGCAACAGCTCCGCCAGGCGCTCCTCGCCGGCTTTGTCGGCCGCCAGTTTCGTCAGCCGGTTCTTGACGATCCGGAAGCTGGCGTCGGCCTCGCGCAGTTTCGAGCGCAGCTCTGCCGCCTGGGGAACGCTGATGCCGCGGTAGTCGACAGCGAAGATCGCCTCAGATGCCTCGATCTGGGCGGCGATCTCTTGGATGGTTGCTGACTTTTCTTCGCGGTTCATCGTCTCTCCTACACCGGGCTTGCGGGCATGGCCCCGCCGGTGATCTCGGGCAAGCGGCGACGCAGTCTAGGCGTTCGCGGGCTCCGCTGCGGTCTCGCCCGCGGCAGCGCTGACCAGTTCGCGGTCGGCGGCTTTTGAAGTGTCGACCCGGACGCCGGGACCCATCGAGCTCGAGAGCGTGCAGGAGAGGATGTATTTGCCCTTGGCGGATGCCGGCTTGGCGCGGACGATCTCGTCGACGACGGCGGTGTAGTTGTCGAGCAGCTTGGCCTCGTCGAAGCTGGCCTTGCCGATCGCCATGTGGACGATCGCCTGGCGATCGGTGCGGTACTCGACCTTGCCGGCCTTGGACTCCGTAACGGCCTTCTCGATGTCGTCGGTGACGGTGCCGACCTTGGGGTTGGGCATCTTGCCCTGCGGCCCGAGAACGCGGCCGAGGCGGCCGACCGTCGGCATCATGTCGGGGGTCGAGACGGCGACGTCGAAGCCGGTCCAGCCCTCTTCGACTTTCTTCGCCAGGTCGTCGCCGCCGACGAAGTCGGCACCGGCGGCCTCGGCGTCACGCGCCTGCTGGCCCTGGGCGAAGACGGCGACGGTGACGTCCTTGCCGAGCCCGTGCGGGAGCGCCAGGGTACCGCGCAGCTGCTCGTCGGCGTGACGGACGTTGACGCCGAGCAGGACGTGTACCTCGACCGTCTCGTCGAACTTGGCGCTGGCGGTCGCCTTGACCAGAGCGATCGCCTCGGCGGGCGGGTAGGCATGGTCGCGCTCGACCTTGTCGTACTGCTGGCGGTATCGCTTGCCGTGGGCCACGAAGTCTCCTATTTGACGTCGACGCCCATCGAGCGGGCGGTGCCGGCGATGATCTTCGAGGCGGCGTCGATGTCGTTGGCATTGAGGTCGGGCATCTTGCGCTCGGCGATCTCGCGGATCTGGTCCATCGAGATCGTCCCGACTTTTTTGACGTGGGGCTCGCCGGAGCCCTTCGGGATCCGGATCGCCTCCTTGATCAGGACGGCGGCCGGCGGCGTCTTGGTGATGAAGGTGAACGAGCGGTCCTCGTAGACCGTGATTTCGACCGGGATGATCGTCCCGCCTTCGGACTGGGTCTGCGCGTTGAACGCTTTGCAGAAGTCCATGATGTTGACGCCGTGCTGGCCCAGGGCCGGGCCGACGGGCGGCGCCGGGTTGGCGTTGCCCGCCTGGATCTGCAGCTTGATGAGGGTGAGGACTTTTTTGGCCATGAGCGGTTGGGGAGCATAGCTGGCGCGAGAACCAAGCGATCCTAGGACGCAGGGAGCGTGGCGTGCTCCGCACGCGAGCGACCGAGGACGCCGGAGCGCGCCGGTTATCGCGTCAGCTAGATCTTCTTGACCTGGTCGTAGCCAACCTCGACCGGGGTCTCCCGGCCGAAGATCGAGACCAGGACCTTGAGTTTCGCCGCGTCCTCGTTGATCTCGGCGATCTCGCCGGAAAAGTCGGAGAGCGGGCCGGAGATGACTTTGACCGATTCGCCGATCGAGAACTGGGCCTGGGTCCGCGGGCGCTCGGCAGTCTCGCGGTGCAGCAGGCGGTCGACCTCCGGTTTGGAGAGCGGCACCGGCTTGTTGCGCGAGCCGACGAAGCCGGTGACGCCGGGGGTGTTCTTGACCAGGCCCCAGGCGTCGTCGGTCATCTCCATGTTGACCAGGACGTAGCCGGGCATCGTCCGTTTCTCCTTCGGCTCTTTCTGCCCGTCCTTGTTGACCTCCATCACCTGTTCGGTGGGCACCACGACCTGGCGCACGTTGCGGTTCTGGCTCATCGTCTGCACCCGGTGCTCGAGGTTGTGCTTGACCTTGTTCTCGTGCCCGGAGTAGGTGTTGATCACGTACCAGCGATACAAATCGGAAACCTTTGTTCGGAGATCCCGTGCCTACAGGATCTGCTTGATGAGGAAGTTGAAGACGGCGTCGAGGGCGCCGAGGTAGGCGGCCGCCACAGCGACGAAGAGGACGGTGACAGCGGTCGCCTGGATCAGCGTGTCGCGATCCGGCCACTGGACTTTCTTCAGCTCGGCCCAACAGGAAACCAGGAAACCGATTACGCCGCCTCGCTGGCGTTCGGCGCTCGCCTGTTTCTGCTTCTTGGCGAGCTGCTCGCGCTCGCGGCGCTTCTGCTCGTCGCGCTGGCGCTTCTCGGATTCCTTCAGCGCCTTCGCTTCGGCGCGTCGGGCCGAGCGCGGCTTCGGCGCGTCGGGGGTTTCGAGCGAGCTCTCTGGAGCGCCCGCACCCATGCCGACCTCCATCGCTTCGACGTCGGCTACCTCGCCGGAGACCGGTACCTGGGTGTCGTGCTGGGCGTGCGAGATGCTCTCGCGCTCGCCATCGGAGCGTTTCCGCTCTTCAGCTTCCCGAGCCCGGCGCTCGGCCTTGCGCTGTGCGCGGGTCTTTGCCATCGGGAGCTACCGGGTCTCCTTGTGGGCCGTGTGACGACCACACCAGCGGCAGAACTTGCGCAGCTCGACGCGGTCCGGCGAGTTGCGCCGGGACTTGTTGGTCTGGTAATTCCGTCGCTTGCAGTCTTCGCAAGCCAAAGTCACCGCGATGCGGACATCTCCGCGAGCCATTTTTCCTCGTTCCCTACTAGGCCGTTACAGAACAAAACCCCGGGCCCAAGGCGCGAGGCTGAGGCAAGGATAGCGGGCCGGTGGCGAGCGGGTTAGTTGATGCGCAGCACGCGCGTCGTCCTGACCGAGCCGCCCGTGTCCTGCATCGTGTGCGCCACCACCCGCGCGCTCTCCAAGTCGTCGAACAGCTCCCGCTCGGAGCCAAGCGGAACGACCACGATCTGCTTCTCTCCGCTCTCGATCGAGTAGGCGACCTTGCGCGAGCCCCCGTCGGCCTTGAGGGCCAGGGTGCCGATGCAGGCCCGGCCGACTGACCCGGCGCACTTGACGTAGACGAGCGCTCCCGGCCCGGCGACGCTGGCCGTGCGCCAGGGAAACTTGATGCTCATCGTCGGCCGCTGAGGGGTGGAAGGACTCGTGGGAACTTCCGTGCTCGCCGGGGCGCTGGCGCCGGTATCCGGCGCAGGGACCGGATCGGCAATCGCCGGAGAGGCGGCGGCCATCGCGGGCGCGCTGACCGCGAGCGCCGCGGCGACGATGTGAGAGCGGATGCGGTTTCCGTCGAGGTCCATGGGTCACATGGCAGCACATCCGTTCGAGGACTTCTCTAGTAGATGCGTCCAGTGGCACCCAAAAGGCTAAAGTCGGGGCCAAGGCCAAAGCCGAGGCGCAGAGCCAGATCACCGGCGGGCGCCAGGCACTTGCCCGACTTCGGCCGACCTAGAGGCCGAGCGTCTTGGCGATGATGTTGCGCTGGATCTCCGACGTTCCGCCGTAGATCGTCGAGACCAGGGAGGCGCGGACGAGGCGCTCCATGTCGTACTCGGAGGAGTAGCCGTAACCGCCCATCAGCTGCATCCCCTCGAGGGTGGTGCGCTTGGCGACTTCGGTGACGAAGAGCTTCACCATCGAGGCCTGTTGAGGCAGCATCCGGTCGGGATCCTCGTCGGTCAGCGTGGCGACCCAGCGGGTCATCAGGCGAGCCGCCTCGAGGTCGGTGGCGAGGTCGGCGAGGCGGTGCTGGAGCGCCTGGAAGGAGCCGATCGGCCGCCCGAACTGGCGCCGCTCCTTCACGTATTGCAGGACGTCGTCGAAGGCGCGCTGGGCGATGCCGAGCATCGTCGCGGCGAGGATCAGCCGCTCGACGTTGAGCCCGGCCATCAGCTGCATCCAGCCCTGGTCGACCTCGCCGAGCACGGCCTCAGCCGGAGCGGCGCAGTCGGTGAAGTAGAGGTGGTTGGTCTCGCGGCCGCCCATCGTCTCGATCGGGACCGCCTCCATCCCGTCGACGTCGCGCGGGACCCAGATCATCGTCATGCCCTCGTGCTTGTTCTCGCCCCGGGTGGTGCGGCAGACGACCAGGATGTGATCGCTGATGTGGGCGTTGGAGCAGAAGACCTTCTGGCCGTTGAGCAGGAAGCCGCCGTCGACCGCCTCGGCCGAGCAGGTCAGCGCGCCGACGTCGGAGCCCGCCTCGGGCTCGGTCATCGCGATCGCCTCGACCGAGCCGCCGGCGATGCCGCCGAGGATCTCGGCCTTCTGCCCCTCGGTGCCGAAGCGCTGGGTGGCACCGGCGACGATCAGCGTCGTCGCGTAGCCGCCGATCGGCGCCAGCCCGCGCGAGGTCTCCTCCATGAAGAGGCAGGCGTCGAGCATCGAGCCGCCGGAGCCGCCGTACTCCTCCGGGATCGTGACCCCGAGCCAGCCCAGCTCCGCCATCTGCTTGTAGATCTCGAAGCTGTGGTGCTCGCGATAGCCGTCGGTCAGCCGCTCACGCTGGTCCTGCGTCCCGCACTCGCGGTCGCAGAAATCACGAATCGCGTCGACGAAGTCGTTCTGCTCGTCCGAGAGGGCGAAGTCCACGGCGCCAGCCTATATATCTCCGCGGGAGGCTGGCCGGTCAGCCAAATCAAGCCCGGAACGAGACTCGAACTCGTGACCCCTTCCTTACCATGGAAGCGTCGCGAGTTGTCCTATCGTTCCGTGCGACCGCCTCCAGACGCCTTGCTAGAGCGGATTTCGGGGGTACCTCCGGTCGAGAGTCTACAGGCCTTCATCAGTCCGGATACCGGTGGTTTCGGGTCGTTACGAGGGGTTCTGGGTCACCAACGCCCGCACGGTGACCCAATCAGCGAGGGCGACCCGTCGCCGGCAGCCGAAGCTGTCGATCAGTGAACTGCCTCGGGCACTCCGGGAGAGGAACCCAGATCGATCGCGTGCGGCCAGCCCGTCGTCATACGGGCTGGGAAGGTCTGGACAGGCCAATATTCCGCGCTTCGCCGACGGCACCTCCACCGGCTACCGCATGGCCACAGGAACACCCACAATGGTGGTGTCGTCCGGACCACGACTCATCCTTTTCCGAGAGGATGAGAGCCATCACTGAGGGACCAATCCGACTCGCCGACCGCGGCGATCGCCACGAGTGGCGCTGGACCGTCGTTTCGGAGCCAGGCAAGCAGGAAATTGTCGATTTCGCCGTGACGGGAACCGCCGGCGGGTGTGCTCCCGAGGGTCTTCCACCGAGAGTCCGACAGGCCATCGTCACCGAGGGACGCTCGGAGATCGAACGGATCTTGGGTGATGCCGAGACGCCGGCGCGGATCGAGGCCGGAACCGAGTGGGTGACGATCCACCGCCGCGACCGGACCTGGTCGCGGGCCTGGTAGACCGACGGGTCCGCCGGGAAGTGAGGGGAGGTCACAGGCGTGGGATATGAGGCAGAGGTGCTCGCGCCTCTCGACCGGGACGAATGGGAGCAGCGCGAGATCTACGCGAAATTCGGACTTGCCGTCTACTTCTGCCAGGTGCTCGAGGCCGGGCTCGTCACCTACCTCGTTCTGCTGCGACGGGCGACCGAGGAACGCCCGGCGACGACCGAGGAGGTCGACGAGCTCTACGCCGAGCTATTCGGCAACACCCTCGGCCGGAACATCAAGAACGTGAGGCGCCTCCTCGGTGAGGAGGGTGAGTGGATCCTCGAGGAGCAGGTGACCGCGGCTCTCGCGCTGCGCAACGACCTGGTCCATCAGTGGATGAGAACGCGAGTCCTGCGACAGGGAACGAGCGAGAATCGCCTTGCGATGATCGAGGAGCTGGAGACGGCGAGAGCGGTGCTCGAGGACGCCGACCGGGTCCTCGGGGAGCGCACCCAGGTGATGATGGCCAAGGCCGGCGTGCCTGAGGAGTTCGTTCAGGAGGAGCTCAAACGCCTGACGGAACTAGGCGAACGTGGCGAGGAGGACCCCGAGGCTCCTCCCTACTTCGCGGCACGGTCAGACGAGTAGGCCCCGGCGATCCAGACCGGCGGGGAAACCAGCTATACCGGTCGTCGGAGCGGCAGATGGCGAGCGATCGCGGGTCATCTGGGCCGCGCGAGTTTGGCGGATGACCGGCCCGACCGCAGACAACGAACTCTCACTCTTCAAACGGTCGGCATTCTTTGTGAAGCCGACTCTGACGTAGTCGAGTGCGTCGCATGTTTCGACATCCCGCTGCTCTCGACGCGCTAAGCAGGGTTTAGAACCTCCCGGGGCGGCCGTATTGATCAGGACTCCGGAGGTCCGGAAAGCTCTTTGGTTCGGACGCGGGTGATCTCGACCAGATCCCTCCCCTCCCGCAGGCGGTCGACCAGATCGGGACGGAGCAGGAGCTCGGACCCGGCGATCGTCGGTAACCGGGGGTGGTAGTCGTAGCTGTAAGGGCGCATGCGCCAATGACGCAGCACGGCCGCCGGGCGACCATCGGGGTCGAGGAGGTCGAGAGGCTCAGGCGCCGGGGCCGCGCATAGCTCCAACAGGTGGCTCAGCTCGGGAACAGGCGCCAGCATCTGGGTGAACGCGACGAGATGTTGATCGAGCCAACTCGCGGCGAGCGGGCCGTCGACTAGGTCCGCGCTGTCGGGCAGCCCGTGCCATCGAGCCCGAGGCGAAAATGATCTGAACGGCGTGTCCAGATCGGCGTCGGGCGCTTGACCCGACCAAAGGCCACTTTCGACGATGCTTTCACTGCCCGAAGAAAAGCTCTCACCCTCGCGCACCTCGTACTCCACCATCGCGAGACGGAGCCAGCCTGCGAACGGACCCGCGGCCCGCGCTGCCGGTTCGCCTACAGCGTCCGCCCGCTCACTCGGCGGCGACAACTCGGCCGGGCGGAGCTCGCGGCTTCTTGCCCTCGCCGCTGCCGCGGCGACATCGGCCGCGAAGAAATCATGGAGGCGCGCGGCATTCGATTCAGGACCACCGGGCAATCGTGGCGCCAGACCGGTGGCGGTTTCATGAACGGCGATCTCAAGCAGCTCCGACTCCCACCGGTGAATTGGCAGGGGTGGTACCCATCGATCCGACCGCGAGAACTGCACTCTCGATTGTTGTTCGATTATCGAAAGGGTGAGCCTGCGATTGGCGTTGAAGAGCGATGAGTATCGCCCGACGACCTCGCCCAGCAATCGATCATCCATCTGCGACAGCGACTCCGCCCTCCGGTGAGGTCGTTCCCAGATCAATACCTCGTCGGCTGGAATGGGCTCCGCATCAAGCCTCGGAGGTAAGGGCGTGTCCGCCGCCGGTGCGCCTCGTCCGACCCGCGCCAACAGAGTCAGCGCCGCCTGCCGGAGACCAAGCACGGAGGTCGCGCCGGCGCCATCGAGCCGATCAACGAGTCGGCCGGCAACGACGCCCCGGGCGTCACACAACTCAAGGAGGCGGGTGGCGAGGATCAGGTCGGTGACGGCAGCGTCCCGCACGAAGAGCCCCTCGACCGCGGTTGCGGCAAGCTCGGGGTCGGCCTCAATCAACTCGGCGATGCCGCCCAGAGCGGCGGCTCGCACCTCGTACTCGGGCAGATGCAGGCATGCGCCCAGTAGACGGGCAAATGCGAGCCACGTCTCCTGGGAGTCCAGGTCTGGGCCCGGCGCGGCGAACGGATCTCTTTCAGGCCGCGTGGCGGGCAGGCGATGCTCGATCACGTCCAATGCTGCGTCCCAGCATTCGAGCGCCTGCGCCTGCTTGCCAGCCAGAACGAGCGCCTCGACCGTGCGCCGCGTGAAGCCGACCCCGTAGTCATAGTCGTCCATCGCCTGGGCGATCCCACGGGCCAACTGCCGGCTTGCCGCGTCGGCATTGAGAGCGAAGGCCGTCGTCAGAAGGTGGCCATGCTTGAGTCCGCCGAATGGCTCCCATCCCTCTCGCACAGCGGTCCAGGCAAGCACCTTGATGGCAGCCGCGACCGCCGGTTCGTCATCAAGGAGATCCGCCACCGCATTGACTATCTCGCTAGCCGCGCGGAGATACGGATGCGCTTCGCAGAAGGCGGCGACCATCTCGACGCGCTCCTGACCCGCGAGCAGCTCTTTCACGGAGTTGGCAAGCTCCTCTGCGAACTCGCCCGGATCGACGGAGGCCTCGCCATCATCGATTCGCCGGTCGCGGACAGCGAGCAAGAGGTCAAGCTTGCTGTCGATTCCGGCGAAGTACGGACCCGAACGGATCTCGGTGGTCGGGCTAGCAAAGTCGCTGTCGTTCGAACCTTGCCCGCCACCTCGGCGGAGGTCCGGCAGCTCGTCCAACGGGGGCTTCTCCAAGCCGTGGCGGTCCGCGAAGGAACGCACGACATCCGCGGTCGCGTAAGCAGGCGTCTCCCCGGCGCCGTCGACGGCTGCCGCGAGCTCTTGGAACGCCTCGATTCCCCGCGGCCGATCTTCCGCGAGAAGCCGCTCAATGACCTCCAGCCAGGGCTTCACGGCTGCGGACGGCCGGCCGCGGCAAAGCAGATGGTGGAGGAGGGCCGGCAGCTCGTCCTCACCTGCCTTGGCCAGCAAGGCATCGAGCGCGTTCTCATTGACCCACGACTCGATCGGCTTGTCTTCGAGCAGCGTCCGGCCGAGCAGGTCCGCGGCGGCGCCTGGACTATGGGATGCGAACGCCTCAAACCAGGCCGAGCTCGCACGGCTCGTTTCCCGTCCGTCGCTGTGGACGTAGGCTCGATGACATAGGACCCTCACACGGGCGAAACGCGCGCTGACCTCCGCCTGGAGCTGTGCGTCGTCGATCGCCTGCAACGCCTCAATCGGACCGAATACCGTGACGTCCTTACGGAAGCCGTACGCTGAGAGGTAGCGGCCCGCTTCGGCCAGTGGGGCGACACCATCGTCCTCGCCTGCCCGCTTCTCGAAGCGGGCGCGATAGAGCGCCATCTCGGCGTGGAACTCGTAGAACTCTCCAGGCGGTGAGCCAAGGAGTCGCTGGGCCCCGTCGAACGGCAGCTTCTCCGCATGTGGAAGAAGGATCTCGATCAGGTCGAACGACGTCAACGGCCCGCTGGGGCTACCCGACAGCGTCGTCGTGGTTCCGTCCGCGATATCGATCAACGGTCCCAACGCCGTACCCCACCGATCCTCGGCGACGAGTGCGGCGGCCCGGCGGAACGACTCCTCACAGAGGTTATGGATGGGGTAGAGATCGCAAGCCCGCGGCTTGCCGACGAACGGGTCGGTGTGTTCGGCAAGCTCCACCAACGAGGAGACGATGTCACCCTCACCGGCCTCGACCCCGGCAAGGTCACAACAGAAGCGAAGCCATGCCGGGTAGAAGCCGGGGCCCGCGAGCGAGCAGCGAACCTCACCAAGGCTCTCGCCCCGACGGGCGGCACAGAGAACCGCGGTCAGGAACCGGTCGACCACCTCGTGGTCGGGGTGGTCGGTCCCGATCGCCCCTGCGGCCGCCTCCGCCGGATTAGGACAGCCTTCCAACTCATCTCCCTGCAGACCTACGTCCAGCAACCGACGAAAGGCCCACATCGCGACACCCTCCGAAAGGGCACGCCGCCCTGCGGCAAGCGCCGGCTCGGAAGCGCCCGCGCCCGCATGAACCTCGGCCAATCGAAGCTCGAACAGCCCGCGCGCCTCGGCCGTCATGCCGGCAGCTGCAGCGAGAGTCGACGATAGAGCGGCCGCGCCGTACAGATCTCCAAGGATCGACGCGGAGCCATAAAGAAAGGTCGGGGTGAGATCCGGGCGCCCGTCGAGATATTCCGCGAGCCGGTCGACCGACGCGGCCGGGCCGAGCCCTCGCAGCCGCCCGCGCATTTCATCGAGGTCGTGGCCCTCAACCTCCTCCTCCATCTGGCTCGTCGGGCCCGGGATCTCGCGGAGATCGAAATATGGGATCCATGGAGCATCCCCGCCCGCCCGATCGACGAGAGCGCAGATCCGGAGACCTGCGGCGCGTGGCCAGGTGGGGCGGCCTTCGAAGAGGAGTCGGTCCCCCAGTCGATCAGGACCTTCGACCTCGATCAGACCTTCTGCCCAGAGATCAATATCGCCGAGCTTCTCCCTGTACGCGACGGTCATCGCGGTCCGGAGCTCGGCCAGGCGTACGAGCGCGGGATAGCCCTCACGGTCTCCGGCAACTGCGGCGGCAAGCCTCAGATTCGCGAGCACCGAGACGTGGGGTTGGAGTGCGCCGACGCTCTCGGAGACGAAGTCCGCGCCGACCAAGTCGAGGAGATCGTCGTCACGCTGGGATCGGTGAAGCAGAGGCAGGAGGTACCGGTATGCCCGCTCGTCCGCGAACAGGCCACGGTTTTGGAGCCATTCGATGACCGGGGCCATCAAAGGTCCGAGCGGTCGGTCGGCGGCGGCCAAGCGAGCGACGATGAAGCGTCGGAAGCTCTCATGATGCACCCGCAGACCGCCCTGCATTCCCGCTTCGTCAAGGACCGGACGCAACTGTGAGAGGACACGATCGATTCGGTCAGCGCCAAACGCGGGCAAGATTTCGACCATCTCGTCCCGCGTCAGGGCGAAGTCGAGCAATGCGAGATGCTCGGCTACCAAGCCGCCATCCGTCGCCTGCTCGACGGTGTTCATCAAATGATTGAAGTACTCCTCTAGGTCCCCGGCGGCAGCCGTGATCCCATCGACCCGTTGACTCGGCAGTTGGGGTTCATCAGCCTCGAGGCCGCGGAGGATCTCACCGCCCAAGAAGGTCGCGTAGAGGGGGTTGCCAGCGGACTGCCGGTGGACCGCGACGACGGCGTCCGCGTGGTCGGCGCTGGCACCGTGGTCGCGAATCGCCCGCAGTACACCTTGCCGGGCAAGGAGTCCGCCGGTGTGCCTCAGCTCGAGTCGGGGCACCTCCACGGTGGTTGCGCCCCGGTCGCGCAGGACGTCCAGATGCGGACCCGATTGCGAACCGACTACCAGCGTCACTCGTCCGGGCAGATCGAGCAGCGCGAGTCGGTCGGCGAAGTCGTCGGGATCGGCCGCGCCGGTTCCGGGTGCGGGATCCACGCGGGCCACGTGGTCGAGCCCGTCGACGATCAGCGCGATCCGCGTGGCGGCGTCCTCCTCGGAGGACGCCAACTTCTCCTCCGCATTTCCAAGCAGCCGTTCGAGAGCATCGAGCCCTCCCCCAAGCCCTCCGGAGAGCTCACCCAGGCGGTGATCGTCGAGCAGCTCGGCGATGAGATTCGCACTCATCGCCTCCAGGGCGACCCGCTGCGAGACGTCGGGGTCACCAGGGGCGAGGAAGCAGTAATGGCGCGCGACGATCCAGCCCTGACCGCGGAGCCGCTGGGCCTCGGCCTCGAGGCACCAGGACTTCCCGGACCCCGGAGGACCCTCGAGGACCACCCGCGAAGTACCGAGGGCCTCCCTCAGCCGGCCGGCGACAGGAACGCCGCTGACGAGACGACGTGGATCAAGCGGAAAAGCCTGCGTCACCCGCCCGCGGTCGACCCGCAGACCGCACTCGGCCGCAATCTCGGAGAAGTCGAGCCTGCGCATCGTCCGGGTTCGCAGTGATCCGGCGACCTCCAGCAGGCGCGACGCGACGTCGATCGGGTTCGCCCTATTGGGGTATTGGTCGACTCCAACCTGATCCCGAAGACGAGCGACGAGGGCCTGCTCCAGCAGACCAGGATCCGCGAGGCTGCCTGACATCGGAGTCGCATCGGTCTCGAGGACGAACCGCTCGCAGAAGGCCGCCAGGCGACCGCGGGTCATCCCTGGTGGCAACGGAACGCGGGGGTCCTCCCCCGATGGCCACACGATATTTGGATCCAGCCGCCACAGGGTCGACTTGAGGCCGGGGACGAACGACTCGACGTCCGTGGCCGGTACGAAATCTTGCGCCGTCCCGTCATCGGCGGCGACCGTCGAGAGGACGCGCAGGCCCTCCTCGGGCGGTTCTCCAGCAAACAATCGATCGAGGCGCAAGCCTCGTGCGTCGGTCGCGAACAGATCGAGCCGCGGTGGGCCGACAGCCTCGAGGCCCTTGCTCTGGCACCGCTCGACCCGCTCGCGCAACTTCAGAACGATGTCGTCGAATCGATCATCCGCGAATCGCTTGGTCTCGACCGAAACCGCACCCCGACCTCCCCCGAGCACTGCCGCCATGGCCAACGCGGCTAGGAGATCCTGGAAGCGGTACCCGGTGTGGAGGGATCGTTGCGGATAGCTGAGGTCTGGCAAAGGGCGGTCCCGTCCGGATGACCGAAGGCCTAGATGGGGCAACTGGACGAACGCGGCCCACTTGCGTCAGGACTCATCAATCGATCGTAGGCGGGCTGACGGCGGACCGCCCGGGAAGGTTTTGGTCCGCGCTTGCCTCGAACTCCGGACCACTTCTGCCGGACGGAAGGGGTTCCGAGTTCGAACGCAATGGCGCGCATCAGGCGGAAACCGCTTCAGAAAGCGGAATCCGGGCCGTTCAACGACGTTCCGCTATCGGATGTGTCTGTTCCTGATGAGCCCCAGATCGATCCCGAAAGGACCGGTTTCGACGGAGTTTGGGTCACGAAATCCATGCCGTGACCCAAACGAAATGGAGGCTCCCGAGGCTCGAATCGCTTAATCCCTGCTAATTCGAGACTTTTTGAAGCCCGGAACGAGACTCGAACTCGTGACCCCTTCCTTACCATGGAAGTGCTCTACCAACTGAGCTATCCGGGCGGGTCGGCTCTACAGAGCCAAACTACGCGATGGCCGGAATCGCGGGCCGCGCCAAATGGGAGCCAGATGGGAGGCAAGGTCAAAACCACGCCCTCCACGCCCACGAAGCTGGTCTGCGAATCGGTCATCACGCAACGATCTTAGAGGTCTTTCTGCGACCGCACCAGACCCCACCCCGGTCGCAATCGCGGGCGAGGCGGAGGTTTGGCGCCAGTCCCGTGGCCTAGTCTCGCTCAATGGCCGAGGATCAACTGAGCGAAGCCCCCGAAGACGACGCAGAGGAGGACGAGGGCGGCGCCTTCTCGTTTGCGCTCGAGTTCTCCGCGGCTGCCTGCCCGGGCTGCGGGGTCCCTGCCGAGCCCGGCCCTTGCAGGAGCTGCGGCGCCGAGGTGCCGGAGTCCGAAGAGGTGGCCGACACCGTGCGGGCGCGCCAGAAGGCCCTGGGGCCGACACGCGTGCGTGTTACCGACCTCCTCTCGCAATTCGACCACCCGCCCTCCGGCAACGTTGTCGTTTCCAACGACCAGTTCGCGACCGCGGTTAGTGACTCCGGCGTCTTCAGCGTCCTAACGGAGTTGGTCGGCCTTGGATCGAGGATCGAACAGCTCGACGCCAATGACACGAGCGTGATCGGCCGCGAGCTGCGAAGACTCCTCAACCAGCAGGCAGATGAGATCGAGTCGGTTCTCGCCATCTGCCGGGAGCTCGCCCTATTCGATCCCAAGGGGCCAGCGCTGGAGCTGCGCACGATCGCCTGGAAGAGCGGCCGCTACGGGGCCCTGATCCTCGACGCCTTCCTCGACGTGCTGACCGCCTCCTCAATCCGCGAGGCGCGCGCGGGCATGGAGCTAATGCAGACCTTGGTCTCAGCCTTCCCCTATGGCGACCGGATCGAGGAACTGATTCCGGCAATGGAAGCCTGGAGCGTCCCGGACGTCGATGCCCGGGCCAGCCTCGTACTCGGCCGCGAGGGACGCTATTCCAACGCCGACGGCTTCCTCGACCCCGGCCTGGTCTTCTCGGCCTTCCACGATGAGAGCGAGCCGGTCGAGCGCCTCGCGGCGCAGGCGAGGCGCTTCTTCTCACACCTCCTTGGCGCGGAGGACTCCGAGAACACCTCGCTGGATTCGGTGCTCGTGATGCCGGCGATCGCATTGGGAGTCCTCGATCGGCCGCTGGGAGGACACCGCGTCGCGCGCTCGGTCTTCGAGGAGCTGACGCAGGCCGCCGACGAGCACCTGGTGGAGGTGCAGCACTTAGTCGACCGCACCGCTGCGGCCGGCGGGATCGTGTTCGCGGCTGCCGAACGGATCCAACGAGGCTTCGCGTTGCTGAAGGCTGGCGAGGAGGCCGGGGTCTCTGAGGACGCCCATGTCTTGGACGCGATCCTCGCTGCATATAAGGATCTCGCCGAAGGCGCGTTCAGAACCTACGGCTGGCTGGTGGCCGATGCCATCGCACTACATAAGAGCGAGACTCTCGCCGAGGCCGCTGATCCGCCAACCCTCGGGCCACTCGAACAGCGGCTGGCGGCCTGTGGTCGGGAAGCAGGGGAGCGGCTGGCCGCGCGCTGCGACAGCTCCTTGCGAAACGCCGTCGCCCATTCCCAATACCGCTGGGACGCGGAGTGCGGGGAGATGCACGACCTCCGAACCGATCAGCGCTGGGATGTCGAGGAACTGGAAAGGGCCTCACAAGCGATGGTCGACGCCGTCGTCGGTGCGGAAGCCGGCTACGCCTGCTTCCTCGCCGCCGGAACCGTCGAGCTGCGCGAACCGGAATGGATGGCCGAGGGCACGATCCCGGCCGCGATCGAGTTGATCGCCGCCATTGCCTTCGGACTGCGCGGCCACGAAGTCCTTGAGGCGCGAGAGGGCGGCGGCACAATCGTTCTCGCCGGCGCCGGACCGTTCGACAAGGTAAATCTGACCGCAGCCGTCGTCGGCCTGCGTGCAAGCGCTAAGTCGGTGGACTCGATTCAGGTGAGAGCCGCGGGCGGCGAGTTCCTGCTCGACGTGGCCGGCACCTCTCTCGACGAATTCCTGGAAGCCAAGGAAGAGTTCAAGGACCTAGTCTGCCTAGCGCCCGGTTTCAGCGACTGGGAGCGCACGGGCGAGGACCGCTCGCGGGGGCTGAGGACGATCGCTGCCATGCAGGTCCGGCTGGTTGTCGCCGGGGCAGAAGGGGCGGTCGACGATCCCAACTTCGGCCCCCACTCGCTACTGCGCGTCGCCGATCGCCTCGGCTTCGTCTTTGAGTGGGTCGGGCGTCGCAAGGGCCAGGAAGACGGCGAGCTGGAGCCGGTGCTCAAGCATCTGCGTCGGGGTCGCGCACAAGTCTTCGCCGCGAGTCAGGGCAACCAGCAGGCGCTGAGTAGCGTGATCGAGGAGCTGGAGTGGCTCTCGCAATGGTCCGATCAGACCGGGTTCTCCTGGCCGCCAGAGAATGAACCTGGTAGCACTACGAACTAAGTCAGCTTTGAGCTATTTCTCATGTCTACCCCATATCTGACTGCAAAACCACTCATTTTTGATATAGTACACAGCGTTAAATGCAGATCAGCACCGCGAACAAGCTTGCCGGCCTCACCGAGGACCAGTGGGGCCTGCTCACCCGCCGCCAGGCCGAAGCGGCCGGCGTCTCGCCGGCCACCCTGCAGCGGCTGAGCGCCGCGGGGGGAGTCCTCGAGCGCACCGCCCACGGCGTCTATCACCTTGCCGGGGCGCCTCTGCCTGACCACGCCGGACTGCGCTCGGCGTGGCTGGCGCTGGCGCCGGGAACCCTCGCCTGGGAGCGGTCCCCTGCGCAGGGGACCGTCTCCCATCGCTCCGCCGCCGATCTTTGGGGGCTCGGCGACCTGCCCGCCGACCGCCATGAATTCACCCTTCCCGAGCGCCGCCAGACTCGCCAGAGCGGCGTCCGGCTGCACCGCGGCCGCCTCGAGGAAGGGGAATGGGCCGTCCTCGCCGGCCTCCCTGTCACCTCGCCGGCGCGAACCGCAACCGATCTACTAGCCGACAAGGAGGACCCGGAAGCCGTCGCCCGGGTCGTCACCGACGCCCTGCGCAATAAGAACGAGTGGGCGGGAAACTTCGCCAAGGCTCTGGGGCCACGAGCGGCGCAGCTGCGCTTTCGCCGCGGCGACGGGATCGCGGTGCTGAGCTGGCTGCTCGACCTGAGCGGCGAGCCGGGAGCAGGCCGCTGGATCGAAGAGGCCGAAGCCAAGTCGACCGACATCACCCCGGCCGGCCTGGGCGTGGCCTGAGCCGATGACGGAGCGAGGCTATGGAAGCCCGGCGGCGTTCCGGCGTGCGCTGACCGACAAGCTGAGGACGGTGGCGCAGAGCGGCAAATGGTCGCTGCCCCAGCTACAGCGCCAGCTCGCCTACGACCGCCTGCTGGAGCGCCTCTACGTGATTGATGACCGATGGATCCTCAAGGGGGCGACCGCGCTGCTGGCGCGCGACCTCGGCGTCCGCGCCTCGATCGACATCGACGTCTTCCGCGCCGCAGCGCTGGAGGTCGCCGAGCGCGAGGTGCACGAAGCGGCGGCGCTCGACCTCGGCGACTGGTTCGCCTTCGACGCGGGCGCGGCGCAGCAGGCCGGCGACGGCGCCCCGGGGCTCCGCCTACCGATTCGCGCCCGGATCGGGCCGACCGATTGGGCGCGATTCCACGTCGACCTGGTGGGCAACGAGGTGAGGATGACCGGGGCGCCGGAGCAGATGCCTGCGCTGGCGCGGGTGACGATGCCCGACCTCGAGCAGAGCGGCTACCGCGTCTACCCCTTGGTCGACCACGTCGCCGACAAGATCGCCGCCACCTTCGACCGCTACGGCAAGAACCGCAGCCCCTCCACCCGCTACAAGGATCTCGTCGACCTGGTGGCGATAGCGAGCGCCGCCTCGGTCGCGGCGGAGGCCCAGATCGCTGCCCTGCGCTCGGAGGCCGAGCGCCGCGGGATCGAGCTGCCCGCTGCCTTCTCGGTCCCCGATCGCGAAGCCTGGAAGCGGGGGTATGAGGCCGAAACGGCCCGCTCGCTGCTGGAGGTGGCCGCCACCCTCGAGGAGGCGCTGGAGCTGATGGGGCGCTTTGTCGACCCGCTGCTCGATGGGAGTGCCCGCGGCACCTGGGACCCACGCGCAGAGCGCTGGGCGTAGGACTAGCGGCCGCCGCTCGGATCGCGCTCGGCCCAGACCAGGGCCCGCGCCCTCGCGATCTCCTGCTCGGGGTTGATCCGCTCAGTACGGCCCTCGAACTCGGCCAGCTCCTCGGAGTAGGTCTCATCGAGAACCCGGATGCTGTGGCCCTGGATCCGGGCCAGCCGCTGCAGGCTCATACCGGAGGCGAGCATCAGCGCCGAATGCGTGTGCCGGCCCAGGTCGTAGGGGCGGGTCTTCGACAAGCCCGCCACACTCTCGCGCACAGCGGCAGAGTCCCCGAGGCCGGCTCGCCAGTTCTTCCAGGATGCCTCCACGCGCTGCAGCGCGGAGACGAAATGGCGCGAGCGATAGTTGCGCCAGTCGGTCTCGATCCAGTGCTCACCCGCCGGGGTGCGAAAGACGTAGTCGTCGGGGCCATCGCCGCTGCGCTCTCGCAGCGCGGCCAGATCCCGGGCAAGGGTCCTGAGGAGAGGGGTCACCCGATCGGTCTCGGTCTTCGTTCGGTCCACGATCCGATCGCCGCTCAGGGCTCCCTCGATCGAGACCTTGCCGACGATGTCGCGCCAGCGCAACGCAAGCGCCTCGCCGGGACGACAGCCGGTCATCGCCATGAAGCCGACCAGCAGCGAGTCCCGCAGCGCCGCCAGCTCCTTGCCGGTTCCGATCCGCCGCGAATTAACGAGCAACTCGAAGCGAACGCGCTCGACCACGACCGGCCCCCAGACACGCGGGCGGCGGCGCCGTTCGACTCCCACCGGGAGTAACGCAAGGGGCCGGAGACCGCGACCAGCGAGCCCTTCACCAGGTACTTCGCACATGCCTCCGCCTGACCGCTGAACGTCGCCACGTCGATGAAGAGAGGCGGCACGTCGCCGATGCCGTTGACCGCGAGCCGCAGGTCGCAGACCTTCGTCTTGCCGCGTTCGACGAGCTCGGGGTCCTTCGTCAGCCGACCCACCATGTTCACGTTGTTCATCTGCTGCTCCTTCTCCGCCCCGTGGGGCTGTGTTCGCTTGCGCAGCGAAGAGGCCCCTGCCGTCCGAGCGGCGCACCGAGCGTCAGCGAGGGGAAGGGAGCGAAGCGACCTTGCGCCGTGAGGCGGAGGGGCAAAATCGAGCGGAGCAGCGAACACAGCCCCGGGGCGGAGACGATTGCTGAATCACCGTCGACCGTGGGCAGACAGGACCCGACGCCGAGACGACTGAACGCTCAGGTCGAGGGGGTCGCCCCTGACGACTCGTGGCGGGAAGGGTGCGGGCGGGCACCGCCTTCAAGGACTTCGAGGGTGCCGCCGGTTCGCCGGCCCGGCGTCGATGATGCGAAGGAGCGGATCGCCTTCTTCGTGCGTCGCGCCGCGCCGGGCAAGAGCGGCGAGAACCTGCGCAAGCTCGTCACCGTCGGCTACGCCCAGGCAAACGCTGCCAAGCACCGCCACACCGCGACCCGCGTCGATGCCGGCGTCGCCGCCAACGCCACGGCGCTGATCGCCGCGACGCTCCGCCTGCTCGACGAGGGCGACGAGGCTTCGGGCGAAGAGGATCTGATGTCGGGGATCGCCTCGGCCGAGTAGGGCCGCGGGGGGGGGGGGGGGGGGGGGGGGGGGGGGGGGGG
>JBBDYP010000018.1:13620-22729 GCA_040900615.1 Solirubrobacterales bacterium | reverse complement strand
TGCCCGAGAAGGCGCGCCCCTATGTCAACCACCTTCCAGCCCTCCAATCCGTCCCACAACTCAGGACCAGAACCCCTCGACCGCCCATCGCCGCCACCCCGCACCCTCCCCACCTTCCCACCCGCGCAGCTGACCACGGACGCTCACATCGTGAGTGTGTGTGGTCAGCTGCGCGGGTGGGCCCTTTTCGGCTCCCTGATGCGGGGTGGCGGCGATGGGCGCTTTCGGGGTTTCCTTCGCAGCCTCACTCCTCGGCGAGGAGCTCGCGCAGGCGTTCGCGCCCCTCGGCCAGGCAGCGGTTGACCTTGGTGTAGGTCCAACCTTCGAGCGCCATGATCTCCTGATAGGAGCAGCCGTAGGCAAGCAGCGACAGCGCGGTCCGCTCGTCCGCCTTGAGACTGAGCAGGGCCTCCGAGAAGGCCGTCGCCTCGGCGGAGGCCAGGGCTTGCTCGCCGGGACCGCGACGATCGCATGGCACGGTCACGGTGGCGGTATCCGACTCGGTGGCGTCAGTGACGGCGACCTCGACCGAGGAGCGATGGCGGCTCCAAGCATCGCTGCCGATCGCCCAGGCGCTGTGTTTTACGGCGAGCATCAGGTAGCGGATGGCGTGGTTCCCCGGCTCGCCTTCGTAGAAGCGGAGGAATTCCACGCAAGCCTGCTGCAAGGCATCGTCGGCCTCGGCAGCGCTGCGAGCGTGCCGAGATGCTTGCGCCCGTAGCGCCTTCCCGCCCTCAGCCAGGGCCTCGGCAAGGATCTCGGCGCGTCTCGCTGCGCGGTCGCCGCTTTCCGGTCGGGTCGCCATACCCGCCGCCCCGCACGCGAAGCGTGCGACCATGCGGCGGTCGGCGATCTCGAGCGAATTGGCGAGCGGCAGCGCATGCGCGCCCCGCTAACTCTCCGGCCCCAGTCCGGCCCACATGAGGCAGGGGTGAAGGCCGGTACGGCTCGGCAGGATGCGGCGGCCATCGCGGTGACGCAGGCGCGGTCGGAGGCGAGATAGCGGATCGCGCGGGCGATCGCGGCTTTAGCCGGCTGCCCCACTCTGTTTTCGCGGCGGTCCCGTTCCATTACCCGCTCAGCGACGCGGGAGACATTCTTGGCGACAGCGACGAAGGCGGCGGTCGAGGTCCCTGCCGCTCGATCGGTTTTGCGCTCGCCCAGGTAGCTGGCGACATGGAAGGCCGCTTCGACTTCGCGGCGGCGAATCACCGGACTCTCAGCCTGGTCCCGGTGCGGGCGACTTGGTAGCGCTCGGTTTGCGATTCGCGCTTCCCCGGGCCGCCACTGACCTTGCTGACGCGATGGTCGCAACGGCCCGAGCATCATCAGCGGATCGTCGGCAGCCTGCCATCCCCTCTCTGGGCGAACAGTGGCAGCGCTGGAATCGGACTGGCCCTGTAAGGAAAGCCGCGCAGACTAAGATTGATCGAATGAGCGCCGATGCCCGTGTTGTCTGGATGCCAGGCGGAGTCCGCACCGAGATCCACCTCGTCGGCAACGAGACGGGCGGGGCATTCTGTCTGGTCGTCGACCACCCACCACCTGGATGGTCTCTGCCCGCCCATCGCCACCGCAACGAGGCTGAGACGATCTACATCGTCGAGGGCAGTTTCAGCATGGAGGTCGACGGTTCCAGTTCGCGGCTATCCGCAGGCGACAGCGTCCATGTCCCCCGCGGCGTGATCCACTCCGGTGCCAACGTCGGGTGCCAGATGGGCCGTCGAGTCGTGTTGTTCAGTCCGGCAGGAATGGAGGGCTTCTTCAAAGACGCCGGGAGACCCGCCACCGGCGATATCGACCGTGCAACCGCCCGAGCGATCGCAGCCCGCCATGGCTGGGATTTCATTTCGGCGGACACCTGAGGGCCACCCCGCACCAGCGCTGATCTGGATCTCGAGCTGCAAATCTCTTTCCGTGCGACGCGTGCAGGCGCACTCGCAGGCGACCTGTGCGAGCATTAGTTAAGCTGACAGTGAGTTTGGGTTGGGGACGGTACGGGAGCCCAGCCCCGGCGTCACCAGGATCCTTGTCCAGCCGGCCAGCAAGTACGGGGGGCGATCACAGGGGGGCGGGATGAATTGCTGATCCGTCGGATTCGTAATGCTGCCCGCCCAAGGGTAGTCCAGTGCGGGCGACGTGGCCGATGCGCCGCCACTGGTTCGCGTGTTCGTAGCCGCCCTCGTCTAAGCGGTACGAGAATTCCTCTGGACGGGCGCAATGGCCAGTGGTCAGTAGAAACGGAGCAAACTCTGGTCGCCGTTCGCCTTCTTGCCGACCTTGTCCCAGGCTCCGACACAGGCAGTACAGGCTTTCGCTTGGTGCTGCCGAGGACGCCAATTACGCGATCTCCGGCACGAATACGCCCGGTCTTATGAGAGCACGGCACGCGACCGATGGGAGCGACCCCTCGGAGCAGGCTCACCACGGCAGTTCGATACGTCAGTTACTGCGGCCAACGCAACTTGGGGGGGGAAACACCAGCATCAAAGATCTTGACATCTGACAGATCGCGTCGAAGGGTGACCTCGCGCCCGACGAAGAGTTCGACACTAGCGCAAGCGGAACCGTTTCTTATCGGTGGCATTTCGACCCTGAGGGTGATGAACACCCTCTCGCCCCGATACACAATATGCGGCGGCTTGATCCGGGGTTCTGGCCTACCAACGCAATGGTCGACACCCCCTCCAATGGTGATGGTGCGCGGAGGACTCTCGGAGCTCACCCCCCACATCAGGATGCTCGTCTTGCCGCCGAGTGGCTTCTGGCTTTTTCCGGGACTAGGACCCTTCGAGACATCCGCGGCGTCGGAGGAGAAGCCACAACCAGCGCCGAAGACCCCAAAAGCCAGCAGCAGAGCGCTTATAGATCCGAAGGCTGCGGTGCAGCTCGTGCTGACATTGAGAATTCGGTCCCCGGCGCGCATCCGGCCGCTCGTCCGGTGGCGACCCGACGTAAGGATCGGCTTCGCCAGTGGGTATATGTGTACTGGGACCTGGGAGCCGATCAGTTCGCTGACGATCACCTGCGTCTGCGGGATGTTCGTCGTCCCGATCGAGAGATCATTTCCTGATTCGTCGATGCTCAGCTCAGTCACCAGATTTCGGAACGTCGCGTTGGAATCCATCGCAGTCGAGAGCGTCTCGAAGGCGGAGGCTAGCGAGACCTTAGGGGTCAGAGGTGGGGCTGGGTAACCGCTAGCCGATCCCCTGCTTCGAGCGGTAGCTGCCCCCTGAGGTCGACGATCGCCACGTCGGGCGCCAGCCGCCTGGCGATCTCGATCAGCTCGCGGCCGTCGCCCGCCTCCGCGATGACCTCGATCCCCTGCGCGTTTTCGAGCCGCGCCCCGATCGCCTCTCGGACGATCTCGTGGTCGTCGCAGAGGACGACGCGCAGCATCGCCTCACTCGCTCCCCTCATCTCCCCCGCCTCCATCCTGCTTCGGCCGCAATCCTCGCAGGCGGGTTGCGACCACGTCAAGCGGCCGACCAGGCCATTGCACTCGGCAGTGACGGGGGCCCTCAAACCCCTCGCGAGCTCCCGCGCGAGTCGAGCAGGGCGTCGCCGACCTCGCCGCTGAACTGCGGCCAGCCGAGTGCTTGGCCGAGTCAGCCGGTTCCGATCACCCGCGCCTGCACGGAGGCGATGCGGGAGCCCGCCGCGCAGTTCGACCCTTTCACCCGTGCCGTGAGCTGGTGCGGACGGGCCTCGGGGGGTGTCGATGAGGGCGGCGACGGTCGCCGAGGCCCGCATGGTCTCTGCGAGGTCGCGGTCGTGCTCAACACGGCGGTGCTGAGCAGCCTCCGTCAGCGAGCAGTTCGACGACGGGCTGGGGGACCGGCGGTGCGCCGAAAGCCGAGCCGGGCGCGTTCGTCACCGCAACCCAAAGACAGCCGACTCTCGCTTGTGGCTAATCCAAGAGGCGCCCCGGCGGCAGCTCGACGGCTCTCGCCAGGCGAATCAGGGTCGAGACTTTCGGATCGCGTTTGCCGGCCTCGATCCTGCTCACCTCCGTGGCGTGGACGCCGCTGCGCTCGGCTACCTGCTCCTGAGTGAGTTTGAGCCGCTGGCGGGCTGCCCGCAGATTGGTTCCGAGGTCGCCCACGGACCGCATCGTCGTGGCCCCGCCGGAAGACCGCCATAGGAAACTTCACAAGTTTTCGAGTATTCTGCATTCGCTGTGGCCAGCGGCAAGAAGAGGGGGCCGGTCCAATCCCCTCACTTGCGGGCCGAGACCGGCCCCACCGCGAACGCGCTCTAAGCGTTCTTCGCGACCATGTAGCTCAGGTAGACATGCGGCGCCTTCCCAATCTTCATCGACTCTCACCCCCTTCCCGATGGAGCCCGGCCGGTCCAGCCGCCGGGAGAAGCGCCGAGGCTAAAGAAGATTTGGAGTATCAAGCAGATGCTGAATAGAGCGCATCCCCTGTTTGCGGGAAATGCCTATGCTCGGTAGCTACTGAGTACCGGAAACAAATCGAGCAAGGAGCCGGATGCAGTGAAGACCACCCCAAGGGCCGGGCAACGTGGAAAGAGCATCGAGGAAGTGGTCGCCTACGCATTGGGGCATCGCATCCGCGTCTACGTACTGACCATTCTCAACGAAGGCACCTACACGCCCGACGAGATCGCCCGGATCATCGGCGAGCCGCTGAACAAGGTCTCCCACCACATCAAGGAACTGCTCGACGCCGGCTCCATCGAACTGGCCAAGGTCGAGAAGGTGCGGAACGCAGACCAGCACTACTACCGGGCGGTCGAGATGCCGTACTACAGCGACGAGGACATGAGCGCCATGACCCCGGAGCAGCGGCAGGTGACCTACGGCCTGATCCTCCAGTGCATGACCGCCGAGGCGATGGCTGCACTCTGGGGCGGAAGGATGCACAGCGACCCGCGCGTGTGGATGGGCTGGCGCTGGTTCAACGTGGACGAGAGAGGACGGCAGGATCTCGCCGACGAGCAACAACGGTCGTGGGAGCGCATCCAAGAGATCGAGGTCGAATCGACCAACCGCCGTGCCGTTTCCGGCGAGGACGCAACGTCGATCATCATGGCGCAGATGGGGTTTGAGCGAGAGCGCACCGCGCCCACGCCACCCGCCACCGGCCCAAATGCTGAGTAAAGCGCACGGCCCGATTGACCGCCGAGTTTCCATTTGGAACGGTGGAGTAGTCAATCGACACCGACCGTCTTGCGCATTGCAGGGGGACGGTCGCCCGCTTGATTCCCCGGGGCGATGGGCGGACTCCCGAAACCTCCGGCGCCCCGGGGACTGTCGGGTCGGTCAGGACCATGAGCCGAACTTCCTCACACGTCACCCCAAGGAGTTGCCCCCCGATTTGGCCGAGAGAGGGAGGCATCACGATGGCGGGGGACGGGCTGCCCTTTGATTGGGTCACGCTCGTCCCCCGCCTCGTTCACCCGCTGAAGGTGGCGATCATCGAAGCGCTGCTCTGGATCGACGCCCCGATGTCGGCGTCTGAGCTGAATCGCGTGTTTGCCGGCAGGTTCGGCGTCAACCTCGTCTCCTACCACGTCAAGTCCTTGGCAGAGGTCGGCGTGGTGGTGAAGGTCAGGGACCGCCAGGTTCGGGGCGTATTGGAGACCTTCTACTTCTTCCCCGCCCAGCAGTAGCACCGCGCGTCCTCGGCCCGCATGACCCTCACCATCACACCCGAGCAGCGCGACGCGCTCTATGACCAGATCCTCATTCACCTGAGCGGCATCGGCGACGTCTGGTTGGCGGCGGAGGCCCAGAACTTCGAGACCGCCAACCGCTTGGGCCGCGAGTACTGCGACGAGCTACACCTGATCTTGGACGACCTGGGCTGGGGCGACGGCCCCAATCAGACAATCACGCTGACGACGCCGCCCGACGTTCTGCGCCGCGTCTTCACCCGCTTGGCCGACACCGCTGAAGGCCAAGGCGCGATCGAACGGCGCGAACGGGCCGAAGCTGAGCAGGCGGAAGCCCACAACCGCCTGGTCGCGGAGACCTGCCGACTCGTGCTCGCGGAGCTGGACCGCGAGCAGAGGCGATGAACCTCGTTCCTCGCCTGCGCCAGGCTTGCCGAAGGGACCGGCGGGAGGCGCCCACGGACGCCGCCCGCGCGGGGCAAGGGCCGAGCGCCCCCGCAGCCGGGGCGCATCGCGGGCACTCGCCGATGGGAGGGGCGGCGAGTGCCCCGCCGGGCCACCTCGATCCCGGGGAGGAGGTCAACCGCACCGTCCTCAGCGGCGTGATCGTGGCGGACCCGCAGCGCGACAGGAGCCGCGAAGGCGATCCAGTCACCGTCCTGCTGCTGTCCTTCGCCGCGCCCGACGATCGAGCGCACGGCGGTTCGGCCTGCTGTGAGGTGGAAGTCCCGGACGAGCTGGCCGACCCGCACCGCAAAGGCCTCCGGGCTGGCGCGCCCCTCTTGGTCTCGGGTCAGATGACCGGAGCCGGCGGAATCTGGGCCGACTACATCGCGACCGCTGGGGCGAAGTAGGCGCCCGGCCGTGGCCAGCACGACGCCGGAATCGAAGCGGTGTGTTCCCCCGCCGAACCCCGGCGCCCGGGCGGCGCCCCGACCGGTCGTCCCCCTCCGGGCGGCGCGTACGCGACAGCACTACTTGCTCTGGCAGCTTGGCCGTTTCCTGCTGCTCCAGTGGAGCCTGCGAGTCGAACCCCTCGCCACACTCCAGCTCATCGCGGACGTCGACCGCCCTGCGATGTCAAGGAAGGACAGGGCGCTGTTCGCCAGGGTCGTCGCCGAGACAGTTGGCGACAGCGATCCTGAGGCATCCCCGTCGCCCACGATGCTCGAAGCCGCGACCCGCTGGTTCTGCGCCCTCGATCTGCCTGGGAAAGACAGCGACTCGTGGGCCAGCCCCTCGCTTTGAGCCGGGGGTCGGTCCACGATCACGCTCACCAAGGAGGGAGCCGCCGCGCTCGCCTCGGCTGAGAGAAGCGGCAGGGCGGCCCGGGATTGGAGAGACCCGGAGCCGCCCCGCTTCTACGACCAGCCGCCCAGAGGACGGGCCAGCGGCCGGCCTGCCCTTCAGCGCCTCCTCGGTGCCGAAGTTTTCAGGGCGCGCGCCTTGAGGGCGCTGCCACGGCCCGTCACTGAGCCGTGGCAGCGCCCGACTCCCTCAGCCTTTCGGAGTACAGGTCCGCAGCACCTCGGCTTTGGCATTGGTCCCGTCGCTGAAGATCGCTTCCCCGCGGGCCATGATCTTCCCGTCGGTGCATTTCAGCGTCAGCACGCTGACTTTCTTGCCCTTGTAGGTGAATTTTTTGTCGATGTGGAGGCTGAACGATTTCACCGAGCCGCTGCCGCCGGCGATCTTCGGGATCGTGGAGATGGCCAGCAGGCCATAGCGGCCTTTGTGGATCTTCTTGATCTTCGTCGTGGTGACGATCGCCGCCGGCGTCGGCACGGTGATGTAGGCGTGGATGAAGAAGGTGGTCACGCCGCCACTGGTGCCGCCGTTAAAGGCGAGCAGTTCGCTTTTGACCGGGATCGGGCTCTGTTCGGGGAAGGCGATCTCGACTTCGGTTTTGCCGGTGCCGATCAGCGTGTTCCCGCAGATCGCCCGCGCGTGCTCGGTGTCCTGCGACTGCAATTTGGCCGAGGTGCAGGCCGGGTAGCCCTTGGTGTTGACGCCGCCGTTCTTGTCGGTTTCGACGTTGAATTCCATCAGCGCCGGCGGGTGGGTGCCGTCGACGGTCTTGATGTCGCCGGAGATGTCAAAGGCGATCGGGGTCGGCTCGGTCCTCGAGAGGACCTTCGGCGTGAAGCCCCCGTTGAAGGTGAGTTCCAGATTCCCGGTCCGCACCTTCACCGGCTTCTCCGCTCCCGCGATCCCCGCCAGCGCGAGGCCGATCACCATTGCCAGAAAGGCGGCGCCGGCCACCGCGCTCGAGAGGCGTTTGCCTCGCATCGTGTTCATGTCTCCCTTTCTCCTCGATTCGCGGGGCGATACCGAGCGCGGCGAGCTCCCCTGCCGCCCATCCTTACCGTCACCCGCAGGTGGTGAACAACATCCCGAGGGTCACCATAAACCAGGCAGTCCCAAAACAGAACCCCATGGTGGAGTCCGTGACCGGCTTCGGTGTTGGGCGAGACCTAGACGCAGATCGCCTCTCCGCTCATTGGGCAGGCCCGCAGCAGCTCCGCCTGGCGGCGATAGTCAGCGACGAGCATGGCCAACTCGGCCTTGGAGGAGAGGCCGGCCTCGACGAGGTAGCGACAGCCGCGACCGCTCGCCGGCCAATCGAAGACGTGGACGATGCCGTCGATGCGGCGGCCGACCAGCACCCGGTGCCCCGCTGGCGTGACGTATCGCCCCAATTCGACGTGTGAGCCGGAGACCCCGGGCTTCGTGACAGTCATGGCTAGGCCGCGCTCCCGGGAGCTGCGACCACGCCCGGCCCCGTCGTGTCCCAGAGGCGGTAGCCAACGCCCCAGACGTTGATAACGGCGCCCCGGACCCCGGCGCGGTGCAGTTTCCTCCTCAGCCTGCTGGCATGGGAGTCGAGGGCGTGGGCGCCGTCGGCGAGGATCGCAGTGTCGAGCGGCACGGCGCGACCCAAGGGGCCGCCGACCGGGCAGGGCTGGTAGGAGCGAGCCCACTCGCCGTTGGTCTGCGAGAAGGAGGTCGCGCAGTCGCCGATGTGCTCCCAGGACCAGCGCTGGGAGCCGTCGACGCTGAGGCGCTCGCGGCGGATGCCCGAGCCCTGGTCGGCGACGTTGAAGGTGACGGCGTGGGTGCCGCGCACCCAGCGCCCGGCCAGCAGGTCGGCGTCGGCGCCCGTAAAGCCGACCTGTGAGTTGGAGTCGTCGGAGAGGATGAAGACGAGCCCGTGGGGGTCGACCAAGCCATCCAGCCGACCGCTTCGGGGCCGGCGTTGCCGGAGGGCTGGTTCTCGACGATCCGCAGGTGGGCGGCATCGCCGGGCGGGTCGCCGCCGGCCCCGCCGCACCAGTTGTGCAATTCGAAAATCCCGCCGGGGCTCTGCGGGCTAGTGGTGTTGGTGTAGGTCGAGTAGGGCGCGATGCCGTTGCTGCCTGCGCAGCTGATCATCTTGTACTGGGCCGCCTCGGCGGGGGGGGGGGGGGGG
>JBBDYP010000018.1:0-13610 GCA_040900615.1 Solirubrobacterales bacterium | reverse complement strand
CCCCCCCCCCCCCCCCACGCCGACGCAGGCCAGCATCAGGCATAGGGCTATCGCGACCTGCCGGCTCGCCGGCAGGCTCGGTCGAGGTGACATACCGCTCTCCTTGTGTCTCGTCTGGGGCCGAAGCCCCCTTCTCACCCCCGAGACGGACGAGCGGCCTGAGCCGATACCTCTTCGGTGAGATTTGGGGTTCTGGCTGCCTTGCGACCACTGAAACACCGCTGTCTGGTCGAAGGCTCGGCAGCGTCAGCCAGCTATTCGTTGAGGACGTTCGTTGATGACTGGCGCGATGCGGCGGGAGCGGTGAGGGGGCGGTGAAGACGGTGGCCCATCTAGCGCGAGGGCACTCGGTGTAGGCGCCAGCGCTTTGCGAGCTCCGCGAGGGTCAGATCTACCGCTGGGGTTAGGGGTCTCCGCGCACCTTCAGACCGCCGTCGCGATGGGACTCAGATGGGACAGGAGATGGGATTCCCCGCCCGATACCGCCTGAACACAGCGACATCGGGAAAGTGGGAAAGAAGGCCGTTTCTTCAGCTACAGAGCCAAATTAACGGTCGAAGCGAGTTCCTGAGACCACCCTTACCATGGAAGTGCTCTACCAACTGAGCTATCCGGGCGGGTCGGCCCTCGATCTTACGGCAGCGTGGCCGGAGTTGCCGGCGGGGCGCCCTTCTTCAGCAGGGTCGCCAGATAGATGACGACCGGGACCGAGCCGCGGTTGGCGGCCTGGTGAATATCGGAGGACTGCTCGACGATCCACTGGCCGGCGCTGATGGTGCGGACGGTCTTCGGATCCTGGTCGGACTCGCCCTTGCGAACGACGACCGATCCGCGCTTGACGGTGTAGGTCAGGGCCCCGGCCTCGATCCGGGCCACCTGGGTCCCGAGGTGATGGTGGAGGGCCAGCGTGGCTCCCGGATCGATCTCGACCCGGCTGAGGGCGAGCGTGCGGTTCGGGGCGCGCTGGACGGGAGATGCGGAGGACGGAGGCGGGCCATGATCGGCGAGGAGCCTATGCGGCACGGCGGATGCGATCGCGGGCAGTACGAGGATGCGCGCACGGCGGTGGGCGGCTGGTTTCGGGTACCGTCGGGTGCGATGGTCTTCGACTTCCGCCACAAAAACGTCGAAGGCAAGTGGGAATCGAGCGGGCATCGCAAGGGCGCCACCCGGGACGAGGCCTTCGCCTCCTTGGAGCAGAAGTACGGGCCCAAGCCGCCGGGCCGCTACATGTCACGGCCGCGCGACGGCCGGACCAAGAACTGGGACCTGTTCTCCCGCCCCTGAGGGCGAACTAGGCCAGTCTGGCCGGTCCGGCGCCTGCTCAGGCGTCGACCGGAGCGCCTCCCAGGTGGGTCGTCTCGACTCCGCGTCGTCGCTAGGGGCGAAGGACCCGGAAGCGGAACAGGGCGGGGGTCCGGTCCCTGTTGCCCGCGGCGTCGATGGCGAAGATGCGGACGGCGTGCCTGCCGGGGCCGACGAAGTAGACCCGTGGCGAGGCGCAGGACCGGAAGGGCCGACCGTCCAGCCTGCAGCGGAAGTGGGAACCCGGCTCGCTCGAGGCGAAGCGGAAGACGACCCGGCGCGGCGGCCTGCGCGTCTCGATCAGCTTCGGTGGGTGGGCCGTGATCCTGGTCCGGGGTGGCCTGGTGTCGGCCGGTGGTGGTGGCGCCGGCGCGATCGCACGCGGCAGCCTGGTCAGCGTGCGGAAGTTGTTCGGGTCGGCTTCGAAGACGTCCTCGCAGTCCGCTGCGGCCACATCGCCGTACTGCGGATGGTCGATGATCGCGGTGTCGACGTCGTCGCCGCAGTCGATCGTCGGGTCGAAGTCGCCGGAGTTGGCGAGGATCCTGTCTTCTCCGGCGAGCGCGAAGTAGGTGTCCGGCCCGAAGTGCCCCAGCAGCTGGTTGGGCCCGGCGTCGCCGAAGAACACGTCGCCCGAGCTGGTGCCCTCGAGGTCCTCGATCGCCCGCAGGGAGTCCGGCGTGCCGGAACTGCACTGGGCCGCCCCTCCGGCTCCGGGCTGCCCGGCGAGTCCCTGGTCGAGCCGGGCCTCGACCGCTTTGCCGAACTTGGCCCAGGAGCCGTTGTCGCGCTCTTCGCCGCCGTCGATCACGTCGCCTTCGCAGATCGCGGTCGAGAGGAAGA
The DNA here is from genome assembly GCA_040900615.1 of Solirubrobacterales bacterium. Taxonomy (GTDB): domain Bacteria; phylum Actinomycetota; class Thermoleophilia; order Solirubrobacterales; family 70-9; genus VAYN01. The sequence continues at coordinate 11,462 of JBBDYP010000018.1, read as the reverse complement.
GGTCGTTGCCGCCTTCGCCGAAGAGTTCGTCGCGACCACCGTTGTTGAGCAGGGCGTCGTCGTGGCTGTGCCCGTGGAGGACGTCGTCGCCGGGACCGTCGACGAGGGTGTCGTCGCTTTCGTCTCCGGCGCCGACCTGGTCGTTGCCCTCGCCGCCGAGCAGCATCAGGGAGGTGGTCATCGGCAGACCGCTCGCCTGGAGGACGTCGTTCTCGCCCATGCCCGCGACCAGCACCACGTCGAGCGGCGCGGTCGGCTCGCAGACTGCTTCGGTGGCGGCTTTCACCTCGCAGACGGATTCGGCCGCTTCGACCGCTTCGAAGGAGCCGGAGACGAGCTGGAAGGTCACGGCTTCGGCGGGCGCGGCGGTGTAGGCGACGGTGACTTTGTCGGTGAGTTCGCTGCCGATGAGATAGAGGTCCGTGAAGCCCCCCTCGCCGGACGCCATCGCGCCCACGCTCACGTTCGCCGTGTTGCGCGGGACGACCGGGCCGCCTTCGAGAGTGGACTCGCAGCCGGTCGCCGGTTCCCCGCCGACGCAGTCGTCGCCGTCGGGGCCTCCGCGGAGGCCGGTCGCCGAGCCGCCGGCGATCAGCACGTCCCCGCCGCCGCCTCCGAAGATCGACTGCCCGCCCTTGGAGCCGACTATGTAGTCGGAGAAGGGCGAGCCGACGATGCGCTCGAAGTCCTCGCCAGCGACGTCGTCGACGCCGCCGCCGTTGGGAGCGACGCCGTTGTCGCCGAGGTTCGCGGAGAGGTCGAGGTATACGCCGCGCTCGCCCCCTTTCCCGGGGAAGCCGGGGTTCGAGACGGTCCTCGTGAATCCCGGGGCGATCCCGGTCCCGTAGCTGAGGGTGTCGATGTCCGTGCCGGGTCCGGTGTCGACGATTTCGTCCTGGGTCCCGTCGCCGCGCACGAAATCGCCGCCGGAGCCGCCGTTGATCCCGTCGGCGCCGAAGCCGCCGGAGAGAAGGTCGTCGTCGGGGCCCCCTTCGAGCAGGTCGTCTCCGATCCCCCCGTAGAGGCGGTCGTTGCCTTCGCCGCCGCGGAGGATGTCGTTGCCGCGATCGCCGAAGACGATGTCGTTGCCGGGCCCGCCTTCGTAAGTCTGGCTGCCGACCCCGAGGTGGCAGCCCTCGGGACACGGATTGCTGGCGGTGATCGGGGCGGGGACGATCGTGTCATCACCACCCCCGCCTCGGACCAGCGCCACGCCCGGCGCCGCGACGATGTAGTCATCGCAGGGGGTTCCCAGCGTCGTGTCCCCGACCGTGGTCGGGCCCTGTGCGCAGGTCGGAGCCGGCGCGGCAGAGGCAGCGTCGGCAGCCGTTGCCGGCGCAAGCGCGAGCAGAAGGAGCGTGGCGATCAAGCCTGCCGCTGAGCGTCCCATCAGTTGTCAAATACCCGGAGCGGCGCCCTCGATGCGCTGCCGGGGCCGCTCGGACGCTCCTGTAGCTTGCCCGAGCATGATCGGACGCCGGCCCACCCGGGCCATCTTTCTCATCGGCTGCATGGCTGTCGCCGCGGCCCTCGCACTGGGCGGCTGCGGCGGTTCGGATGACCCCTCCCGCCCCGCCCCGTCACCGGCCGAGTTCCCCTCCGCCAAGGGGAAGACGATCGAGCAGCTCCTCGAAAGCTCCGGGGCGAGGCCGACCAAGCTGGTAATCGCGCCCGCCGCCCGGGTCTTCGACCCGGGCGAGAACCGCTACCCGTTCGGGGTCTTCACGCTGGACCACGAACAGATCTCCGACGCCGACGTGGCGCTGTACTTCGCCAAGGACGGTGGCAGCCCGGTGCAGGGCCCGCTCCCGGCCGCAGTCACGTCGCTGGAGACCAAGCCCGCCTACCGGGCTCAGGGCAGCGTGGGCCCGGCCGAGGCGACCACCGCCTACGTGGTGCCGAAGGTCGACTTCGACCGCCGCGGCCCTTGGCTGGCGATCGCGATGCTGAAGGGACCAGACGGACTCGAGGCCTCGCGGGTCCCGAGCCCGACCGTCGGCCAGTTCCCGCAGGTGCCGGCGGTCGGCGAGAAGGCGCCGGTCATCCACACGCCGACCGCCGCCGACGTCGGCGGCGACCTGGCCAAGATCGACACCAGGGTGCCGCCCGACCAGATGCACGCGGTCGACCTCGCCGACATCGTCGGCAGGAAGCCGGTCGTGCTCGTCTTCGCCACCCCGGCCCTCTGCCAGAGCCGCGTCTGCGGGCCCGTCGTCGACGTCGCCCAGCAGGTGGCCGACCGCTACGACGGAGAGGTGGAGTTCATCCACATGGAGGTCTACGAGGACAACGATCCGAGCAAGGGGCTGCGGCCGCAGCTGAAGGCGTATGGCCTGCCGACCGAGCCCTGGACCTTCCTGATCGATCGGAACGGAACCATCCGCGACCGCATCGAGGGCGCCTTGGGCGTGGCCGAACTCGAACGGGCGATGAAGAAAATAGTGACTGGCTGATCGACCAGGGCTGCGCTACGCTTGCGCGCGTCGCGTCGGCGGGAGGCAGGACCCGCCCCGTGCACCGCGCCCGTGGGAGGCAGGGCCGCCGATATCCCACGCCGCAAGGAGAGATATGAAGCACCGGTTGGCAGTCTCGGCTCTGGTTCTCGGGCTTTGCCTCGCGATAACCGGCCTCTCGGCCCAGGCCTTCGCCGCGGGCGGGGGCAAGAAGCAGCAGGCGAAGACCAAGGTGTTCGAAGTGTGCAAGCACGGCTGTCACTTCCGCACCATCCAGAAGGCGGTCGACGCCGCCGGCTCCTTCAAGGCGAAGAAGAAGAACGCCAAGGTGAAGGCGATGGTCGAAATCCGGCCCGGCAAATACGTCGAGGGAGTGGTGCTCGACGGCACCCTGAAGAAGAAGGACTTCGACGGGCTGACGATCCAGGGCGCGAAGAAGAACCGTCGCAAGACGATTCTCGAGGGCCTCAACGCCAAGGGAGAACTCGGCGCGGCGCAGAACGGGATCGAGGCGATCGACGTCGACGGCATCGTGCTGAAGAACATGTGGGCGCGGAACTACCAGTCGAATGGGTTCTTCGTGCACGCCGACGTCTCCAGCGGCCAGAGCTGCGACGGGTACACGATGGACAACCTGCTCACCTCCGCCAACCGCTCCTACGGACTCTTCGCCAAGGGCTGCCTCGGCGGCAAGATGATCAACTCCGCCGGCTTCCACCACGGCGACTCCGCCTTCTACGTCGGCGAAACCCCGTGCGACAGCACCAAATGGACGAACCACGGGATCACCCCGCCTCCGGGGCCGTGTCAGAAGAAGCCGGAGTGGACGCTGCTGAAGAACGACAAGAGCTACGAAAACGTGCTCGGCTACTCGGGGACCAACTCGAAGTACGTGAAGATCGTCGAGTCGGCCTTCTACAACAACGGCGCCGGGGTCGTCCCGAACACGCTCGACAGCGAGGGCTTCGAGCCGAACGGCTGGAACCTGTTCGAACGCAACGACGTCTTCTGGAACAACTACAACTACTTCCTCTCCGGCTCGGCCTTCCACACGGTCTCCGGGGGGCTCGGGGAGCTGGCCGGGTCGACGGTCAACTACCCGACCGGAGTCGGGTTCGTGCTGTACGGCGGCGCCAACAACGTCGTCCGCAACAACAACGTCTTCGGCAACTACAAGTGGGGCGTCGCCTCCTTCTCCGGGCCCGGCGAACTCTTCGTCGCCAACGTCGGCGACGATGCCAAGAACATCAACAACCAGGTCGTCGAAAACACGATGGGGCGCGACGGAGCTGACCCCAACGGCGAATTCGACTTCTGGAACGACGACACCGGCGGTGGCAACTGCTGGTCCGGGAACTCGGCCGGCTCCACGTTCGCGCCCGGCAACGGCAGCGCGGCGCTGAGCCAGATCTACCCCGCCTGCCCGCAGCCGGAAGTACTCAACGACCAAGTGAAAAGCATCGACATCGGCGCCGGGCTGCAGCTTCACTTCGGTGAAGAAAGCGACCCGGCGACGATCCTCGGCTACGCCGGATCGAACCCGCCCCAGAACCAGCAGTGCAGCTGGGTCCGGAAGGTCGCCGCCCACCCCACGTTCGAAAAGTACACCCCGGTCGAGGTCGCTCCGCTGCCGGGCGAAGTGACGTGCAAATGAGCGGGCCGGCGATGGCGCGAGCCCGCAAGCTACTGGCCGCCTGCGTGGCCGCGGTCGCCGTTCTCGGGGTGACCGCGGCCGGTTCCACGGCGGCGCCCAAGCCCGTGAAGGTGGCCGTCGCCGACTTCTATTTCGGTCCCAGTGCGGTGACGATCAGGAAGGGCGGCTCCGTGAAGTGGATCTGGTCGTCCGCCAACACCTACCCGCATGACGTGCACCTGAAGAAGGGCCCGAGCGGCCTCAAGAACAAGGGCTCCTACTCGACCAAGACCACGGCGGTCACCGGAGCGCAGTTCCAGAAGACGTTCACGACTGCGGGCACCTACAAATTCATCTGCACGATCCACCCGACGGAAATGAAGATGACCGTCACCGTGAAGAAGTAGAGACGCCGTGGGGCCGGACCCGATCGATCGTCGTGGCTTCCTGGCACTGACCGGCGGCGCGCTGATCTGCACGATCGCCGGCCAGGAAGTCTTCGCCGACAAGGGCAAGATCGACGTCGAGGACCTGTCGCGCCGGGTCAAGGTGCCGCCGAAGGTTGCGGCGGCGGACTGGCGAGGGGGCGACCCGGGGATCACCCGGCTCGCCTCGCTCGGCAGCGGCGGCCAGACCCGCGAGCACTGGATAGCCGCCGAGCCGGTCGAGTGGGACATCGTCCCCACCCACCGCGACCAGATGATGGCCGAGAAGGTGAAGGGCCGGACCAAGTTCACCGCCTACGGCTACCGGCGGTACTCGGCCGGCTTCTCAGCGCCGATGGGCAAGGCGACCGTGCCGGGCCCACTGATCGAAGCCGAAGTCGGCGACACCGTCGTCGTCCACTTCCGCAACAAGCTGAAGGCGCCGGTGACGATGCACCCACACGGCATCTTCTACGCCAACGAGATGGACGGCGCCTACAAGGGAAAGTGGACCGACCCCGGCGGCTTCGTCCAGACCAACCGCACCTTCACCTACGTCTGGGAGGCCCGGGAAGGGACGGAGGGCACCTGGCTCTACCACGACCACGGCCCGATGGACCCGCTGCCGGTCTTCAAGGGCCTGTTCGGCCCGCTGGTGATCCGCAAACCGGGCGAAGCGCGGCCCGACAGCGAGTTCTTCCTCGGCTTCCACACCTGGGACCCGGGGATCACCGGGCTGAAGAACAGCTTCTACTGCGTCAACGGCAGGGCCTACGCGGGCAACACGCCGACGCTGGAAGCAAGGGCCGGCCAGCGGGTGGCCTTCCACGTCTACGGCATCGACAACTTCTTCCACACCTTCCACCTGCACGGCCACCGCTGGACCGAACCGAACGGAACGATCGTCGACAACAAGTCCTTCGGGCCCGCCGACTCCTTCCGGATCGAATTCACCGAGGACAACCCCGGTCGCTGGTTCTACCACTGCCACGTCTTCCAGCACCTGCTCCAGGGGATGAACGGTTGGTACCTCGTCTCCTAGCCATGGCGTGCGCGGCGGTGCTGGTGGCGGCGCCGAGCGCCTCCGCGGCAAGCACACGGGTCTCGATCGCCAACTACGCCTGGTCCAACCGCGAGGTCCACGTCGACCTCGGGGAGAAGGTGATCTGGGACTGGCTCGGGCCGGACCTGGCGCACTCGGTGACCGGCATCTCCGCCAACGCGGTTGGCTGGGACTCCGATCCCGACGCCGACGCCCCAAGCCACCGGGCCGGGGACTCCTACGCGCTCGAGTTCTCCCAGCCGGGCACCTACCTCTTCCAGTGCAAGCTGCACGCCTCGGTCCGCGGCGAGGTGATCGTCTCCACCACCCCCGGCAACCCGAGCTCCGACCCCGGCCCGCAGGCACCGCTCAACCTCGACGTGAAGCGGCCGACCCTCGGCAGCGTCGTCCTATCGCGCCAGCGCATCAGGGGGACGAAGGGCGTCGGCCTCGGCGCCCGGATCAGCGAGCGCGGGACCCTCGACGCCGAGTACTACCGGCTCAACTCGAAAGGCAAGCGCACCTACAACGGCTACGCGGTCTGGGAGACCTTCATCGGCATCAACCACCTGACGCTGGCGGCGGGCTGGAAGCACTTCAAGGCCAGGCCCGGTCGCTACGAGGTGGTGCTGCGGGCGATCGACGCGGCGCAGAACGTCTCGAAGCCGGTGACGAAGCGCTTCGAGATCGTCGGCTGAGCGGGCGGTGCAGGGGATCCGGTCACCCTCCTCACTCGCAACTCGTCGGTGGGGAGTCCTGCGGCTAGACGCCATGAAGGCGCTCCCCTCCTCCCGCGCAAAACGTTCGCAGGGTGACCGGATCCCCTGCCCCGACGAGCTCCCGCCAGCTTCAAGCACTCAACACGTTCCGCTGTTAGTTATCCACGCTATAGCGCGGATAAGTCACACCGCTAGCGAGGGACGGGGAGCCGCGCCCGTAAGGGCGCGTGACTCAATTCCCGCGGAGGGGCATCGGCTCCCCTCGCACGCCCACGCCTTAGCGCTTGGCGCGTTTCGGCTCAGCGGCTGCGGCGTTTGGCGCGTTTCGCCCTCGCCGGTTTGGCGCTGCGCCGTTTCGCCGGTTTGGCGGCGTTGCGGAGGGTCCGTTCGCCGGCTTTCTCGGTCGCATCGCCCATCGTTATCTGGAACATCGCCAGCAGGGCGTCGGAGGCGAGCGGGCGCATCCGGTCGAGCGCCTCGCGCACCTTCGGCCAGTCCTCCTCGGGGCGGCCGGCCTTGTCGAACGGCTCCCAGATCTCCTTCACGAAGAGGTCGATGAAGGCACGGGAGACGCCCTCGGCGTGGCGGCGCAGCTTGTCGGCGGTGGCGAGGCCGGCCTCCGGCGAGACGCCCAGCTCGATCAGCTCCGCTCCGGCGCGCTGGAGGCGCGGGCTGAGGGCTTCGATCTTGCCGTCGGGGAGCTCGCGCAGGACACCGAGCTTTTCGCTGTGGCGGACCAGCTTCGGGTCGACCTTGTCGGCTTTCCAGGTGGCGGCGAGCTCGGAGACCTCGAAGATTTCCGGCGTCTCGTCCTCGAACGGGGCGCGCACGGCGCGGGCGAAGTCGACGATCTCCTGGGAGGAGCCGCCGGTGGTCTCGAGCACGCGGCGGATCGCCTCCAGGTTGAGGCCCTCCGCCTGCATTTCGCGCGTCAGCTCGATGCGGGCGACGTGCTCCTCGTTGTAGTAGCCGGTGCGCCCGTGGACCTCGGGCGGGGGCAGCAGGCCGCGGGTCTGGTGGGCGCGGATGTTGCGGATGGTCATGCCGGTCCGCCGCGCCAGCTCCCCGATCGTCATCTTGCCGTCGGGTGCTTTCGATCCCTTGGTCTGTTTGCTCATCGGCGCATCGTAAGCGGGAAGCGCTGGCCGTTCATCTCTGCCGCCGCGTCTGAGCAGAGGAATGCGATCGCATCGGCGACGTGCTCGGCGGGCGTGAAGGTCGAGAAGGCCTCGCCGGGGCTCTCGAGCCGCATTCGCGGAGTCAGGATCGCCTCGACGACGACGATGTTGGCGGTGGCGCCGCCCGGCTCGAAACCGTCGGCGAGGGCCAGGGTCCAGGCCTCGGCCGCCGCCTTCGCCGCCGCGTAGGCGGCGTTGGTGTTGCTTGGCGCCTGCGCCTGCTTGGCGGAGACGAGGACGAAGCGGCCGTGCTCGCTGGCCGCCAGCTGGTCGTGGAAGGCCCGGGTCGAATGCTGGACGGTGCGAATCAGCAGGTCGTGGAGCAAGTCCCAGTCGGGGAGCGGCGCCTCGTGCAGCGGCTGCCCGCCGCGCCAGCCACCGACGAGGTGAACGAGGCCGTCGACCCGGCCGAAGCGCTCGGCCAGCGCCGCGCACCAATCGCGGGTGGCCGTCTCGTCGAGCAGGTCGACGGTGCGGCCGTCCCAGCGCTCGGCAGGGATGCCCAGCTCACTGGCGAGCGAGTCGAGCAGGCCCTGGTCGCGGTCGGTCCCGGCCACAATCGCGCCAGCCTGCGCCAGGCGCCCCGCCACCAGCGGCCCGAGCCCGCCGCCGACTCCGGCGATGGCGATGACGCGGCCATCTAGATCACTCATATGGGGGAGGCAGGATTCGAACCTGCGTAGGCATAGCCAACGGGTTTACAGCCCGTCTCCTTTAACCACTCGGACACTCCCCCAGGGTGAAGGAGAAGCGATTCTAGAGGGCAACCCAGGCTCGGGCTACGCCGCGCCCAGGCGCGCCGACATCTGCTCGTTGAAGCGGGTGATGGCGGAGAGCGGCCGCATGAAGACGGTCAGCTCGGCGACCCTGCCGTCGTCGTCGAGCTCGAGAAAGTCGATGCCTTCGAGCTCACGGTCGCCGACGGTGGCCTTGAAGCGGAGGGCGACGGTGTTCCCCTCGTGCAGCTCGTCGGTGTAGGTGAGGCCCTCGAGCGTGGCGGCGACATGGGTGAGGACCTGGCTGACTACGTCGCGGCCCTCGAAGCCGCGGAAGAGGATCGGGCTGTGGAGGACGACGTCCTCGCGCAGGGCCTCGGTCAGCAGATCGAGGTCCTGCGCTTCGGCTGCGAGGCGGAACGGGTGTGGCTCGGGCATCCACCCGACTCTAACTTCGCGCGGTTCCTTATGCACGCCACAGGTGCAAAAGGAACCACGGGATGGGCCGGCGGATGGGATACTCGCGCCGTGGCGATGCTGAGTGATCGATTCATCTCGCGCGTCTCCTCCGGACTGGGGGCGACCGGGCTGCGCTGGACCGGCAAGCTCAACGTACCCATGTACCGGGCTTCGGGCGGGAGGATCGGGGGGCGAATCGGCAAGGCCCCCGTCCTGCTGCTGACCACCACCGGGCGCAAGTCCGGCCAGCCGCGCACCGCCCCGGTCGTCTACCTGACCGATGGCGATCGGATGATCGTGATCGGCTCCAACGCCGGCAACGACCGCGTCCCCGCCTGGTCGCTCAACCTCAAGGCCAACCCCGACGCCGAGGTCGAGGTCGGCCGCAGGCGGACGCGGGTCCATGCCCGCGTCGCCGAGGGCGAGGAGCGAACCGAGCTGTGGCGCAAGTCGAACGAACAGTACGCCGGCTTCGACGACTACGCCGAGCGCACCGACCGCGACATCTCCCTCTTCGTCCTGGAGCCCATCGCGGACTGACGCTTCCGAGCGAGCCCGTCCCGGTAGGGGTGGAGCGTCTTGAACTTTTTCGGCGCCTTCCGCCGCGGCCAGCCGCGGCCGTTGTCGAAAAAGTTAAGCGAAACCCCTACCGGGACGGGCTCGCTCAGGACGCTTCGCGCAGCATCTGCGCCTCGGGCAGGCGCTTCAGCTTCTTCAGCGTGTTGTTCTCGATCTGGCGGATCCGCTCGCGGGTGACGCCGAAGGTACGGCCCACTTCCTCGAGGGTCAATGGCTCCGCGCCGGAGAGGCCGTAGCGAAGTTCGATCACCTGGCGCTCGCGTTCGGGCAGGGCGTCGAGCGCCTTGCGCACGCCCTCCTTCTGCAGATGCTCGCTCGCTTCCTCGAACGGCTCCAGCACAGCGTCGTCGGCGACGAAGTCGCTGAGCTCGGATTCGTCCTCGTCGCCAACCGGTTTCTCCAGCGAGACCGGAAGCTGGGCGACGCGGAGGATGTCGCGCACGTCGGAGGTTGGCCAGCGCAGCTCTTCGGCGATCTCCGCCGGCTCCGGCTCGCGGCCCAGCTTCTGCACCAGCTGGCGTTCGACGTGGGCGACCCGGTTCAGTTTCTCGACCATGTGGACGGGGATGCGGATCGTCCGTGCCTTGTCGGCGATCGCCCGCGTCACCGCCTGGCGAATCCACCAGGTCGCGTAGGTCGAGAACTTGTAGCCGCGCCGGTAGTCGAACTTCTCGACCGCCCGGATCAGCCCCAGCGAGCCCTCCTGGATCAGGTCGAGGAAGCTGAGGCCGCGCCCGAGATAGCCTTTCGCGATCGAGACGACCAGGCGCAGGTTGGCCTCGACCATCTGCCGCTTCGCCAGCATGTCGCCGCGCTCGATCCGCTTCGCCAGTTCGACCTCCTGCGCCGCCGTCAGCAGGTCGACCTTGCCGATCGAGCGCAGGTAGAGGCGCAGCGAGTCGAGGCTCGGCTCGACCGTGAGGTCGAGCTCTTCCTTCTTCGGCTGGCCGTTGGACTCGGTCCCGCGCTGCTCCTTGTAGGCGCTGACACCGTCCTCGGCGATCACGTCGACGCCGTGCTCGACCAGATGGGCGTGGAGTTGGGAGACCTGCTCCTTGGTGATCTCGACCTCCTCCAATGTGGAGGCGATCTGCTCGAAGGTCAGGTAGCCGCGCTCGCGGCCCAGTGCGACAAGGCCTCGCAGCTCCTCGATCTCTGCGATCGGATTCTCGACCGCATCGTCGACCGGATCGCGCTCCATGACCTCCGTCACCGTCTCCAACGGTTCGATAATCACAGCCTCCGAAGCAACCCTCTCCCCATTCCCGGGATGCCGGCCCCAAAGCTCCGGCCGCTGCCAAGTATAGGCGCATGATTCGTTCCATCGGCCGCCGCCCGCCCCGGTCGCTTACGCTTCATAAGCCGATGGCCACCCACCAGACCGCCACCCCCGCCACCCCCGACGTGCAGGCCTCGGTCCCCGCCACGCAGGTCAGCCTCTCGCGGGTCGGAGTGACCGGGGTCGAGAAGGTGATCCGGGTCAAGGCCGACGGGACCGAGAACCTCTTCTACGCCGGCTTCGAGTGCTTCGTCGACCTCAACCCGCGACAGGCGGGCGTCCACATGTCCCGCTTCGAGGAGATCGTCGGGGAGGCGATCGACGAGGTCGTCCTCGGCGAGGCCTTCAAGGCCGAGGTCCTGGCCGCCCACGTCGCCCAGCGGGTGCGCGAGCGCCAGGGCGGGCTGCGGGCCGAGGTCTCCGTCACCGCTCGCTACCCGGAGACGGTGTCGACTCCGGAGAGCGGCCAGAGCACCCAGGAGATCTACGTCCTCTTCGGCACCGCCGTCGACTCCGAGCGCGGCACGCGGACGCTGACCGGCGTCCAGGCCCAGGGGATGACGGCCTGTCCCTGCGCCCAGGAGATGGTCTCCGGGCTGGCCCGCGAGCGTCTGGCCGAGCAGGGCTTCGGCCCGGAGGAGATCGAGCAGGTGATCGAGGTGGTGCCGATCGCGACCCACAACCAGCGCGGCATCGGCACCCTCCACATCGGCTGTCCGGAGGGCGGGCCGGCCTGGATCGACGCGCCAGAGCTGCTGCGGGTGGTCGAGAGCTCGATGAGCTCGGAGATCTACGAGCTGATGAAGCGGCCGGACGAGATGTCGGTGGTGGTCAAGGCGCACGAACAGCCGCGCTTCGTCGAGGACTGCGTGCGGGAGATGGTGCGCCAGGTGGTCGAGAACTACCCGGACCTGCCGGACGAGGCCTTCGTGATGGCGCGCCAGGAGAACCTGGAGACGATCCACCGCCACAACGTCGT